>JBBQEU010000037.1:0-27256 GCA_038321235.1 Acidimicrobiales bacterium | reverse complement strand
TCGATCTGTGTCGGCGAAGCCGCTCGAGTGCGATCGAAACCGACCCGTTCGACGAAGTCGAGGCACTCCTCGAGAACTGAGCAGGACTGGTCCCCATAGCGTCACGCAACGACACCACTGCGTCAGCGCATAACAACGGCAGGCCGAGCGGCTGTCGACCGCCCAGATCGGCACATCTTCCTCACGGGTCACCACTCATATTGACGCGCAGGATCTGGAGAGCCGAGTAGCCACTCTTGGTTCTCCGACACGGGCGCACGGCATTTGGGTGTCGAGTGTGCGTCGGCCGTATCTGTGATGCGATGAGCGCTCATCTCACGGCGACGGTCTGCCGGGCAACGTCGGGTTCGCCGGTGCAGAGGTCTACAAGGTCACCTTCACCAGAATCCTGGAGATTCCGTGAAACGGTCCTGCATCTGCTTCCCCATCTTTGGTGATGGACGAGCCCGCCGGGCTCGCCGAGAGAGTTGGGAACACGGCATGAGCGAGAAAGATGAGAGTCGTGGTCGAACCGATCGACTCCCACCGCACTGGGTGCGGATTGAAACGGCGGCCGAGTGGCTCGGTTGCAAGGTGTGCTACCTCCGACGACTTGTTGCTGAGCGGCGGATCCCGTACTCAAAGGTCGGCAAGTACCTCTTCTTCGATCTGTACGAACTCGACGCCTGGATCGGCAGTCAACGCATCGACCCGATCAGCTGAAGGCCGTCGGTCGAAGTCCCGCAGGTTGATGGTTCATTCGAAACGACGTCGGGTCACCAGCTACAACAGCTCCCTTGCGATTCGATCACCCATGCCAGCAGCGATCTCGGCATCGCGGGCTTCCGTCGCCTTGAGATAGCGGAGTGATGCATCGGGTGTCGAATGACCGAGGCGCGCCATGATCTCCTTCGTGGAGGCGCCGGCGCTTGCCGCCGTCGTGCCGGCGAGGTGGCGAAGGTCGTGGAACCGGATCTCTGGGTTTATCTCGGCGTGGCGTTTCGCTCGGGTCCATGCCGGATGGAAGTAGCGGTTGAGGAGCGGGCTCCCCTTGACCGACCGAAAGACCAGCGCATCGGGAGATGGCTCGGTGAAGGCGTCCATGTGCTTACGGAGGATCTCCAACGTGTTCGGATCGAGCGAGACCGTTCGCTCACCGGATTCGGTCTTCGGGAGTCCGAAGACCGGCCCGACACCCTTCACGAACGCGAGTGACTTCAGAACACGGATCTGTCTCGTCTCGAGGTCGACGTCAGACCGGCGCAGCGCAGCCAGTTCCCCGTAGCGAAGTCCCGACGTTGCCGCAGCCCACACGAGAGCAGTGAACTGAGGCTCGATCACTTCGGCGAGGCGAACCACGTCCTTGAACGTCACCGCCGGCCGAAGGTGGACCTTCTCCTTGGAGGCACCTTTGAGCTTCACCGGGTTTGCTCGGATCAGACCGTCTTCGACAGCCGTCTCCATGACGGTGCGAAACAACCGGTACATCTTCGCCACCGAGTTCTCCGCCAGGTGAGTTGTGAGCAGCTGTGCCCGCCAGGACCGAACGTCACGCGTCACAATGTCGTTGAGGGCCACCGACTCGAACGTCGGCAGGATCCAGTTGCGCAGCTGTGACTCGTAGAGATCCCGGGTGCGTACCCGCAGTGGTCGCTCCTCAAGCCAGCGAAGCGCATATGCACCGAAGCGGATCGAACCAGCCGACTCGTCGAAGTGAACGCCGCGCGCCAGATCTGTCTCGATACCCGACAGCCAACGGCGAGCCTCGGACTTCGTAGCAAAGGTGTCTTTCGCTCCGACCTGCTTGCCGAGGTGAGAATAGCGAGCCTGGAAGCGTCCACTCGGAAGCCTGCGAATCGTGCCGAACTGCCGCGCTGCACTCACTGAGTGCTCCCTGTTGCGCATTGTTCTAGGCACGTTCTAGGCACGAAACCCACCGTAGCATTTCTGCGGGGGAACGGCGTTCGGACCGAAAGCGGCTCTGAGCTGGTCTTATGCAGCTGTTGCGATTGGAGCGGATGACGGGAATCGAACCCGCGTATTCAGCTTGGGAAGCTGATGTTCTACCATTGAACTACATCCGCAGAGGCGCCCAGACTAGCGGGCGCGGTCGGCGCCGGGTCAGGCGCCGCGGCTGCTGATGGTGGCCTGATCGAACGGCTCGATCATGATGCACTCGCCCGGGCACTCCTCGGCTGCGTCGACGGCGAGGTCGATCAGCGAATCGGGGATGCGGGCGACACCGCGGCCGCTGTCGGGGCCGTGTCCGGGGCCATCGGCACCGTCGAACACGATGGTCTCGCCGAAGTGCGACGCCTCCTCCTTCACGACCCACAGGCCGTCGTCACGTCCGACGAATACGTCCGGACAGATCTCCGAGCAGATGCCGTCTCCGGTGCAGAGGTCCTGATCGATCCACACCATCAGTGCGCTTGCCATGTATATGTCCTTCCAGAGGGGTGCAACTCGGCCATTCTCACCGAGTCGGCGCTCACACCGGACATCCCGACCGGAATTTCACGGTTCGAGTTGGATCGAGCGCATTGCTACGGCGACGGTATGCCCGCGCGAATCGGGGACAAGGTCGAGGCTCTCGGCCACACCGATCCGGTCCGTGTCGGTGCGGCTCTGGCTGAGCTTGCGCTTTGCTTCAACAGAAGTCACAGCCAGTTCGATGCCGACGATGGCGCGGAGCTGGCGTGCGATGTAGTCCGCCGGTGCGTCGTCGACCGACCAGACCGGAGGACCCGACGATTCCTCCACACGGTTCGCCTCGCGTAGGTCGGTGAGCGCCCGTACGACGGACTCGACGAACGCCGGGTCGTCGTGGACGTGGACTGTGCCGTGCACGTGGACGACCTCGTAGTTCCAGGTCGGCACGACGCGAGGATCGTCGCGCTTCGACACGTACCAACTCGGTGACACATAGGCATCGGACACCGGGACGATCACCAGCGCGTCCGAACCGTCGAGCGTCCGCCAGTGTGGGTTTGCCCGAGCGAAGTGTGCTCGCAGCGTGATCATCGAGTCGTCGATGAGGAATGGCAGCACGGTCGCCTCCAATGCGCCCTCCGACGTGCTACTCACGAGGTGTCCGACCCCTGCCGACCGAAGCAGATCCCGGACCACCACCGGATCGTCCACCGCATTCGGTCCCGGCACGTACACCTTCTCGACCGTAGCGGCCTGCGCCTGCCACCCACCGCGTTGTTCGTGCTGCATTCCGGGTGACCCGTCCCACCGCAAACCGCACCCAACCGTGGGGCATGCTGGTCGGGCACTCGGGCGGAGCGAGACGGCATCACTAACGTGGGCGGTCGTGATCTTGTCGGACCGCACCATTCGTGAACAACTGGCCGCCGGTCGGATCGTGATCGACCCACTCGACGAGTCGCTGATCCAGCCATCGTCGATCGACGTGCGCATCTCGAACCTGTTCAGAGTGTTCCGCAACCACACGCGCGGCATCATCGACGTCAAACAGGACATGGTCGACCTCACCGAACTCGTCGAGCTGCCCGAAGACTCCGACGCGCCGTTCATGCTGCATCCGGGCGAGTTCGTGCTCGGCTCGACGCTCGAACGCATCGCCGTTCCCGACGACCTGGTCGGGCGTGTCGAAGGCAAGTCGTCGCTCGGTCGGCTCGGTCTGCTCATCCACTCGACGGCGGGGTTCATCGACGCCGGCTTCGACGGACACATCACCCTCGAGCTCGCCAACGTTGCCAGCTTGCCGATCACGCTCTACCCGGGCATGAAGATCGGCCAGGTCAGCTTCATGCAGATGACGACCCCGGCAGAACGCCCCTACGGCCGCGGCGCCAAGGGATCGAAGTACCAGGGCCAACGCGGGCCGACCCCCAGCCGGTATTTCGAGAACTTCGACCGCTGAGCGGTGCCGTCGAGAAATCTCGCGAAACAAGGATTGAGCGAGCGCCGACCGGGTACTGCGCTGCCCATGAGCAACGACGCATCCCTCAGCGACACCGACATCACGAGTGGCCCGACCGAGGACGACGAGAACCTCGATTCACCCGGCGAGCACTCGGAGGACACCGGCGACGAGCCGACCGAGGGCGACGAGAACGTCGACGCCCCAGGCGAGCACAGCGGCGACACCGGCGACGAAGCCTGACCGCACGCCGCCCATGAACGCGTCGATCGTGGAGGCTCCTCCCGATCCCGATCGATCGACGCCTGTTGGACCGCCACTGCACACGGCGCCGAGAAGCCCGGCGCGGACCCGTCCCGCCCCCGTCCCGGGCCCGGATGTCGTGAGCAGTGGCGGTCCTTCGTTTTTCCTGTCGCGATGCGTCGGCGACGTCGAAGAGTTCGCTTCGCAGTATTGGGGCCGCCGCCCACTGGTGACGAGGGCCAGCGACCGGGGACGCGGCGACGATCTGTTCGCCGATGTGCTCTCCCTCGGTGCTGTCGACGAGTTCCTGGCGAACGGAGCCCGACTCCCGGCGGTTCGGATGGTGGCCGACGGCTCACCGCTCGCTTCGACACGATTCTGTTCACCCACGCGGCTCGGAGGCCGACAACTCGACGACGTCGTCGACCCCGTCAAGGTGATTGCTCGACTGGCCGAGGGGTCAACCCTCGTGTTGCAGTCGCTCCACCGCACCATCTCGCCGGTTGCGGCCTTCGTCACCCGCCTCCAAGACGAGATCTCACACCCGGTCCAAGCCAACGCCTACCTCACCCCGCCCACCGCGGCAGGGCTGGCCGAACACGCCGATCTCCACGACGTGCTCGCGGTGCAACTACACGGTTCCAAGCGATGGTGGGTCGAGGGTCTCGGCGACGTCACGATGAAACCCGGTGACGTGCTGTACGTGCCGCGCGGCGCACGCCATCGCGCCGAGACCGCCACCGAGACGTCGCTGCACCTGACCATCGGGATCATCCGGGTGACGCGTCGCCAGGTGATCGAACGGATACTTCGGGCAGGGCCCGAGTCGCTCGACGCGCCCCTTCCGCTCGGGTACCGCCACCGGTCTCATCGTGATCAGCTCGAACAGAGTCTGGACGCCGCGCTCGATGACGTGCTCGATCTCATTGGTTCCACCGACCTCAGCACGATCGTCGAACACGAGCAGTCGAGGCGCCTGGCACGTCCGCCCCGGGCGGGCCGACTCGCTTCCTTCGTGCACGTCGACGAGCTCGACGCCGACGCGGTGATCCAGTGGGTCGCGCCGGAACCACTCACTCGCGCCGTCGACGAGGTCGACGTACGCCTCGGCCACTGGGACGGACCGCGCGGTCATGATCACTGGTCGCCGCAGCCTGAACGCATCACCGTGCACCTCGGCGATCGAACACTCACGCTGCCGACGACTGCGCTCGAAGCGCTCCGGACGCTGAGCGACGGGCGCCCGGTGCGAGTCGGCGACCTCCCCGGACTCGACGAGCCGAGCCGAGTCGTGCTCGCCAGGCGCCTCGTGCGCGAGGCGGCGTGCGTCGTCGAACGACTCGGCTGAGCGTCACCGGCCGATCTTCGTTTGGATTGCCCGCTCTCGAGGTAGGCCCGAGTAACGGACGGCACGATCACCAGATCCAAACCCCTGTACCAGTACCCCAACCAGAAGGAGCATTCCATGAGTGGAGAAGCCGACAAGGCAAGCGGTCGCATCAAGCAGGCCGCAGGCGACCTGACCGACAATGACGATCTCAAGAACGAAGGCAAGAAGGATGAGGCCGCCGGCAAGATGAAAGGTGCCGTCGACGACGTCAAGGACAAGGCCAACGACGCCATCGACAAGATCAAGGGCAAGTAGAAGTGAGTGGCAACGACCACCAGCATTCCGTTGACGTGAAGGCGCCCGTACGGGTGGCCTACAACCAGTGGACCCAGTTCGAGGAGTTCCCGAAGTTCATGGGCGGCGTCGAAGAGATCCGACAGATCTCCGATGACAAGGTCCACTGGAAGGTCGAGATCGCCGGCGTCACCCGCGAATTCGACACCGTCATCACCGAACAGACTCCGGACCATCGAGTCGCGTGGAAGACGATCGACGGGCCGGAGCATGCTGGAGTGGTCACGTTCCACTCACTCGACGACGACACCACCCGTGTCACGCTGCAGATGGACTACGACCCCCAAGGCTTTCTCGAAACCGTCGCCGACAAGGTGGGATTCGTGAGTGGCCAGCTCGAGGGCGACATGGAACGGTTCAAGGAATTCATCGAAGACCGCTCGGTTTCGACCGGCGCCTGGCGGGGCACCATCGACCACAACTGAGAGACACCGTCCCACCCAAGCACCGACCACCCCTTCGGTGCGACGACGAGCCCGCCTCCCCGATGACGTGGAGGCGGGTTTGTCGCGTCCGGGCGGAGTTGCGCTCAGACGGTTAGTCGACGAAGCGGCGGACCCGAGCGCGCTTGCCGCGCATCGTGGTCGACTGCATCGTGTCGATCACGTGCTCGACCGACGCTTCGGGCACGCCGACCACCGAGTACGCGTCGGAGATACGGATCGGGCCGATCTCGCGCCCGACCAGACCGGTCTCGTTGGCGATGGCGCCGACAAGGTCACCCGGACGAACGCCGGCCTGACGGCCGAGGCTCACGTGCACGAACGCCGTGCCCGCCCCGCCAGAGCGCTGGCCCTTGTTGCCGCCGCGGTCCTTTTCGCCGGCATTGCGCGGCGCTTTCTTGTCGAACTTCTTCTTGCCGTCGTTCGGCTTGCCACGCAGCCGGTCGGACGCGTCCGGGATCTCGAGTTCGTCGATCGTGGCTCCACGCGATTCGTGCACCAACTTGATCGCGGCGAGCGCGATGTTGCGCTCGCTGTCCTCACCGGCCAGCGCGTGCAACACGGTGTTGAAGTCCTCGAGGTCGAGCGACGTCAACGATTCTCGCACCGCATTGACGGTCATCTCGATCTGTCGCACTCGCAGATCCGCCACCGTCGGCACCGTGGCGATGTCGAACTTCTGCTTCGTCAGCCGCTCGATGTTCTCCAGGCCGCGGCGTTCGCGTGGTTCGGCCAGCGTGATCGCCACCCCCTCGCGCCCGGCTCTCCCGACTCGGCCGATCCGGTGGACGTAGCTCTCCGCCGCCGCTGGAACGTCGTAGTTGACCACGTGCGTCAGCGTGTCGACGTCGAGCCCGCGGGCGGCGACGTCGGTGGCGACGAGCAGTTCAGCGGTGCCGTCGCGCAGGCGAGCCATCACGCGGTCGCGCTGGGCCTGGTCCATGCCGCCGTGCAGCGCTTCGGCCCGGTAACCCCGGCCGTTCATCGTTTCGGTCAACTGGTCGACTTCTGTTCGGGTGCGGCAGAACACCAGCGCTGCCTTCGGCGCCTCGATGTCGAGGATCCGGCCGAGCGCCGAGGGCTTGTGGGCGCGCTGCACCACGTACACCGTTTGGCGCACGAGCGCCTTGGCGCCCGGTTCGGAGTCGGGGCGACCGATCGTGATGCGCTCGGGGTTGCGTTGGTAGCGCTTCGCGATCGAGGTGATCCGCGATGGCATCGTCGCCGAGAACAACACGGTCTGGCGGTCGTCTGGTGTGCTCTCGAGGATCGACTCGATGTCGTCGGTGAAGCCCATGTCGAGCATCTCGTCGGCTTCGTCGAGAATCACGGTCTGGATCGCATCCAGCCCGAGTGACCCACGCCCGATGTGATCGAGCGCGCGGCCGGGGGTGGCCACCACGACATGCACGCCGCGATCGAGGGCCTGCAGCTGCCGCTGGATCGGTTGTCCGCCGAAGACGGGAACCACCTTGACACCCAGTTCGCGGCCGTACTTGAACATCGCCTCGCTCACCTGCACGGCGAGTTCGCGTGTCGGAACCAGCACGAGCACCTGCGGGACGCGACGCGAGGCATCGATCATCTGCAGAGCCGGCAGAGCGAATGCCGCGGTCTTTCCGGTACCGGTGGCCGCCTGACCGAGCAGGTCCCGCCCGGTGAGCAGAATGGGAATCGTCTCACGCTGGATCGGCGTGGGCTCTTCGTAGCCGAGATCGTCGAGCGCTGCGAGCAACTCGTCGCGAAGGCCGAGTTCGGCGAAGCCGCTGACGCCCTCGCTCGATTCGTCGCCTGCCGTGGCGTCGTCGTGGGTGATCGCGTCGTCGTCGCGGCTGGTCGTGTCGTCGGTCGTGTCGTCGTTCATCGCATGCTCCAGAGAGGGATGCGGACAACGATACGAACAGACCGTGCCGGATCGAACAGAATGTTCCATGGCCTACATCTCCGACCGTGTCGCCCACGACGCCGATGCACACATCATGGAGCCGCCGAACTGGCTGCGCGACCACGCCGATCCCGACATCCGGGACCGCATCGGGCGACCTGGCTATGCGAACGAACTCGTCCAGACCGGCGACGGCGGCCCCCACGCCCGATCGGGAGGCGACCAGGATCGCATCGACGAGGTGTTCGCCCGTCTCGCCGAACGTCATCGCACCGACGAGTTCCTCGCGAATGAAGACGTGGACGTGATGAACCGCAAGAACTTCGCGGCGACTGGTTCGTTCCTCGCCGAGGATCGGCCCCGAGTGCTCGACTTCATCGGCGTGCAGAGCCAGCTGCTGTTCAACACGTTCCACAACAGTCGGCTGTACCAGTGGGAACATCAACCCGACCTCGACCTCGCGTACGGCGCCGCACGCGCCCACAACCGCGGCATGGTCGAGTTCTGCTCGGTGGACCCGCGCCTGCTGGCGACCTGTTACGTGCCGCTCGCCGATTTCGATCGATCGAGCGCCATGGCCACCGAGGCGATCGAGATGGGCGCCGCCGCACTGCTCGTCGCCTCGGGGTGTCCGGCGGGCCACTCGCCGTCGCACGTCGCTCTCGACCCGGTGTGGAGTCAGGCCGAAGAGGCCGGCGTCCCCGTGGTGTTCCACGTCGGCGGAACCGGTGACCTGATCGACCGAGCGTATTTCGACAACGGCCTGCCGATCCCAGCCGACTTCCACGGCGGCGAGGAGAACTTCCGCTCGGTCGACTACATGGCGATCCCGTTCCCGCCGATGCAGACCCTCGCCACGCTGATCTTCGACGGGGTGCTCGACCGGTTCCCGAACCTGCGCATCGGCGTGATCGAGCAGGGCTGCAGCTGGGTGCCGAGCTGGATGAAGCAGATGGAGTCTGCGATGGCCGCCTTCGGTCGCCACGAGGAGCGCCTTCAGAAACTGTCGATGCGGCCGTTCGAGTTCGTCGAACGCCAGGTTCGTGTGACGCCGTACCCGACCGAGGACGTCGGCTGGGTCACCGACCAGATCGGGCCGAACGTGCTGCTGTTCAACACCGACTACCCCCATGTCGAGGGCGGGCGTCGCCCATTCGAACGCTTCGAGAAGAGCCTCGGCGACCGCTCCGAGGAGATTCGTCAGCGCTTCTACTGCGACAACTTCGTCGATCTGATGGGTTCCGCCGTCACCGCCCTCGTCTGAACGCGCAACGAGAACGGGCCAGGCGGCGGGGAACGGCACAACTACCGGTTGGCCTCGCTTGCATCGGGGTAGTGGGTGACGGTGAGTCGAGCTGACAGCCTGTACGGCGGCGCCCCCTTGGTGGCCACCTACCGGATCCAGCTGACTCCGACGTTCGGATTCGCTGACACGGTCGGATTGTTCGATCATCTGGTGTCGCTCGGTATCAGCCATCTCTACCTGTCGCCGATCGCCGAAGCGGTACCGGGCAGCTTGCATGGCTACGACGTCGTCGACCACACGTGTGTGCGCGCCGAGTTCGGGGGCGACGCGGGACTCGTCGAGCTGTTGGATGCCGCTGCGAGCCACGGACTCGGCGTGGTGATCGACCACGTGCCGAACCACATGTCGGTGGCTGAAGCGGACCTCAACGATCGATGGTGGCAGATGCTGCGCGACGGACCGTCGTCGGACGCTGCCAAGTGGTTCGACATCGATTGGGATTCCGGCGACGGCCGGGTGATCGTGCCAAAGCTCGGCGACCCGCTCGACGACGTGCTCGCCGACGGCAGTCTGGCGATCGGTGAGGGAGATCGCGGACCGGAACTGCGGTATGGCCCGCTCCGGTTCCCGCTGGCACCGGGCACCGAACAGCTCGACGTGATCGACGCTGTCGAACGCCAGCACTACCGGCTGCAGTGTTGGCGTGACCCGGCTCGCAATGTGCGCCGTTTCTTCACGATCGACGACCTCGTCGCCGTGCGCGCAGAGGAGCCCGAGGTCGCCGAGGCGATCGACACGATCCCGGCCCGCCTCGCCGACCACCCGGCCTTCGCTGGCGTCCGCGTCGATCACGTTGACGGCCTCGCCCAGCCCGAGGCGTACCTGGCCGGCCTGCGCCGGCGCATCGGCGACGACCGCTGGCTACTGGTCGAGAAGATCCTGGCGCCTGGCGAGACGCTGCCGCCCTCGTGGCCCGTCGACGGCACCACCGGCTACGAACACATCCGGGTCAGCGAGCACACGTTCCTCGACCCCGCCGCCGAGGAACCGCTCTCCCGATTGTGGACCGACCTCACGGGTGACAGCCGATCGTTCGCCGAGATCGAGGATCAGGCACGGCGCGAGGTGCTCGCCGGAGGACTTCGTCCCGACCTCGACCGGCTGGTGCGACTCGTCATCGACGAATCCGACGAAGCGATGCCCGCTGACCGGGTCCGCGATGCGCTCGTCGAGTTGACGATCGGGGTGCACCGGTACCGGACCTATCTGCCCGACGACGCGCCCTCGATCACCGAGCTCGACGACGCGCGCCATCGTGCGTTGGCCGCGCGAGACGGTCTCGCCGACACGATCGGGTCGGTCGTCGAACTGATCCGGGCCCGCCCGGTGGTCGCCACACGCTGGGAGCAGCTGACCAGCCCAGTGATGGCCAAGGGTGCCGAGGATCGTGCGTTCTACCGCTTCCTCCGTGCGCCGTCGCTGTGCGAAGTCGGCGGTGCCCCTGGAGAGTTCGCAACAGTCGTCGACGACTTCCATCGCCACCACACCGAGGTGCAGGCGATGATGCCGACCACCATGCTCGCTGGCACCACCCACGACACGAAACGATCCGAAGGGGTCCGAGCGAGGCTGTTGGCGCTCGCCGACATCGCCGACGACTGGAGCGCGGTGGTACGTCAGTGGTTCGACTCCCATGACGACCATGGCGTCGACGCGGCGACCGTGTTGCTCGCGCTGCACACCGCTGTGGCCGCTTGGCCGATCGAGGCCGAGCGGATGCACGAGTACCTCGTGAAGTCGACCCGCGAAGCCGATCTCCACACGTCGTGGACCGAACCCGACGACGGCTATGAAGCGGCGTTGCTCGCGCTGGCCACCGATCTTGCGGACGAGCTGCTCCATGATCCGGCCGACCATGGGCTCGGCGACGCTGTTGTCCGCATCCTGCGACCGGGCTGGGCTGCCTCGCTCGCGCTGCTCGCCGTGCGGCTGACCGCCCCGGGAGTGCCCGACCTGTACCAGGGCACAGTGTCGTTCACGTACTCGCTGGTCGACCCCGACAATCGGATCGAACCTGACTGGGACGAGCGTCGCGCGCTCGTCGAGGCAGCGTCGTCGTTGGACGGGCCGGGCGCCTGGCTCCGCGACGATGTCGAGGCAGCCAAGGCGGTGGTGATCACACGCACACTCGCTGTGCGGCGTCGGCGGCTGGCCGCGTTCGGTCGTGCGGCGGGTTACCTGCCGCTGGTGGTCACCGGCGTCCACGCCGACCGAGTGCTGGCGTTCGCCCGGACGACACCGGGAGACTCGGCACAGCAACCACTCGTGGTCACGGTGACCGCAATGCGGTCGATGGGATCGTGGGGCGACACGTCGGTGCAGCTTCCGGCAGGCACCTGGCGCAACGTGCTGGCCGACCACGACGAGGAACTGGCCGGCGGCACCGCCGTGCCGGTCGCCCGGTGGCTCGACGCCTTCCCCGTCGGCGTCCTCGACCGCACCGACGCCTGACCCCAACCCCGGTTTGCGCTGTATTTCTGGCGGACCGGGCACCGGAAATCCAACACGAACGTGGTGTGTGGTGTGGCTCAGGCTGAGTCGGAGTCGGTGGTGCGGGGGTGCCAGGGGCCGGTGATCAGGCGCGAGCCACGTTGGAACGTGAGGTAGTTCCACGCCCAGTTCAGGAGCACCGAGAAGCGGCTGCGGAAATCGATCAGGAACACGATGTGCACGGACCACCAGGCCATCCAAGCGATCCACCCGGACAACCGAAGGCGCCCGATCACGCCGACGGCCGACGATCGCCCGATCGTGGCCAACTCGCCCTTGTCGCGATAGCGGAATGCCGTACGAGGTTTCCCGGAGAGGTCGGCCATGATCATCGCTGCGACGTGGGCGCCACCCTGCATGGCGCCTTGGGCGACCCCGGGAACCGTGGCGCCTTTCGACGTTGCATGGGCAATGTCGCCGATAGCAAACAGGTGTGGCGACTCGGGAACCGACAGGTCGTCGGCGACCTGAACACGCCCGGCTCGGTCGGTCGGCGCGCCGAGGAGCGACGCCAGTGGTGAGGCGGTGTTGCCGGCACCCCAGATGACGGTGCGCGCGGCGATGACCCCCCCGCTGGTCTGCACCTCGTGGTCGTCGAGTCCGGTGACCTTCACCCCGAGGCGGACGTCGACGCCGAGTGCGCGTAGCTGGTTGGCGGCCTTGGTCGACAACGACTCGGGGTAGGTGGAGAGCACCCGGTCGAGGCCTTCGAGCAGGATGACGTGCGCGGTGGAGGTATCGATCGAGCGGAACTCGTGGCTGAGGGTGCGAAAGGCGATCTCGGCGATCGCGCCTGCCATCTCGACACCGGTGGGCCCACCGCCGACGACCACGAACGTGAGGTTCGCCCGCCGCTCGTCGACGTCGTCGGTTCGTTCCGCTCGCTCGAACGCGGTGAGCACGCGCCGTCGGATCTCGAGTGCGTCCTCCACGGTCTTGAGACCCGGAGCGAACTGCTCCCACTCGGGGTTTCCGAAGTACGAGTGGGTCGTGCCCGCGGCCACCACGAGATAATCGAAGTGAACCTCGCCCGCATCCTCGAGCCGCACGACCCGTGCGTCGAGATCGATGTCGACCACTTCACCGAGTGCGACGTCAGCGTTCACCTGCGCTGCCAGGATCGACCGGATCGGCTGGGCGATGTCGGCGGGGGCGAGACCGGCAGTCGCCACCTGGTACAGCAGCGGCTGGAAGAGATGATGGTTGCGTCGGTCGATCACCGTCACCCGAACCTCTGCGTCCGCGAGCCCCCTCGCCGCAGCGAGTCCGCCGAAACCGCCACCGATGATCACCACGTGCGGTCGAGCGCTCAGTGGTTCCTCAGCCGTCACGTTGGACGCTCAGTCGCGCCGACCAGGCGCTGACGGTGCCAGCGTCGTAACCGTGGCCGCCCCAGTGGTGGTCGTCGGTGTCGAACACGATGTTGTCGGCGGGGTCGGGTGCAGGATGGTCGACCAACTCGTCGGAGAAGTTGAAGATCACTGACGCCGTGGCAACGGGTGTCGACCGCACCACGAAGATCGTATCGCCGACGATCGACACGTGCTGCTGGGCGGCGGGGTCGGTCAGCACGGCATGATCGCGGCGGATCCGCAGCAGCTCGGTGTACATCGCCAGCCGCGACCTGTGTGGCTCGCGCTCGGCCAGCGTTGCGTCGAGTACCGCCGCTTCGAACGTCGCCGGATCGGCCGGGTCGCCGATTTCGCCCGACCAGTCGGCGCCCGAGAACTCGCGCTGGCGACCGGCTCGAACCGCTTCGACGAGCTCGGGGTCCCCGTGGTCGACGAAGTAGGGGAACGGTGCGGTCTCGCCGTACTCCTCACCCATGAACAGCATCGGGGTGAACGGCGACAGCAGGATCGCTGCCGCGGCCAGACGATGGCGGGGATCGTTGGGTGGTGCGTCGGCGAGGAGTCGTGCGCCCGCGGGGGTGTTGCCGACGTGATCGTGGTTGGTGTCGAACACGATGAATCGTCGGTGGTCGATGTCGTCGGCGGGAGCGCCATGGCGACGCTGGAAGCCCGGTGAGTACTGCCCCGAGTACACCCACCGCCGCTCCCAGGCCCTGGCGACATCGGCGGTACCGGTGTAGTTGGCGTAGTACTCGTGACGCTGGCCGGTGAGCGCGACGCGCAACGCGTGGTGCATGTCGTCGTTCCACACGGCGTCGCATCCCCAGCCGTGGTCGTCGGCCGGACGGACGATGCCCGGGTCGTTCGACGAACTCTCGATCGTCACCAGCGCCGTTCTTCCGGCAGCGCCAGCGGCGGCATGCACAGCGGCGGTCAGCTCTTGCACGAACGGGACCGGCGTGGGGTCGAAGATCGCGTGTACGGCGTCGAGGCGTAGTCCGTCGAGATGGAAGTCGCGGATCCAGCCGACGGCGTTCTCGATGAAGTAGCGCCGCACGTGGTCGCTGCCGGCTCCGGCAACGTTCACCGCCTCGCCCCATGGCGTGCGGTACGCGTCGGTGAAGTACGGGCCGAATCGGCCGAGCACGTTCCCCTCCGGACCCAAATGGTTGTAGACCACGTCGAGGACCACGGCGAGCCCGAACCGGTGGGCGGCATCGACGAAGCGGGCGAGCCCGTCGGGGCCACCGTACGAGTGCTGCGTGGCGAACGGGAACACGCCGTCGTAACCCCAGTTGCGTTTGCCGGGGAATGCGGCAACGGGCATCACCTCGAGCGTGGTGATCCCCAACTCCTGCAGGCGGGGCAAATGGCGGATTGCCGCGTCGAAGTTGCCTTCGGCGGTGAACGTGCCGACGTGCATCTCGTAGAGCACCGTGTCGGCGAGTGCCACCCCGGTCCAGTCGTCGTCGTGCCAGCGGAACACCGACTCGTCGACCACCGCAGACGGTCCGTGCACGCCATCGGGCTGCCATCGCGACGCCGGGTCCGCCAGTTCTTCTCCGTCGACGACGACGAAGTACCGGTCGCCGTGCCCGAGCCCGTCGGCCACCGTCGTCCAGTACTCGCCGTCGCGCTCGAGAGCAACCGATCCCGATTGGGGTCCGACCCCGAGCGAGATCCTGACGTTCGCGGCCTCGGGGGCCCACACGATGAAGCGCGTTCGGCCGTTCGCGAGGACCGTTGCGCCGAGCCGTGTTGCGTTGGTGTCTGACACCATCGGTAACAGCTACGAATCGGGCGCGAGGAAGACGGCGCCGAGCGGTGGGAGGGTCAACACGACTGACTGGTGGAACCCGTGCGAGTCGACCGGCACGGTGTCGACGCCGCCGAAGTTGCCGACGCCGCTACCGCCGAAGGCCTCGGCGTCGGAGTTGGCCAACTCGGCCCAGCGCCCACCGACAGGCACGCCGAGGCGATAGTTGTGACGTGGGGTCGGCGTGGCATTGAACACGGCGAGCACCGGTCGGGCCTCGCCGGTGGGGTCCTTGCGGAGCCAGGCGTACACGCTCTGGTCGGCATCGGCGCCCTCCACCCATTGAATGCCACCCGGATCGCTGTCGCCACGATGCATCGCCGGCTCGCGCGCGTACAACCTGTTGACGTCGGCGAGCCACTCGCGTACGCCGCGATGCGAGTCGACGTCGTGCAGCGACCAGTCGAGCGTGCCCTCGTGGTTCCATTCCGAGGGTGTCGCCAGCTCGCTGCCCATGAACAACAGTTTCTTACCGGGCTGCGCCCACTGCATCGCGTACAGCAGCCGCAGGTTCGCGAACTGTTGCCAGTCGTCGCCGGGCATCTTGCCCAGCAGCGAGCCCTTGCCGTGCACCACCTCGTCGTGGCTCAGCGGCAGCACGAAGTGTTCGCTCGCCGCGTACACCGACCGGAACGTGATCTCGCCGTGGTGCCAGCGCCGGTGGATCGGGTCGAGCTGGAGGTAGGCGAGCGTGTCGTGCATCCAGCCCATGTCCCACTTGAAACCGAATCCGAGACCGCCGATGTATGTCGGGCGACTCACCATCGGCCACGACGTCGACTCCTCGGCCATCGTGGCGACGTCGGGGAACTCGCCGTAGACCGCTTCGTTGAGCTGGCGGAGGAACACGATCGCGTCGAGGTTCTCACGGCCGCCGTACTCGTTGGGGATCCACTCGCCTTCGTTGCGCGAATAGTCGAGGTACAGCATCGACGCCACAGCATCCACGCGGAGCCCGTCGACGTGGTACCGATCGAGCCAGCACATCGCACTCGACACCAGGAACGAACGCACCTCGTTGCGGCTGTAGTTGAAGATCGCCGAGTGCCAGTCGGGGTGGTATCCCTGGCGGGGATCGGCATGCTCGAACAGGTGCGTGCCGTCGAACTCGTACAGGCCGTGGCTGTCGTTCGGGAAGTGCGACGGCACCCAGTCGAGGATCACCCCGACCCCGCGCTGGTGTAGGCGGTCGATCATCCGCATCAGGTCCTGCGGCGTGCCGTAGCGGGCGCTCGGGGCGAAGAACCCGGTGGTCTGGTACCCCCATGACCCGTAGAACGGGTGCTCCATGATCGGCAACAACTCGACGTGGGTGAATCCGTGGGCGAGCACATGATCGGCGATCGGGTCGGCCAGTTCGTCGTAGCGGGGGAAGCGCTTGCCGTCGGTGACGTGACGCCCCCACGAACCGAGGTGCATTTCGTAGATCGACACCGGCGCGTCGAGCGCGAGCCGTTCGTGTCGCGACGCCATCCAGTCGTCATCGCCCCACTCGTACGACAGATCGGCGATCACTGACCTGATCGACGGCGGTTCTTCGGTGGCAGCACCGACCGGATCCGATTTCTCCACCACGGACCCTGTCGGCGTGGTGACGCGGTACACGTACGAGTGCCCGATCGCCGCGCCGTCCACCCAGCCACTCCACACTCCCGATTCACTGGGGTCGAGACGGTGTTCGTGCTCCCAGCCGTCGAACGAGCCGACCACAGCAACCGCCTTGGCGTTCGGCGCCCACACGGCGAAATGGCAGCCGCCATCTGCGGGTTGAGCGCCGAAGCGGCGGTGGAGGTATCGGTGGGTTCCCTCGTTGAACAGATACCGGTCGAGTTCGTCGGCGTGTCCGTGGAGTTGGTCGGTGCTCATGTGCTGCTCCTCGCTGTGTCGTCTGCTTCGTCGCGCCGGCGCGCCAGGGTGGCGAGCCGTCGTCGGACGTCGGGATCGTCGAGTATCTCGGAGGTGGGTCGGTCGAGGCGGCGAGACCACAGCTCCGGAGCAACCCGCCCTGGAAGGTTGTGGGGCCGTCGTTCACCGATGAGGTCGTCGAGGTCGGCGATCACCAGGTACGCGTCGCTGTAGGCCAGGCGCACCAGCATCTGGCCGACCACGGCGTCCCACCGGTCGTCGATCGCGCACTGGTGGGCCGCGCCCAGTCGGCTTCGGTATTCGCTGGTGTCGTCGGTGGCGACGAGTTCGGCGATCGGTTCCATGTCGTGGGTGCGAATTCCGGCGACCGTCCGCGCCGGGATGTGCGGCAATTGATCGTCGTCCATGTGGAACTGTTCTTCGTACATGCCGAGTACGTCCCACCGATCGAACGCCTCGGACACTTCGGGCGGCACGGTGCCGAGGTCTTCGCCGACGATCGTGACGCCGGCGGCAGCGGCCGACGCGGCGATCACCGCCAGGATCTCCTCGCGCGGGTACGTCACGTAGACGCCTTGCGTCGCGGAGAAGCCGTCGGGCACCCACCACAGGCGCTGCACCGCCATGGCGTGGTCGATGCGCAAGATGTCGGCGTGGCGGCCGACCCGTTCGATCAGGTGCCGCCACAATCGGTGGCCGCTCGCATGCATCGCAGCTGGCATCGGCGGTGGGAAGCCCCAGTTCTGTCCGTCCTCGAAGAACGAGTCGGGCGGAGCTCCGACGCTCATCTGCGGCGCGAACATCGACGGGTCTGCCCACACTTCGTAGCCCTGCGGGTGTGACCCGATCGGGAGATCGAGGGCGAGCGCGGCGGCGTTGGGATCGTCGCGAATCGCGCCGAGCTGTTGATCGGCGAGGTATTGCGCGAGGAGATGGGATTGCTCGACGATCAGGTCGCCGCCGGCATCTCGACCTGCACGGAACCGCGCGTAGGCGCCCACGTCGGGATGTGCTGCGACGAACGCGGTCAGCTGGTCGTGCATCTCCGGGCTCAGTGACTTGGCCGCGTCGACGAGTTGACGTCGACGACGATCGGCCAGCACGCGCCAGTCGATGATGGAATCGATGGAAGGCGTGGATGCCGGCGGGAGGCCGGTGTCGTCGAGGTACACCTCGTTCCAGTGCAACCGGCTCACCGGCGCGTACGGGCTGGGGTCGAACGCTTCGTCGAGGTACGTCGCGTAGAGCGGCAGCGTCGCGACCACGTCGAGGCCATTGGCCTTCGCCGATCGGGCGAGATCATGGAGGTGGGCGAACGACGGCAGCGGCCGCTGGTGCTCCCAGAGCGCATACGTGGGAGCGAACAGTCCGCCTGTGCCGTCGAAACGATCGCTGCGAGTCATGGTCGGCGGGTCGACCACCACCACGGATTCGCCCGGCCCTCGATCGGTGTCGAACCGGAGCAGATGGCATCCCCACGGGAGTTCCGCCGGAATGTCGATGGTGTCCTGATCGTCGCCGTGGGTCGCCGGAACGTCGACAGGAGTCCCGGCCACGGTCAGATTCGCTTCGATGACGCGGGCGCCGACGACCAACGGTCCGGAACCCGCGAGATGCAGCGGAGACGTCAGGCGGTTGGTCGAACGCACCGACGCCAGGTCTGCTTCGAGCACGGCGACGACGTGGGCAACCGTGGTGTCATCCGCGTCGTGCAGCATGCCGTCCACGTCGTGATAGCTGGTCTGGATTCCGAGTTGCTCGGCGCGTGATCGCAGTGCGTCCGTCGTCATGTCGACATCATCGCCGGACGGCGGCCTCGGGCGACATCTCCATGACTGACGTCATCGGCCAGATCGCCCAATCGGGCCGGTTGGCAAGTTCGTACCGGATCTCGTAGAGCGCTTTCGTGACCTCGTAGATCTCGACGAGCAGCTGTCGATCGTCCGCTTCGGCCGGAACCAGACCGGCATCGTCGATGGCCTCGAAGTAGGCGCCGAGGAGGGCGCCGTGGTTCTGACGAGTCCACGCTCGCCGCCAGGCGTCGACGTCGTCGACGGCGGTGACCCGTCCGCGCTCGATGGCCGTGTTCACAGCCATGCGCCCGGCGTAGTCGAGCGACCTCAGCAACCCGGCCACGTCGGCGAGTGGTGACCGCTTGATGGTGCGCTGCGACATCGGCGCGCCCGGTTCTCCCTCGAAGTCGATGAACACGACGTCATGGCCGGTCCACAGGATCTGTCCGAGGTGGAGATCACCGTGGATACGAATGCGCTTGGCGTCGAACTTCTCGTGTCGGAGCCGGTCGAAGCGGTCCATCAGGTGATCGAGATGGTCGTCGAGACTCGCGGCCTGCTCGGTGGCAGCCTCGGTGAGCTGACCGCTGCGTCGGGATCGGCGCAGATCTCGCTGGGTCGCGCGGATCGAGGTGCGAAGTGACTGCAGGATCGAGCGCTGCCACAACAGCGTGAAGCCCTCGGGAGCCATCGGCGACTCGCGGCGCGGCCCTCTCGCGCGAGGAGACGCGGAGGGACCGCCGGCGAGTGAGCGATGAAGTTCGGCGGTGCGCCGACCAACGAGTTCGGCGATGCCGGTGGCGACGCGGTCGTCGTGACCGGCATCGGACGACAGCACCTGGTCGATCGCCAGGCCGAGTTCGTCGAGCATCTTCACCCAGAGGTCGCTCTCGTGCGTGACGGCGTCGTGCACGACCACCACGTTCGCCGGAATGGGCTCACCGGCAAGATCGACGTCGAGCGTGGCGGCCACACCAGGGACCCGGTCGAAACCCGCAGCCAGGAGATGTGTGGGGAGGTCGACGTCGGGGTTGGTGCCGGCCTCGAGGCGGCGCACCAGCTTGGCGATCAGACGACCGTCGATGATGGCGGACGAGTTCGACTGCTCGACGCCAAGCACGTTGACGCGACGGGGATCGTCGGCGAGCTTGGCGATGCGTCCGCGTCGAGGATGGCCGCGCAGCTCGCCGTGACGGGACTTCCTCGTGCGCTTGTGCAGCGCGGCGCCGAACACCGCGGCAGCGCCGCGAGCGTCGCTCATCGCGTCGATGAGCAGTGCGCCGTCGTCGAGATGGGCGATGGTGGCCGGTGAGGTCGATCGATCGCCGGTCTCGGCGAGATCCCGGCCGATCCGCATCACGGGCACCGAATAGCGCTGGTCGTCGCCTTCGGCGAACGACACGTTCGCGATGACGAGTGCGACGTTGGTGTCGCCGTCGAGGGCGATCGCGTCGTCGACCGTGACCTGGCGGATCGCCCGACCCTTGCCGGCGTACCAGCGCCGCTGAGGCAGCCAGCGTTCGAGTGCCCGAGCCAGACCGGCGCGGCGCCGCAGCACTTCGGTCATCGAGCCCGGCAGCGTCGGCATCGTCGAGGCATCGGACTCGCCCGCGAGCCCGACGAGCGAGAACCAGAAGAAGCCATAGGGAGCAAGGGTGACCTGGTAGTCGTGGTCGCGGATCGGAGCGAAGTGGTTGTACCCGAACACCTCGACCGGCGTGGCCCCCTGGAAGTCGCGCAGGTCGAGTTCGACGTGCTGCGCGAGACGAGACAGGTTGGCGACGCACAGCATCGGCGGCTCGCCGTCGAGATGGCGCACGAAGGCGAGCACGTGGGAGTTGTCGGGGTCGAGGAAGCGGATGTCGCCACGGCCCAGCACGCGGTGGCGGGTTCGCAGCGAGATCAGCTGGCGCATCCACGACAGCAGTGACGCCGGATTGCTCTGCTGGGTCTCGACGTTGACGCTCTCGTAGTGGTACTCCTGCTCGGTGATCAGCGGCAGGTACAGCCGGTGCGGATTCGCCGTGGAGAACCCGCCGTTGCGGTCCGATGACCACTGCATCGGGGTGCGTACCCCGTCGCGGTCGCCGAGGTAGACGTTGTCGCCCATGCCGAGCTCGTCGCCGTAGTAGACGACCGGGGTGCCGGGTAACGAGAACAGCACGGCGTTGAGCAGTTCGACCTTGCGACGGTCGTTACCCAACAGCGGGGCGAGGCGTCGGCGGATGCCGAGGTTGATACGCATCTCGTCGTCGCGGGCGTAGGCGCGCAGCATCATGTGGCGTTCTTCTTCGGTGACCATCTCGAGGGTGAGCTCGTCGTGGTTGCGCAGGAACGTCGCCCACTGGCACCCCTCGGGGGGCGTCGGCGTCTGGTCGAGGATGTCGATGATCGGCATCCGGTTCTCGGTCTGCAACGACATGAACAGCCGCGGCATCACCGGGAAGTGGAAGTTCATGTGGCACTCGTCGCCGTCGCCGAAGTAGGCCGCCGCGTCTTCGGGCCACTGGTTCGCCTCGGCGAGCAACATCCGGCCCTCGTACTTCGAGTCCATGTGGGCCCGGATGCGCTTGAGGATGTCGTGGGTCTCCGGCAGGTTCTCGCAGTTGGTGCCTTCGCGTTCGATCAGGTACGGCACGGCGTCGAGACGAAGGCCGTCGACTCCCATGTCGAGCCAGTAGTCGAGCACCTCGAGCACGGCAGCTTCGACGGCAGGGTTGTCGAAGTTGAGGTCAGGCTGATGTGAGTAGAAGCGATGCCAGTAGTACTGACCGGCCACCGGATCCCACGTCCAGTTCGACGCTTCGAAGTCCTGGAAGATGATGCGGGCGTCGGCATAGGTGGTCGGGTCGTCGGTCCACACGTAGAAGTCGCGCTCGGCCGATCCGGGTGGTGCGTTGCGGGCGCGTTCGAACCAAGGATGCTGGTCGGAGGTGTGGTTGATCACCAGTTCGGTGATCACACGTAGGTTGCGGGCATGCGCCGCCGTCAGGAAGCGCTTGAACGAGCGCAGATTGCCGTAGTCGGGATTCACCGTGCGGTAGTCGGAGATGTCGTAGCCGTCGTCGCGCAGTGGCGACGGGTAGAACGGCAACAGCCACAGCGCAGTCACACCCAGGTCGCTCAGGTAGTCGAGTCGTGAGGTGAGACCATCGAAGTCGCCGATGCCGTCGTCGTTCGAGTCGGCGAAGGCGCGTACGTGCAGTTCGTAGATGACTGCGTCGTGGAACCAGGTCATGCCGCCACCGCCGTTCGGCCGGTGCCGGCCACACTGATGTCGTCGGTGGCCGCCTCGTCGAGGCGGTGCACGGTGAACACGTGGGCCGAGGCCGACCATGGGGCCAGGTCGACGAAGTTCATGTTGCCGCTCCAGCGGTAGGAGACCCCGCCGAGCTCGTCGACCACGTCGAAGTCGGCGCCGTAGGGAAGCCCGATCGCGGCCAGGTCGATGTCGACGAACGCACTGTGCTGGTCGAACGGATCGAGGTTGACGACTACCAGCACCGGGCGACCGGTGCCGGCCGGATCGGTCTTGCTGAAGCACAGAATCGCGGGATCCTCACACGCGTGGACGTGCAGGGTCTGCAGGTTTCGGAATGCCCGCTGGTCGTGGCGGATCTGGTTGAGCCGGGCGAGCAACGGTGCCAGCGAGTCGTCGCTGGCGAGATCCCACGTGCGCAGCTGGTACTTCTCCGAATCGAGGTATTCCTCGGAGCCGTCGCGAACGGCGGTGTGTTCGAGCAGCTCGAACGCCGGCCCGTACACCCCCCAGCTCGGCGACAGGGTGGCAGCGAGGATTGCTCGGCTGACGAAGGCCGCCCGTCCGCCGTGTTGGAGCTGCTCGGTGAGGATGTCGGGTGTGTTCGGCCATGCGTTCGGCCGGAACCAGTCGACGGTGCGAGTGGCAAGATCTTCGAAGTAGTCGCGCAGTTCCCACTGCGCTTGGCGCCACGTGAAGTAGGTGTAGTTCTGGTTGAAGCCGAGCTTGGCGAGGCGCTCCATGACCCGGGGACGAGTGAAGCTCTCTGCGAGGAACACGACCTCGGGGTGCTCACTGCGAAGCGCGGTGATCGCCCACTCCCAGAATGCGAACGCCTTGGTATGCGGGTTGTCGACGCGGAAAACCGTGACGCCGCGGTCGATCCAGAACCGGAAGACGTCGGCAAGTGCTTCCCACAGGCTCTGCCAGTCGTCGGACTCGAAGTCGAGCGGGTAGATGTCCTCGTACTTCTTCGGCGGGTTCTCCGCGTACTGGATGCTGCCGTCGGGCCGTTTGGCGAACCACTCGGAGTGTTCGAGCACCCAGGGGTGGTCGGGCGCACACTGGAACGCGATGTCGAGCGCGAGATGCATGCCTCGTTCAATGCACGCGGCAGCGAACGTTGCGACGTCGTCGACGGTACCGAGGTCGGGGGCGACGGCGGTGTGGCCGCCCTCGGCGGAACCGATCGCCCAGGGGCTGCCGACGTCGTCGGGGGCTGCCGTCGTGGCGCCGTTGCGACCCTTGCGCTTCGTGGTGCCGATCGGATGGATCGGTGGGAGGTAGACGATGTCGAAGCCCATCTCGGCGATGTGGTCGAGGCGGTCGAGCGATTCGAGCAGCGTGCGCGGCCGTTGACCTGGGTCGGAGCGGTCGACGTCGGTGCTCACTTCCTCCTCCACCCCGGATCGCGGGAAGAACTCGTACCACGCTCCGAACGAACCGTGCAGCGGGTCGATCTGGACCGGCATCGGTCGCGGGAGCCGAGCTTCGGGTTCACGCGGCGTGCAGCGCCAGAAGATGTCGGCCCAGCGCGCATCTCGGAGCACCATCGTGTCGCCATCGCGAAGCGTTCGGTGGAGATGCGCGAGATGGTCGCGGTCTTCCTGGCTGGTCGTGGTGCAGTCGCCGGCGGCATCGATCAGGCGGGTGCCAGCGAGCAACTCGGATGCGACGTCGAGGCCGGCGTCGAGCTTCTTGACGGTGTCTCGTCGCCAGGTCTCGAGATGGTCGATCCAACCGACGACGTCGTACTCGAGCCGACCGAGTTCGTTCGGGGTCAGTAGTGCCGAGAACCGGTCGTCACCGACCGCCACCATCGGGACCTCCTGCCACTGGCTCCGACCACCGTTGGCCGTCACCCGCCGCCAATGAAGTGCGGCCGCGACCATGTCGTGCCCATCGGCGAACACGTCGGCGGTGACCGTCATCGGCTCGCCGATGGATGACTTGGCCGGAAAGTCGCCGCCGTCGACCACAGGTCGAACCGGTTCGACGACCACGCGGGAGGGTCGTTCGGTGGGCAGGGTCGGTGTGCGTGGGGGCATCAGATCAGTCGTCTCCCGGGTCGGTGATGGTTGGGTCGGTGATGGTTGGGTCGGTCGTTGACGGGGTCGGCCGTTGATGGACAGGGTGTTGGCTCGGTGGTTTCACGGAGCGCAGCACCACCATCGAGCGGTCGGGCACGTCGAGCCGATCGCCGGGCCGCTTGTTGACAGTGCGCGAGAATCCCCGTTTGGGGTCGGCGGTGTCGAGGTCGATCGTCCAGCGCCGGCTCCATTGGGGGCCGGGGATGCACCATTCGATCGGCTCGTCCGACGCGTTGAAGATCACCAGGAACGAGTCGTCGACGATGCGTTCGCCGTAGGAGTCGGTGGTCGGGATCGTGGCGCCGTTCATGAACACGGCCACGGCGCGAGCGAACCCGGCGTCCCAGTCGTCGTCGGTCATCTCCTCGCCGTCGGGACGCAGCCAGGCGAGATCCTCGATGCCGCGTATCTTGCGACCTTGGAACCACCGGCGGCGCCGGAACACCGGGTGCTCGCGCCGGAACGAGATGACGCGCTGGCACCACTTCGCGAAGTCGGTGTCGACGTTGTCCCAGCTGAACCACGAGATCTCGTTGTCCTGGCAGTAGGCGTTGTTGTTGCCGCCCTGGCTACGTCCGAGTTCGTCGCCGCCGAGCAACATCGGTACTCCCTGCGAGAGCAAGAGGGTGGTGACCAGGTTGCGTCGCTGCCGAGCGCGGAACGCGTTGATGCCAGCGTCGTCGGTGGGGCCCTCTGCGCCGTGGTTCCACGAGCGGTTGTGCGACTCGCCGTCGTTGCCGTCCTCACCGTTGGCGTCGTTGTGCTTGTCGTTGTACGAGACGAGGTCGTGCAACGTGAAGCCGTCGTGTGCGGTGACGAAGTTGATCGAGGCGGTCGGACGTCGGGTGTCGGCCTCGTACAGGTCAGAGCTGCCGGTGAAGCGGTAGCCGAACTCGGCGAGCGTGGAGGGTTCGCCGCGCCAGAAGTCGCGGATCGTGTCGCGGTAACGACCGTTCCACTCCGACCACTGCGGCGGGAAGTTGCCGACCTGGTAGCCGCCCTCGCCGATGTCCCACGGCTCGGCGATCAACTTCACCTGCGACACCACCGGATCCTGCTGGACCAGGTCGAAGAACGCCGACAGCCGATCGACGTCGTACAGCTCACGAGCCAGGGTCGAAGCCAGATCGAAGCGGAACCCGTCGACGTGCATCTCGGTCACCCAGTACCGCAGGCTGTCCATGATCAGCTGCAGCACGTGCGGGTGGCGCATGTTCAAGCTGTTACCCGTGCCGGTGAAGTCGAGGTAATACCGCGGGTCGTCCTCCATCGTGCGGTAGTAGGCGTGGTTGTCGATCCCGCGCATCGACAGCATCGGCCCGAGGTGGTTTCCCTCCGCGGTGTGGTTGTAGACGACGTCGAGGATCACCTCGATGCCAGCCGCATGGAGTGACTTGACCATCGTCTTGAACTCCTGCACCTGGCCAAGTGCGACCGACGACGTGTAGCCATTGTGCGGGGCGAGGTAGGCGATCGAGTTGTAGCCCCAGTAGTTGCGCAGGCCTCGCTCGACGAGGTGATGGTCGTGCACGAACTGGTGCACCGGCATCAGCTCGATGGCGGTCACGCCGAGGTTCTGGAGGTGTTCGATGATGGCGGGATGGGCGAGTCCCGAGTAGGTGCCCCGCAGCGGCGGAGGCACGGCGGGGTGTTGCATCGTGAGTCCGCGGACGTGGGTCTCGTAGATGATGGTGTCGTGGAGTGGCACGTCGGGTGGACGATCGTTGCCCCACTGGAAGTAGCGATCGCCGACGACGGCTTTGGGAACGTGCGGGGCCGAGTCCGCCGTGTTCGGTTGGTCGGGGTCGTCAAAGTCGTAGCCGAAGCACGCTTCGGACCAGTCGATGTCGCCGGCGATCGCCTTCGCGTACGGGTCGAGCAGCAGCTTCGACGGGTTGCACCACAGTCCCTTGGCGGGCTCCCACGGTCCGTGGACCCGGTAGCCATAGCGCTGTCCAGGTCGCACGTCGGGGAGATACACGTGCCAGCAGTGCCCGTCGACTTCGGTCAACGCTATGCGGTCTTCTTCGATCGAGCCGTGGTCCCTGGTGTTGCCGTGGCCGCTGTGCGAGCCGTCATCGTCTCCCAACAGACACAGCTCGACGCCGTCGGCGACGCTGGAGAACAACGAGAAGTTCGTGCCGGATCCGTCGTAGTTGGCGCCGAGCGGGTAGGGGTTGCCCACCCACGTTCGCCGCTTGTCAGGTCCCGTCTGTCGCACGGACGTGGCCTGCCCGAATCGGAGTCCGGTGAAACGGTGCACCCCGGTGTGTCGTTCGTGATCTGTCCGGTTGGCACTGCTGGCGATGATCCCTCTCGGGTCCTGATGGTCGGAGATTGCGACGACCGTCGGCGGGGTACTGGTCGGTCATGACGACTCTCGTGATCATCCTGGCCATCGTGGCGACGGTGGCGGTCGTGGCCTGGTTCATCTTCCAACGACAGAACCCCGAGCAGGCAGCGAGCCACTCGCAGCCCGACACGGTCACGACGTCAGAACGTCTGTACAAGACTGCGGACCGTCCCGCTGGGCCCGATGCCGAACCGATGGACCCTGATCGTCTCGGGGGCGACCACCGACCCCCGACGTGAGCGCCATGGCGGGCTCGTTGACGTTGTTGCTCGGCGAGGTCATCTCGGCGACGGAACCCCCCGAGGAGAGGATCTCCGATTCGGCGCAATCGCTGTGGGAACAGACCACCGACGCCGCACCGCGAGTCGGTGTCGCCCTGGCGATCATCGTCGCCGGGTGGCTGCTGTCGCGCGGCCTGCGTTGGCTGCTTCACCGTCGGTTCGCGAGCACGAGAACGGCGAGCTTCGCCACGGTGATGAGCAAGATCGCATCGTGGATCTTCGTGTTCGTCGTGATCCTGATCGCGATCGCCATCACGTTTCCATCCGTGAAACCTGTGGACCTGCTCGCTGGGCTCGGCTTCTTCTCCGTCGCCGTCGGCTTCGCGTTCCAGGACATCTTGGAGAACACACTGTCCGGGATCTTGTTGCTGATGCGCCAACCATTCAGCTCCGGCGACCAGATCACGGTGATGGAGCGATCGGGAACGGTGGAGGGCATCACGATCCGCGAGACGAGGATCACCACCTACGAAGGTGAACTCGTCGTGATCCCCAACCGCGACGTCTACAAGAACGTCATCAAC
>JBBQEU010000036.1:0-27289 GCA_038321235.1 Acidimicrobiales bacterium | reverse complement strand
CGGCGCGGTCCTCGGTGACGTTGATGTGCTCGCCGGCGAACATCGCGTCGCGACGAGCCTCGACGCCGGATCGCTCGGCCAGCTCGAACAGCGCTGCGACCACGGTGTCGTCGATACGGTGCTTCGAGTAGTCGATGCGCAGTTCGGCGGCCTCGACCACGTAGCGATCGGCGCGTCCGGGGTCGTCGGCGAACAACTGGCGAAGGTGAGCAGTGCGGGGCAGCTCGGCCAGAGCCGAGAGGAGGTCGGCGGAGTCCATCGACGCCGAACCTAGCGCAGGGCCCCACCCGCAGGCTCGGGCAGATCAGCGGCCGCCGCAGGATCGAGCATGATCCACGTGTCGGCCCGCCGGACCCGATCGACCGGCAGCGCAGGGTCGTGCAACAGCCAGCGTTGCACCATCGGCGCCTTGGAGGCTCCGTAGGTGAGCATCAGCCGCGAGCGAGCGGCATTGACCACCGGCGGGGTCAGTGTCATTCGTCGGAATCCGTTGAACTCGCCGATCATCTCGCACGCGTGGTCGCTGTCGACGACCCGGTCGCCCGGCGGCCACGAGGCCGTGTGGCCATCGTCGCCCAAGCCGAGATGCACCACGTCGAATCGATCGGGCAGCCCCCGCCCATATCGATCCGCTGCCGCTTCGAGATCGGCCGCGGTGACCGGCATCAGCTCGACGCGGCACGGGAAGTCACCGAGTTGACCCGCGTTGCGCTCGGGGTGTCCGTCGGGCGCAACCCGTTCGTCGACCTGCCAGATCACCACCGACTCCCACGGCACGTCCGCCGCCAGCAGCACGTCGAACATCGGCGGCGCGGAACTGCCGCCGCTGACCGCCACTGTTGCCTGCCCGCGCCGGCGAACCGCGTCACGCAGCCGGCGAGCCAGCCACCGGCCGGCATCCGCCGCCGGGTCGTCGTTCACTCGTAGGTCCACGCCCCAACGGTAGGTGACCGCAACCACCTTCGCGGACGCAGCGACGCATCCGTACCCTACGGAGCGATGTCAGCGTCCACCCCGACCACCACCAGCACACCCCCGGCAACTCGAACCGTGCAGCGGGGAGTGCAGTTGGGTGTGACTGCCTATCTGCTCTGGGGCTTCCTGACGATCTACTGGAAGCAGCTCAAAGCGTTCGACGCGTTCGAGTTGATCGCGTGGCGGATGTCGTTCGCCGGTCTCGTGATGGCCGTGATCGTGACGGCGCGCCGGACCTGGCCGAACATCGTCGGTGCGCTCCGCCACGGGCCGACCGCTCGCCGGCTGGTGATGGCATCGGTTCTGCTCACCGTGAACTGGGGCTGCTACGTCTGGGCAGTCACCAACGACCGCGTGATCGAGACCGCCCTCGGCTACTTCATCGCTCCACTGGCCACGATGGCCATCGGTGTGTTCGTGCTGCACGAAGAGCCGACCACAGCGCAGCGCACCGCATTCGGTCTGGCAACCGTCGCCGTCGTGATCCTCACCATTTCGTACGGTCGACCCCCGTGGATCGCACTACTGATCGCTGCCACATGGAGTCTCTACGGGTTGGCCAAGCGCAGGGTTCCGCTCGGCGCCGTCGACAGTCTCGCCGGCGAGACGTTCGTGCTGTTCGTGCCGGCGGTCATCGCCGTGATCGCCTTCTCCACCGCGTCGGGCAGCATCGTGCAGTCCGCTGACACCACCGACTGGATCCTCGTCGCCGGCACCGGCATCGTCACGGCGGTGCCGCTGATGCTCTTCGCCGCGGCCGCTCAGTCGATTCCATTCACGCTGCTCGGGCCGCTGAACCTGTTGGTCCCCGTGATCAACTTCGGGCTGGGCTGGCTGCTCTACGCCGAACCCGTGCCGCTCGACCGGGTCGTCGGCTTCGGGTTCGTGTGGGCGGCGCTGATCGTCGTGATGTGGGATCGGGTGGCGACTCACCGACGATCGTCGATGCTCGATCCCGTCGCCTGAGTCGCCTCCATCCGAACCGTCGCCTGGAGTAGGTTCGACCGGATGGTTCGTCCCCTCCGTCGATCGTTGGTCGCCGTCACCGTGATCGGGCTCAGCGGCGCGCTCTCTGGCTGCTTCACCACCACGGCCGACTTCCGCAACGATGCCGAGACGTTCATCGTCGAGAACCCCGAGCTTCGCGCCGCGCTCTTCCCCGGGACGGACGCCACCTTCTCGACCGCAACGTGTGCTGAGCCGGCGAATCAGGACGAGGGCACGACGTTCCCGTGCACCGCGATCGACAGCAACGGTGACACGTGGGAGTTCGAGATCGTCATCAGCGGTTCGACCGAATACGACGTCAACGTCGCTCGCCGACCGACCGACGCTTGACCCGCTCCTCGGCACCTGGCGCAACGACGAGCCATCGAGCCCGACGAGCGTCACAGCGACCAGCGGCGTAGCATCGACCCATGCATCGCGGGAGGCTTTTCGCCTTGGCCACGGCTGGAGCAGTGATGTTCAGCGCGTGCGCAGGCACCGTCGAGGTCACCTCCGAACGTGCCGATCCCATCCGCGTGGCGAGTGCCGACGAGCCCACGATCACCGTGCCTGCGCCGGACGATCCAGCGCTGGTCGATCCCGGCCAGACCCCCACGCCGACGCCGATCCCGCCGAGCGGCGACGTCGATCCCGAGGCCATCAACTTCGGTGTGAACAAGCCTCCACGCCCCTACGACGACTTCCTGCTCGCCGTGATGACCGATCTGCAGGTGTGGTGGACCGAGACCTACCCCGCGATCTACGGCGAGGAGTTCACCCCGCTCGAGGGCGACGTCTATGCCGCCTATCCCGAACGACCCGATGACATCCCGGGGTGTGGCTCCGAGCGCACCACGTACGACGACGTCGCCGAGTACGTCGCCTTCTACTGCGGCGTCGGTGACTTCATGGTGTACGACGACGGCGACGACGGCCTGCTCGCCGAGCTGGCCCGCGACTACGGTGCCGCCACCATCGGCACGGTGCTCGCCCACGAGTTCGCCCACGCCATCCAGCTCCGCATCGGTGCGCTCGATCGGGCGCTGCCGACCATCTTGACCGAGCAGCAAGCCGACTGCTTCGCCGGCGCATGGACCGGTCGGGCAGCACGCGGCGAGGCGACCACGGTGCAATTCAGCGACGGTGACGTGCGCGCCGGTCTGATCGCAATGACCAAGGTCAGCGATCCGGTCGGCATCGACCAGTTCGTGCCTGGCGGCCATGGCTCGGCGTTCGATCGAGTCGGTTCGTTCCAGGTGGGCTTCAACGAAGGCCCGCAGCGCTGCGCCCAACTGCTCGACGACCCACTCCCGCTCGTGCCCAACGAATTCACGACAGGCGACGTCGACAACGGCGGCAATGCGGCGTTCGGCTACGGCGAGAACGACCTGATCGGCTTCCTCCCCGAGGACCTGAACCGTTACTGGGTCGAAGAGCTCGTCATCTCCGGCCTCGACCGTCTGCGGCTCGTCGTCGTGCGTTCGACCAGCGACGTGCGCTGCGACGACCTGCGCGGCGACCTCACGCAGGGGACGGCCTGGTGCGCCTCGACCAACGAGGTGTACTTCAACGAGCCGGTCGCTCGCGACTTCTACAACTCGCTCGGCGATTTCTCCGTCGGGTACGCACTCGGTACTGCGTGGAGCGAAGCGGTGCAGAGCGCACTCGGTTCCGACCTCACCGGCGAGCCTCGTGCATTGCTGAACGACTGTCTCACGGGCGGCTGGGTGAAGACGGTGACGCCGATCGATTTCGTGTTACCCCAGCCCCGGCTCGCGACGCGTGATTCGGTGCGCATCTCGGCCGGTGACCTCGACGAGGCGATCCAGACGGTGCTCCTCGTCGGCGACCCTGGGATCGACGACAACGTGGTCGGCAACGCGTTCGAGAAGATCGACGCGCTCCGCCTGGGCGTGATCGAGGGCACCGATGCCTGCCTCGCTCAGCTCTGAGCGATTCGTCAGCTGATCGCAGCGAGAATCGCGGCGAGTTCCACGGGCCGATCGCCCTGAACGCTGTGGCCCGCCCCGTCGACGACATGCACTGCGACATCGGGTTGGCGACGACGCGCTTCGGAGACGTCGTCGTCGTCGACGACGGGCGACAACGAACCTCGCACCAGCGCGATCGGGCAGCCGATCGAGGCAAAGTCGTCCCACAACGGTGACAGTGCGTTCGCCACCTCGTCCGGTGCCGCCTCGTCGTTTGTTGCGGCCGGGAGATCGGGGGACGTGGCCGACTCGGACTGACGCACACGGGCGTGACTGCCGCGGTCGTAGCGCCACTGCCACGAGCCGTCTGGCTGCTGGTGCGCGTTGTGGAGAATGCCGCGGCGCAGCGACGACTCAGAGCGTGTCGGGTTGTGCTCGATCGTGCGGGAGAGCAGATCGTCGAAACTGGCGAAGTCCTGGGGTCCGTCGACGAAGTCGGTGATCGCCTTGGTCTTCGCAGCGTTGACCCCTGGCGTGATGTCGACCATCACGAGCGAGCCCACGAGCGCAGGGTGGCGGGTGGCGAGTTCCATCGAGGTGAGTCCGCCGAGCGACATCCCGACGACGCCTCGGGCCTGGGGAGCGTGCGCGGCCACGACCACCGCCACGTCGTCGGCCAGGTTCATCGGGCTGTACGCACCGTCGGCCCGCCACTCGGAATGGCCGTGGCCCGGCAGGTCGATGGCGACCAGTGGACGTCCGAGCGCCAGCGCCACCGTGTCCCACGTGTGGGCGTTCTGCGCACCGCCGTGCAGGAGCACGAACTCGGGTTCGCCGCTCCCCCATCTCAAAGCGCTGACGATGCGGGTACCGCCGTCTCCATCTGGAACTGGCGTCTCGATCCGGACGACAGACGGCAACTCGGCGACATCGAGATCGAACTCGGCGATGTTCTCGTGGAAGAGTCCGAACTCGTCGTAGGCGCTCGCTGCGTCGTCACTCACGTCGGCCACGTTGTCACGAACGCCCGATCCCGAACGAACGCAACCCGTTACTCCTGGTGTCTGACACCATGAGTAACACTCAGGGGGCGGCGGGTGGTGCGGCGGTGGTCGTCGTGCTCTCGGGGGGTGGTGCTGTGGTCGTCGTGGCCGTGGGAGTGGAGGTGGTGGTGACCGGTGGCGTGGTGGTCGACGGGGGCGTGGTCGTGGTGGTCGACGGCGGCACCGTCGAGGTCGTCGTGGTGCTCGTGGTGGTGGTGGAGTAGTCGGGGTCGATTCGGTTGAAATACGGCTTCTGGGCGCCGTGGTATTCGGGGTCCTTCACTCCGTCGAACACGAAGACCTGGTCGCCGGTGGCGGTGAGATCCTGGAACGTGGGTGACAGCGGCAACGGAATCCGGATGCAACCATGCGAGGCCGGCGCCAGCGGAACGTTGAGCGCGCCGTGCACGGCAATGCCGTAGTTGAGGTACACCGGATCCCACATGCCGCCAAGCGAACTCTGGCGGATGCCCTCGACGCGCCGAGTGAAGTTGAAGACGCCACCTGGTGTGATGGACCTGCCGCACTCGCCGCGCACCAGCGGTTCGTCGCCCGGATTGTTGTACTCGCCAGGGCTGATCGTGACCTCTTCGCACCACTCCTCGTTGTCGCCGCTCGACATGTGGCTGATGAACACCGGGACGTCGTCGTGGAAGACCGCGATCACCTGCTCGGGGAGGTAGATCTCGGTGTGGTCCGGGGTGGAATTCGGTCGACGAGGTTGGATCGCGAACGGCTCCTGCATGGCGTCCCACATCTCGGCGGTGACCTGACCAGTCGGTTCGTCGTAGGCGATGGCGAGCACGAGCTTCTCGTATGCCCACACCGAACGTCGGGTCTCGTCGCCGAAGTAGCCGTCGACCGGACCGGGCCAGAAGCCGAGGTCGGTGAGGCGCTGTTGCACGCCGGACACGTCGTCGCCGGCCATGCCCTTGGCGAGGGTGCGCGTCAGCTGGGTCTTGCTGATCGGGCTCGACGTCGCGATCGTTTCGATCACCGGCCCCGTTGCGGGAGCGGAGAACGACACCGTGTCGAGACTCGCCGAAGGTGCCGATTCCTCACCGCCGCCACCGCCGAGCGCTACGCCGGCGACCACGACGATGCCGAGAACACCCGCAGCGGCAGCTGCGGGCATCCACTTGCGGGCTTCGGGAGAGAGGATCAGACGTTCGTTCACGGCGGTTGATGGCGAGCGGCGAGGACGACCGGGGCGGGTCGACGGGGGTTCGCCGGAGGCTCGAACCGTCAGGCTACCAATACGGATCCGGCCGGCGGCCGCGGGTCCGCGACGGTGTTCAGCGCCGGTTGACCACCGGCTCGATGTCCTCCAGATCGCCGCGCAGTTCCCACATCTCGCGCAGGATCGTGGTGATCACCGAGGGGGAACTGAGCGTCGACACACCACGGGTGCGGGGGAAGTAGTCGACGCCGAACTGCAGCATCTCGTAGCCGAGGCGCGTCGCTCGGATCACCAACTCAGCATCGATGAACGAGCCTTCGCTGCGCAGTTCGACATGGTCGAACACGCGTGCCCGGCACAGCTTGAACGCGAAGTTGATGTCGCGCGCCTTGACGTCGAACAGCGTGCGGATCAGCAGGTTGTAGACAAAGGTGTAGACCGATCGCAGATAGCCCTCGCCGGTTCGATCGAAGCGGTAGGCGCTGACGATGTCGGCGTCGTATTCGCGCAAGAGACGCACCGCCCGCGGCAACTCGGCCATGTCGAAGGGGAGGTCGGCATCGGTGTAGAGGATCACGTCGCCGGTGGCGGTGGCGAACCCTGTCTTGATCGCTCCCCCGAGCTTGCGATTGCGGGCGTGGTGCACCACCTTCACTCGCGGGTCGGCCGCCGCCAGCTCATCGGCGATCGCCGCGGTGCGGTCGGTGGAGGCATCGTCGACGACGATCAGCTCGTAGTCGCCGATGTCGCCGGTGCGCACCAATTGCTCGCACGCCCGGCGACCGGCGGTGAGCGCTCGCTCGATGTATTCCTCTTCATTCCACATCGGATAGAAGATCGACAGCTTCTCGAAGGGGTCACCGAGCGTGGTGTCGACGAAGGACATCGCCGCGAGGGTAGCTGGCGAGTCCGCACGCCACCCTGCACGAACCCGCGCCGGCGCCGCGTCGCATCGATGCACCGCCGGCCGTAGTGTTCGGGACCGTGCCGGACACCAGTACTCCCCCGGGCGGTTCACTGCCGCCGCCGGGCTCCCCCGGCCTCCGAGCAGCGTGGGGCCGCCCGACCACGCATCGCGCCTCACCTGGCCCGACGGCGTTGCACCGCTGGCGGCGAGGTCAGCTGACGACGCCATGGCGGGCCATGGTCGTGACCACCTGGGTCGGCGTGTTCGTCGCCTACCTCGCTGTCTGGAAAGCCAGCGAGGAACTCGGCATCGCCACGTGGTGGCTCGGCCCACGATCCGGTCCGCTCCCCATCGTCGTCCGGCTCGTCCCGTTCATCGTGACCGCAATTTTCGGGATCCTCGCCAGCTACAACGTGCGCCGGATGCCGCTGATCGGGCTGGTGGGAGCCGCCGCACTGGTGGCGATCGCCGTTCCCGATCTCTCACGTTCGACCGGGCTGGCCGTGATCGAGTTCGCGATCGCCGGCGCGGTGCTGCTCGTGTCGTTGGCGTCGTTCTCCGGCACCTACCGGGCACCGAGAACCGACGACGCCGGGTAGCGTCGTCGGCCATGCCGGACCCCGCACCGAACACCGCCTCCAACGCCAAAGTCCTGATGTCGTTGCCGGTCGGCGAGCGCGTCGGCATCGCGTTCTCCGGTGGCCTCGACACATCGGCGGCCGTGGCGTGGATGCGCGACCGCGGCGCGATCCCGTACACCTACACCGCCGACCTCGGCCAGTACGACGAGCCCGAACTCGACACCGTTCCCGAGCGAGCCAAGGTGTACGGCGCCGAGGAGGCGCGGCTCGTCGACTGCCGCGACGAGCTGGTTCGCGAGGGCCTGATCGCCCTGCAGTGCGGCGCGTTCCACATCACCACCGCCGGCAAGACCTACTTCAACACCACGCCGCTCGGCCGAGCCGTCACCGGCACGCTGCTGGTGCGGGCAATGGCCGACGACGGCGTCGACGTGTGGGGCGACGGCTCCACGTACAAGGGCAACGACATCGAGCGCTTCTACCGCTACGGACTGCTCGTGAACCCGAACCTGCGCATCTACAAGCCGTGGCTCGACCCGACGTTCGTCGACGAACTCGGCGGACGTCAGGGCATGAGCGAGTTCCTCACCGAACGCAACCTGCCGTACCGCGACTCTGTCGAGAAGGCGTACTCCACCGACGCCAACATCTGGGGCGCCACCCACGAGGCGAAGTCGCTCGAGGAACTGGCGACGAGCATGGAGATCGTGACCCCGATCATGGGCGTCGCCCACTGGGACCCGAACGTCGAGATCGCCACCGAGGACGTGTCGGTGCGCTTCGAGGAGGGCTGGCCGGTCGCCATCAACGGCGAAACCTTCGACTCGCGAGTCGACCTGGTGATGGCCGCCAACGCCATCGGCGGTCGCCACGGACTGGGGATGAGCGATCAGATCGAGAACCGGATCATCGAGGCCAAGAGCCGCGGCATCTACGAGGGGCCTGCGCTGGCGCTGTTGCACATCTGCTACGAGCGTCTCGTCACCGGCATCCACAACGAGAACACGATCGAGAACTACCGCACGATGGGTCGCCGCGTCGGTCGCCTGCTCTACGAAGGGCGGTGGTTCGACCCGCAGAGCCTGATGCTGAGCGAGCCGCTGATGCGCTGGGTTGGCTCCGCCGTCACCGGTGAGGTCACCTTGCGGCTGCGCCGCGGCGACGACTATTCGATCCTGAATACTGTCAGTGAGAACCTCACCTACGAGCCGGATCGCCTGTCGATGGAACGGGTGGAAGATGCTGCGTTCGGCCCGCTCGATCGGATCGGACAGCTCACGATGCGCAACCTCGACATCGTCGACACCCGCAACAAACTCGACGTGTACCGCAAGGTCGGCTCGCTGGGCTCCGGCGACATCACGCCAGCGCTGGACCGCTCGGCCTCACCACCCTCCGACCCCGAGGGCCCTGCGTGAGCGACAACATCGAAGTCGTACGTCTGCGCTCACACTGAGATCGGCCTCGACGTCTGTGTGAGCGACGACATCCAATTCGTGCGTCTGCGCTCACACAGACGAGATCAAGCGCGAAGGAGACGTTCGACGATTCCGGCGATGAGGAGGGCGCGATCGGGCATCGTGGCGACCACCACGAACTCATGGTCAGCGTGGGCCCCGCCACCGACGGCGCCGAGGCCGTCGAGTGTGGGAACCCCGATCGCGGCAGTGAAGTTGCCGTCGCTGCCGCCACCCACCGCGTAGCCCTCGATGCCGGGTGAGACCGCGTCGGCGAACGGCATGAGGGTGGCCGATGCCGATTCGGGCATCGGCGGACGATTGATCGCGCCTGACACCTCGATCGTCGAGGCGCTGTCGACAGGACACAATGCTGCCATCGCCGCCTCGACGCGGTCCTTCTCGTCGGCTGACTCGACGCGCACGTCGACCTTGATGTGGCCGCGAGCGGGGACCACATTGTCGGCCGTGCCGACGTTCGCGACCGTCGGAGTCACGGTCGTGCCGACCTCGGGGCGCCCGAATTGGTTGATCGCCAAGACCTGATGGGCAACCTCCACGAGCGCGTTGACACCCTTTTCCGGTTCCAGCCCGGCGTGCGATGCACGACCGTGGATGACGACGTCGAACGTGCCGCATCCCTTGCGCCCGGTCTTCAACGCGCCGCCGTCGGCCGACGGTTCGAGCACGAGTACGGCACCGCAGGCGCTGGCCCGTTCCTCGATCAGTTCGCGGGAGGCAGCTGAACCGACTTCCTCGTCGGCGCTGAACAGCAGTTCCACACCCGACACGTCGTCGAGCGTCGCCAGACCGTGGAGCGCCTGCACGATGCCGGCAAGCATGTCGAAGACCCCGGGCCCGGTGACGTGTCCGTCGGCAATGGTGAACGGACGGGCTGCGAGCGCACCGATCGGGAACACCGTGTCGTGATGGCCGAGCAGCAGGACCTTCGGGTCTCCTCCCCCGGACCAGTGGACGTGCGGGCCGGCCGGGCTGGCGATCAGCGTCGCCGGCCGACCGAGGAGTCGCTCGATCATCGCAGCGAGGGCTTCAGCCGAGGTCTGCAGCGCATCGAGGTCGAGCGACGGTGACTCGATCTCGACGAGCGTTCGGAGATCGTCGAGCATCACATCGGCAGAGAGGGCGGCATCGGTGGTGATGGTCACCCACCCCACGGTATCTCTCCCCGACTCCCGCCCGCCGAGATGTGGGCGATGCACGCACAGACCGCCTTCACCGCTCACAGCGTTTCTTGCTTGACTGTGGTCCGATGCCCACGACCGCCGCAGCCGATCACCGACGGGAGCTCGCCGAGTTCCTGCGCGCCCGACGCGAGGCGACGCGTCCCGAGCAGGTCGGGTTGCCGTCAGCGCGGGGGCGACGAACACCGGGGCTGCGACGCGAGGAGGTGGCGATGCTCGCCGGCGTGTCGCTCACCTGGTACACCTGGCTGGAACAGGGACGCCGCATCAACGCATCCGACGACGTACTGTTGGCGATCGGGCGAGCCCTGCGCCTCGACGACGCAGGCCTCGAACACCTCCTCTCGCTCACCGAGCCGGGTACCGCCACGGTCGACGCTCCGACCGAGCCACCGAGCGCGCTCGTCCGGCTCCTCGATTCGTTGATGCCCGCTCCGGCCTACGTGCTCGGGCCGCACTGGGAGTTCGTCGGCTGGAACGCCGCTCAGGCCCGTCTCTACCCGCGCATCACCGAACTCGAACCACCACGCCGCAACCTGCTCTGGGTGCTGTTCGCAGACCCCTCCACCCGCGAACTGATCGTCGACTGGGACATCCACGCCCGCCAGGCCCTCGCCGAGTTCCGCTCGGCCACATCCGCCGTACGTCACGACCCGGCCATGACCGAACTCGTCGCCCTCCTCGATGTCGAGAGCCAGGAGTTCTCCCGCTGGTGGGCGGAGCACGACGTATCGGGGTTCGAGACCCGGCTGCGACGGTTCCGCCACCCGACCGCCGGCGAGCTGACATTCGAGTACCAGCAGCTCACCCCGGCCGAGTGGCCCTCGCTGCGGGTGGTTGCGCAACTCCCCGTCCCGGGCGACGATTCCGCCGAACGTCTCGGCGTCCGACACCACCTCGTCTGAGCCCTCATCGCAACTCGCTATCGGGCCCGAGCGATGAGTTTCCGCGCGACCTGTCCGCGCGGAAACTCATCGCAACTCACCGCTCGGCGCGGCGACGACACGTTCACGGTCGACTAGAACAAGTGCGGGGCACCCGAGCAAGGGAGAAGACGTGACGATCGACAGCAGCCAGACCGGACCGGTCGAGTCGCGACGGGTCTATGAGCTGGCGGACAGGTTCCGGCTCGAGGACGGGACCGTGTTCCTGTCAGGGCTGCAAGCGGTCGCACGACTCGCCGCCGACCAGTTGCGCCTCGACCGTCGATTGGGCCTGACGACCGCAGCCTTTGCTTCCGGCTACCAGGGCTCGCCGCTCGGTACGTTCACCGAGGAGCTCCGGCGGGCATCGGCGACGGTGCCGGATCTCCCGATCGTGGTGCAGCCAGCGGTGAACGAGGAACTGGCGGCGACCGCCGTGATGGGCAGCCAATTGGCGATGACGCTCGACGACGCCCGCTACGACGGGGTGATCGGCATCTGGTACGGCAAGGGGCCGGGATTCGACCGCAGCAGCGACGCGATCCGACACGCTGTGTTCTGCGGAACGTCGATGCACGGTGGCGTGGTCGCCGTGGTCGGCGACGACCCGGCCGCCAAGTCCTCCACGCTCCCCTCGTCGAGCGACGCAACGATGGTCGATCTCCACATGCCGATCCTGTTCCCGGGCGACGTCCAAGAGGCTCTCGATCTCAGCCGTCACGCTGTTGCACTTTCGCGTTCATGCGGATTATGGGCCGGGCTGAAGCTCGTCACCGCGGTGGCCGACGGCACCGGCACCGTCGACGTGCACCCCGATCGAGTCCACGCGTCGTCGCCCGTGATCGACGTCGGAGGCCATCCCTTCCATCCTGTGCCGAACGGTCGCCTCCTCACGCCGCACACGATCGACATGGAGCAGGAGTTCCAGGAGATCCGGTGGCCGCTCGCCCGTCGTTACGGGGTCGACAACGGCCTGAACCGGGTGGTCACCCGCACCGTCGACGACTGGATCGGCATCGCTGCGTGCGGGCACACGTTCCACGAGGTTCGCGAAGCGCTGCGGGTGCTCGGCCTCGTCACCGACAACGACCTTCGCGACGCTGGGGTGAGGCTGTTCCAGCTGCTGATGCCGGTGCCGCTCGATCCGGCACAGGCTCGCGAGTTCGCCGACGGCCTCGACGAGGTGGTCGTGATCGAGGAGAAGAACCCGACGCTGGAAGGCCTCCTCAAGGGTTCGTTCTACGACGGCACCCATCATCCACGCGTCGTGGGTCGACGCGACGAACACGGTGAACTGCTCGTGCCAGGTCACGGGACACTCGACGTCGACACGTTGCTCGCCCCACTGCACGCCCGTCTGTCGGCTCGACTCGAAGCACGTCTACGGCCGCTCGACGAGCTGATCAGGCCGAAGCGCACCAGGATCCCACTGACCGTCAACCGGGCGCCGTTCTACTGCTCGGGCTGTCCGCACAATCGAAGCACTCGCGCCGAGCCGGGCACGCTCGTCGGCGGCGGGATCGGCTGCCATGCGATGGTTGCGATGATGGACCCCGAACGGGTCGGCGACATCGTCGGGCTCACCTGCATGGGCGGCGAAGGTGCCCAGTGGATCGGCATGGCCCCGTTCGTCGGTCGCAACCACCTGGTGCAGAACCTCGGCGACGGCACGTTCTTCCACTCGGGTTCGCTGGCAGTGAGAGCAGCGGTCGCCGCCGGTGTCGACATCACCTACAAACTGCTCTACAACGGCACCGTCGCGATGACCGGCGGCCAAGATCCCCAGGGGCAGATGTCGGTGCCCGACGTCGCCTCGATGCTGCTGCTCGAGGGTGTCGCACGGGTGATCGTGACCAGCGAAGACCCGCACCGACACCCGAACGGGTCGTTCCCGGCGAGTGTCGACGTCTGGGACCGCAGTCGGTTCGACGACGCCCAACGCGTCCTCGCCGACACACCGGGCGTGACCGTGCACATCCACGACCAGGCTTGCGCGGCGGAGAACCGCCGGGGGCGTGCCCGCGGCACGGTTGCGACACCTGGCTTTCGGGTGGTGATCAACGAGCGGGTCTGCGAAGGCTGCGGTGACTGCGGCGACAAGAGCAACTGCTTGTCGGTGCAACCCGTCGACACGCCGTACGGGCGCAAGACCCGGATCCACCAGACCAGCTGCAACTTCGACTTCTCGTGCCTGCGGGGCGACTGCCCGTCCTTCGCCACCGTGACCGTCGACCCGAAGCATGCAACGTCGCGCCGCGAGGCCTACCCCCCGGCACCAATCGACCTCGCAGCACCCGCAGCCCCGCTCGTCGACGCCGACGACTTCACGCTGCGACTCACCGGGATCGGTGGCACCGGCGTGGTCACCGTCAGCCAGGTGCTCGGCACGGCAGCGATGCTCGCCGGATTGCACGTGCGTGGCCTCGACCAGACCGGCCTGTCGCAGAAGGCCGGACCTGTGGTCAGTGATCTGCGCGTCACGCGGGGTGAGACGGCAATGTCGAACCACGCAAACGTGTCGGGCGTCGACTGCCTCCTGGCATTCGACCTCCTCGTCGGAGCGAGTGACTCGAACCTGACCGGGGTTCGCTCCGATCGCACGGTGGTGATCGCCTCGACCGAGGCGGTTCCCACCGGGCAGATGGTCACGCACCCCGACACCGCACTTCCCGACGGTGCCGTGCTCGTCGAGCGGGTGGCCCAAGTGAGCCGTGCTGGCGACAACCGGTTCCTCGACGCTGCCGGCCTGGCCGAGGGCCTCCTCGGTTCGACGACCACGGCGAACATCGTGCTGCTCGGCGCTGCGGTCCAGGCCGGTGCGGTTCCCGTGCCGGTTGACGCGGTCGAACAGGCGATCACGTTGAACGGCGTGGCCGTCGACACCAACCTCGCTGCGTTCCGCTGGGGTCGGGCCTGGTCGCTCGACGCCGAGGCGGTCGAGCGCGCCGCCGGGCTCACCCGCCCCATCGGTCCGGAGTCGGTCGACGACCTCATCGACCGACTGGCCGACGACCTCACCGACTACCAGTCGGTCGAGTACGCCGACCGGTTCCGCTCTGTCGTCGCCCACGCCCGGGCCGCAGAGCGGGAGATCGGTGTCGACTCGACGCGTTTCAGCGAGGCGGTGGCAAGAAACCTGCACAAACTGATGGCCTACAAGGACGAGTACGAGGTGGCCCGCCTCTTGCTCGACGACCCCGGACGTGAGGGGTACGCCGCCGTCGGTGGGCCGGAGACGACGGTCACCTATCACCTCCATCCCCCGATGCTGCGCTCACTGGGTCTCGATCGGAAACTGAAGCTGCAACGCACCGCCGTGCCTGCGCTGCGTGCGCTTCGGGCGAGCAAGGGGTTGCGCGGCACGATGGCCGATCCGTTCCGGTGGGCGAAGGTGCGCCGAGTCGAGCGGGCGATGATCCCCGAGTTCATCGACGCGGTCACCTCGCTGAACCGTCGGCTCCATGTGGACACCTACGACGAGTCGGTCGAGATCGCCTGGCTGCCCGATCAGGTCCGCGGCTACGAGGACATCAAGCTCCGTCGAGCCATCACGTACCGCGCTGAATTGGCGCGTCGCGTGCAGAAACTGCCAGCGGACTGAATCGAGGGGTCTGACCCCGTCGTTTCATTTCGCTCATAGCCTCCAGCGACCATGGGCTTCGGCACGATTGCGTTCCTCATCGCGGGACTGGTCACTCTGGTGGCCGGCGCCGAGGCGCTCGTGCGTGGCGCTGCCCGCCTGGCTGCCCGCACCGGGATGTCGAGCGTGGTGATCGGACTCACCGTGGTGGCATTCGGCACCAGCGCACCCGAACTCGCGGTCAGCGTCGGCGACGCACTGCGTGGCGGCGACGAGGCCGGCTCGATCGCGATCGGCAACGTGGTCGGCTCGAACATCGCCAATGTCCTGCTGGTGCTCGGTCTGGCAGCGACCATCGGCGGATCACTGTTCGTTGCGCAGCGAATCGTGCGCCTCGACGTGCCGATCATGATCGGCGCCTCGGTCCTGGTCCTGGTCTTCGTGCTGGACGAGAGTCTGGGTGTGATCGAGGGGCTGATCCTCATCGCCGCGCTCGCGATCTACGTCACATGGACGGTGATCGCTGCGACCAGGGGTTCGACGCCCGAGATCGTGACCGAGTACGACGAGGCACTCGACCCGGACCAGTTGGCAACGGCCTCGGTGTTCGCCGACATCGGTTTCCTCGTGCTCGGACTCGCATTGCTGGTCTTCGGATCGCAGGCGCTGGTGAGTTCCGCCAGCGACATCGCTGTCCAACTCGGGGTGAGCGACCTCGTGATCGGGCTCACCGTCGTGGCGATCGGCACGTCGCTCCCCGAGGTGGCCACATCGGTACTCGCCGCGATGCGCGGGCAACGCGACCTCGCTGTCGGCAACGCGATCGGTTCGAACCTGTTCAACCTCCTGGCGGTGCTCGGCGTGACCGCCGTGGTATCGCCGAACGCGATTCCCGTTGCGGCGAGCGCCGTGCAGGTCGACATCCCGGTGATGGTCGCTGTCGCCGTCGCGTGCCTGCCGATCTTCGCCAACGGCTACGTCCTCAACCGCTGGGAAGGCATCGCCTTCCTCGTCGGCTACGCCGGGTACCTGATCTGGCTGGTGCTCGATGCCTCCGAGCACGGTTCACGCGACTCCTATGGCAACGTCGTGCTGTACTTCCTGGTGCCGATCGTGACGATCACGATCGCCACGCTCTGGTACCGCGGCCGCGCCAACGGCCCAACAGAGCTGCGCTGAGCGCGCAATCGTCAGAGGTGAGCCTGGCGCGCCACCAGGGCGGCGCCCACGATGCCGGCACTGTTCTCCATCGCCGCCGACACGATCGGCGTGTCGACCGAGATCTTCGGGAGCCATTTGTCGGCGGCTTTCGATGCCCCACCACCGACGATGAACAGGTCGGGCGAGAAGAGCATCTCGACATGGCGGAGATAACGCTCGACGCGCGGCGCCCACTCCGTCCACCCGATGCCCTCCCGCTCGCGAACGCTCGCCGCTGCATACGACTCGGCGTCGCGTCCGTCGAGTTCGAGATGGCCGAGTTCGGTGTTGGGCACCAAGGTCCCATCGACGAAGAGGCCCGAACCGATGCCGGTTCCGAACGTCAACACGAGAACGACGCCGGCGACGTCTCTGCCGGCTCCCCACCGAATCTCGGCGAGCCCAGCGGCGTCGGCGTCGTTCACCATCGCCACGTCGGCCCCGCAGGCCTCGGTGAACAGCGCGTCGGCGTCGACGCTGATCCAACTGTCGTCGATGTTCGCAGCCGAGTGGACCACTCCGTGCCGCACGATGCCGGGAAAGCCGACACCGATGGATCCGGTCCACCCGTGGAGCCGAACGAGTTCGGCCGCGACGTCGGCCATGGCGACCGGCGTGGCCGGTTTCGGCGTGGGGATACGCAGGCGCTCGGACGCCAACGCTCCGGTATCGAGATCGACGATCGCGGCCTTCATGCCCGAGCCGCCGATGTCGATGCCGAATCCGAGTGAGGTCACCAACGCGAAGCTAGCCATCCCGCATCGCTGGGTTCAGGTTCGCTGCTGTCGCGCGTCGGACCAGCTGAGGCCTTGTTCGAGGTTCGGCTCTCGTGGGAGGCCGAGCACGAACTCGCCGACGATGTTGCGCTGCACGGCGAACGTGCCACCGCCGAGTGTGAGCGCCGGGCTGAACAGATAGCCGTAGTGCCAGACCGGAGCGACGTCGCTGAACTGTTTCGCCGTGGCGAGGTTGTTCTCGGTCGGTCCGCTCTGCGACGACGACGCAATCGCTCCGGCCGGCCCGGAGCCGGTGAGCATGCCGTTGGCGCCCGCCAGCGCCTTGGCCAGCGCCATCACGTGTTGGCCATGTTCGTCGGCCATGATCTTCTGGATGGACGCCTCCGGGCCTGGCGTCTTGCCCTTGAGGCGGGCGCTCAAGCTGCGCATCCGGTTGAGGTGGAGCAGCTTGGCCTCGATGTGCAACCGGGCGGCGAGGTCGCGCAGCACGGGGTCGGTCAGGCCCCCGTCGCCACGGATCAGGTCGATCAGGTCGTCGGCCGACGGGCCGACGCCCCAGAGCGATCCGGCCGACGACAGTGACACCCGCTCGTTCGACAACGTGACCTTCGCGAGGCGCCACCCGTCGCCCTCCTCACCCACGCGCAGCGACGCCGGGATCCGCACATTGTCGAAGAAGACCTGGTTGAACGAGTGCGCCGTTGTCATGTCGACGATCGGGCTCATCGAGATCCCCGGGAGATCCATCGGACAGATGAAGTACGAGATGCCCTTGTGCTTGGGTTGGTCGGGATCGGTGCGCGCGATCAGGATCCCGAACTGCGAATGGTGTGCCCCACTCGACCAGATCTTCGAACCGTTGACGACGTACTCGTCGCCATCTCGGACAGCTCGGGTGGCGAGATTGGCGAGGTCGGACCCAGCATCGGGTTCGGAGAACAGTTGACTCCAGATCTCCTCGCCGCTGAAGATCGTGGGGAGATACCGCTCGTGCTGCTCGGGGGTGCCGGCGAGGAAGATCGTCGGCGCCGCCCAACCGATGCCGATGTGGTTGCCGGGGCGGTGGATGCCCGCATTCGCGAGCTCGTCGTCGATCACCAGCTGATCGATCGGATCGGCTTCGAGCCCCCACGGCTTGGGCCAGTGCGGCACCACGTAGCCAGCCTCGGCGAGCTGGCGGCCAGTTGGATTCGGGTTGTCGGCAATCCAGTCCCGCACGAGGCGCCTGGTCGGATGATCGTCGGGCGGGAGATCGAAGTCCACGCCGTCGAGTCTTGCCGGTGTGTTGGGCGCAATCAGATTCGAACGATCACAAGCCGGTGCCGGCGACCGTCTTCGCCGCAGCCTTCTTCTTCGCTGGGGCCTTCTTCTTGGCCGGGGCTTTCTTCTTCGCCGGGGCCTTCTTCGCCGCTGGCTTCTTCGCCGCTGGCTTCTTGGCCGGGGCCTTCTTCGCCGCGGCCTTCTTCGCCGCTGGCTTCTTGGCCGGGGCTTTCTTCTTCGCTGGGGCCTTACGAGCCACACCTCGACGCATCGCCGGCGGCGGCTGCGTCTCGGCCCACTCGGCTCCGGTCGCCTCGAACAGCACCGCGATCTCGTCGATGTGCAGGTCGACGAGGTCCCACAGATCGGGCACCAACTCGCGATCGGCAATCAGCCCGAAGTCGAGCCGGTCGAGATAGCTGTGCACCGTGATGTTCAAACCCATGTCGTCGGCGATCGTCGACACCGGGATGTAGTTCGTCATCTTCGCCCCGGCGAAGTACAGCGCATGCCGGGGTCCTGGCACGTTCGAGATGACCACGTTGATCGGCAGGTTCATTCGATCCGCCAGACGCAGGCGCGACTGCAGCCGCATCGCCGCTGTTGCGGCCAGGGGCGGGGCGACCTGGGCGAGCTCGGCGATGTCCTCGGCGGGGAGCACATCCATTTGTAGCTTCGCTTCGTTCATCGCCTCGTGGCATCGGCGCAACCGTTCGAGCGGATCGTCGCAGTTGGTCGGCAGGTCAGCGATGATCCCGCCGACGCGATTGGTCCACGGGTCCTCCTCTGCGCCCGTGCGGATCGACACCGGCACCATCGCCCGCAGCGGCACCTGCGGAAGCGCATCATGGCGCAGCAGGTATTCGCGCAGCGCACCGGTGCAGATCGCCATGACGACGTCGTTGACCGTGCAGCCGGTGGCGTCCTTCAACGCCTTGATGTTGCCGAGCGCCGTCGAGCGCATGGCGAAACGGCGGTGCGGTGTGATCGACCGGTTGAACGGCGTGGATGGCGCCGGTGACAGCGGGATACGAACCCGGTGCACCGGCTCTGGTGTGTCGATCGCACCACCGAGCGCCATCGACTTGAGGGCATCGCGCGTCTGCGCAGCGATCGCCGACACGCTGTCGACGCCGGCCGCTTCGGCGAAGTTGCGCAGCAGGCGCAGCGAGAGCCGCATGCCCTTGACCGGGTTCGTGGCCAGGTTGCGCATCGTTCGTTCCAGCAGCTCACGATCGGACGGCACCGCTTCACCGACCCAGTCGACGTGATCAGGCATCGGTGTGTCCGGCGACGGATCGGTCAACATGCCGAGCAGCAGCACGCCTGACGCCCCATCGATGGTGGCGTGGTGGGTCTTGGTGAGCATCGCCCACCGACCGTCGGCCAGACCCTCGATCACATAGGCCTCCCAGAGCGGACGGCTGCGATCCATTCTGCGGCCGACGATGCGCGCGACCTGCTCGGCCAACTGATCGGCACCACCGGGAGGGGCGAGGCCGATGTGGCGGACGTGGTAGTTCAAGTCGAAGTCGGGATCGTCGATCCAGTAGGGATGGTCGAGCTTGAAGGGCACCTCGACCAGACGACGACGCATCGGTTCGAGGCGCCCGAGCAACGCGTCGAATCGCTCATAGGCCGCTTGATACGGGTCGAAGTCGCCGTCCGGTCGCTCGTAGATCGCAAGCCCGTTGACATGACCGTACGTGTTGGCGGTCTCCATGTAGAGGAAACTCGCATCGAGGCCGGAAAGCTGCTTCACGTCACGCAGTCTCGCGCCAACGCCACGGCGAGGACACCTCCGGACGGCACCCTCGACCGGTGCGTTGCAGGTGTACGTTCTGCGAGATGGGGTCGGCGCAGGAGAGTTCTCGGTTCCCGGAGACCCGGGTGGGGGGAACCGAGTGAGCGAGCTGCACTACGACGAGTGGATGAGCGAGAGCGACTCGGTGCTCTGGCACATCGAACGCGACCCGCTGCTGCGGTCCACGATCACCAGCGTGTGGTTCCTCGACTCCGTACCCGAACGGGCTCGCATGGACGCCGTGGTCGAACGGATCGTCGCCAGGATCCCCCGCCTGCACCAACGAGTGGTCGACGAACAGCCTGGTGTCGCGCCGCCGCGCTGGGCCGACGATCCCCACGTCGACGTCGAGTACCACTACAGCTGGGCGCGCCTGCCCGGTCGCCGCCCCGGCCGTCGTCAGGTGCTCGATCATGCGCAACGGATGGCAGCTCGGGCGTTCGACAAGGAGCGGCCCCTGTGGGAGTTGTGTGTGGTGGAGGGTCTGGCGGGTAAACGTGCGGTCTTCATCATGAAGGTCCACCACGCCATCGCCGACGGGCTCGGAATGGTCCAGTTGCTGGCGCACATGGTCGATCTCGAAGCCGATCCGGTTGTCTCTTCGGCGTCGGGGGACGACCTGGGAGCGGCCACCGAACCCACCATCGATCATCGGCTGCGGATCGAAGCGCCCGTCTGGGCGATCCCCGGCGCCCGCCCGCTCGCTCATCGCATCGCGTCGGACGCGAAGACCGGCGCCCGGTTGGGCAAGGCGTCGCTCAAGACCGCGGGCGAGCTGCTGCGAGACCCGCTCGGCACGATCGAACAGCTCGGCCGCACGACTGGCTCGATCGCCCGCGTGGTGAAGCCGGCGACCACACCGCTCAGCCCGGCGATGACCGACCGCTCGCTCAACACGCACTTCGAGGCCGTCTCCGTGCCGTTCGCAGCGATGAAGTCCGCAGCCCGATCCGTCGACGCCACGCTCAACGATGCCTTCGTTGCCGTCACGCTCGACGCGTTGAAGCGCTACCACGACGCGCTCGGGCGCCCCTGCACGTCGATCCGGATGAACATGCCGGTCAGCGTTCGCGGTGGCGACGCCGCCAACCACTTCGACAATCAGTTCGTGCCCGCCCGCATGGTGTTGCCGCTCAGCGACGTCGATCCGGCGGAACGCATCGGAGAGGTCAAGGAGCTGCTCCGGACGGTGCGCGCCGAGCCGGCGCTGCCGCACGTCAACGACATCTCGGGGGTGATCTCGAGGTTCGGTCCTGCGGCCGCGGTGTCGATTCTCGGCGCCATGCTCAAAGGCGTCGACATCACCACCTCGAACGTGCCCGGCCCGCCGTTCCCGGTGTTCATGGCCGGCGCCCGGGTCGAGGAGTTCTACGCATTCGGCCCGCTCGCCGGCGCAGCGATCAACATCACGTTGTTCAGCTACGACGGCACGGTGCACCTGGGCGTCAACAGCGACCGCGCGGCGGTTGGCGACCACGAGCTGTTCACCCGATGCCTGCGCGCCGCGCTCGACGACACCGTGGCGCTGAGCGTGCCAGCGTGACGGTGCGCGACCGAGTCTTCCCACCCGATCCGCGACGAGTCGGTACCGAGCCCGACTACCGGTTCACGCTCGCCAACGAGCGGACCTTCCTGGCGTGGATCCGTACTGCGCTCGCGCTCGCCGCCGGTGGCCTCGCCGCCGTCAGCCTGCTCGACGAGTTCCGTGGGGGCGAAGCCCTCGGCGTCTTGCTGCTCGCGTTGAGCTTCGCCACCGCGGCGAGCGCCTACCGGCGGTGGGCCCTCAACGAGCGCTCGATGCGACTGAACCAACCCCTCCCGACGTCACGCCTGCCGATGATGATGGCCGTCGGCACCGCCGTCGTGGCGATCGTGGCCGCTGTCGTCCTGGTGGTCGACCGGGCGTGAACGATCAACGACCCACCACGGTGTTCGACGCCGGGTTGCAACACGAACGCACGTCGCTGGCGTGGGAACGCACGGCGATCTCGATGATGGTCGCCGGGCTCGTACTGAGCCGGTTCGCCGCCACCGAATCCTTCTGGCTGCTGGCCGCCGGCGGCATGGTGCAGGTGACGTTCGGCTCCGTGTTGCTGGTGTGGTCGGGGGCCCACTACGAGCAGCTCCACGGCACGTTGCGCCGCGGCACGGGCGTGGTGCATCCGTCTGCGACCCATTGGGTCGGGCTCGCCACCATCGCCGGAACGGGCGCCGGACTGATCGCGGCGATCGTCGTCACCGTCTCGCGCTGACCGTCGGCACCCCGAGCTCGGTAACCTTGCATGACATGACCTCAGCTCCCGACCGCCGGCGACGCCTCGGCGTCGGTCTGGCGCTCGGTACGGTGCTCGCCGCTGCCGCCGTGGGCGCCGTGACGACCGCCGACGACGCGCCGGTCGACTCGATCGCGATGTCGGCCGATGGCGCCTCCGGACCGGCCAACGGCGACGGAGCGGAGATCTCCCCGGTCGGGCTCGCGCTGCCCGACCTCGAAGGAGACCTCGGCCAGAACGAAGTCGAGCCGACGGCACCGCTCGAGTCCGACGTCGCCGAACGAGCCGACGGGGGATGCACGATCGGTGCGCTCTCGATCCGTCTCACGTCGCAGGGCGAGGGCGTCGAGTGCCTGCAATCGGCGTTGGCCGACGCGAGGTTCTACGACGGCGAGATCGACGGTGACTTCGACGACCCCACCCTCGCCGCCGTGATGGCGTTCCAAGAGGAGACCGGGCTGTTCATCGATGGTGTCGTCGGACGCGAGAGCGCACTCGAACTCGACATCTGGCCCGACGAGGACTCCCTCGTCGTGCGTACCCCTCCCCCACCACCGAACACACCGGACTCGACCGGCTTCTATCTGTCGCCGGTCGCCACGACCGGAGATGACGCCCCGCCGCTGCCCGCCGAGTCAGGCTCGGGACGCCGCGTGGTCTACGACCGTGCAGGTCAGCGGGCGTGGGCGGTCGACGGCAACGAGCAGGTCGTACGGTCGTGGCTCGTGTCGGGCTCGAAGTACAGCAACGAAGCGCCTGGCACCCACACCGTGTACAGCAAGTCGGAGATGTCGACGGCGTGGAACGGCCAAGCGTTCCTGCCGAACATGATCCGCTACCAGCAAACCGAAATCGGCCACATCGGCTTCCACGGCATCCCCCGCGCCGTGTCCGACAACTCGGCCTATCAGACCGACGCCGAACTCGGCACCCGCCTGTCCGGCGGCTGCCAACGCCAGAACGACCTCGACGCGAAGTTCCTCTGGGCATTCGCCGACGTCGGCACCACCGTCGTCGTCACCTGATCACGCCAGGGCTCGGACCTGAGGGGTGATCGTGTCAGAGGCGGGAGTGGAGGCGGGACGCTTGTTCGGCGGCCTTGGCCCGAATCTCGGCCGCGTCGACCCGGGTTGCGTCACCGTTGCGCAGGGCAGGTTCGCCGTCGATGTCGACGTCGATCGCGTGCACGGTCGGGGTGTACGCGAGGTGCCACGGATCCATCGGCGAATACGACCAGGTGACCCGATCGATGCGGGCTTCGGGGACGAGTGCCCAGCCCTGCTCGAGCCACGACCACGCCGTGTCGGGGCTGAACATGACGTCGGCGGCTCGGGCGGCGACGAACGCGAGCTGGAACTCGGCGAGCATGTCGGCGCCGATCCCGTCGGTGCCGAGCGCCACCGCATTGGCGAACCGCACGGGCCGGGCGTAGCCGACCGAGTTGTTCATGTTCGAGCGGGGGTTGTGCACGATCGTGCCGCTCAGGCCGTGATCGTCGGGCAGGTGCACACCGTGGATCAGCAACCAATCGTCGGTCGCCAGACCAGCGAGCCGATCGACCGCACCGGCATCATCGGGCCCCTCGGCGACGTGGATGTGGACGCCGACACCATGCGTCGAGGCGAGTTCGGCCGCCGCGGCCAGCGTGTCGTCGGAGCACGTGAACGCGGCGTGCACGCCGACCATCCCCCGCCCGCCCTCGCGTAGGAATCGGTCGTTCTCCTCCAGCCCACGACGAGCGCCATCAGCCCCGTGGCGATCGGTGACGCCATAGCAGGTCACGACCCGCACCCCGACCTCGGCGCAGGCGTCGGCGATCACGCTCAACGAACCCTCGATCGCGTTCGGCGACTCGTGATGATCGACGATCGCCGTGCAGCCCGCTTCGAGCGCTTCGAGCGCACCGAGTTTGGCCGACGCTTCCAGCATGTCGAGATCGAGTGCAGTGTCGAGCCGCCACCAGACCTGCTCGAGCACAGCGAGGAACGACGTCGGCGTGCTCGGCGGCGACGGCATCCCTCGTGCCAGCGCCGAGTAGAGGTGGTGGTGGGCGCACACCAGCCCGGGCGTGGTGTCAGCAACCACCGGGTCCTGTGAACTCGTCACGTCGGGACCTCGGTCATACACGCGACCATTCCCGGAATGAGCACGAAAGCACGTTACCGCAGTCGGTGCTGCTCGGTTCAGCGTCGGCGCCCACGTTCGTCGTACACAACCGAGTACCTGGCAGCGAAGGCCAAGGTGGTCAGCTCAGTCACTCGGTCGTCTGACCGTGACGCACCACCACGTTTCCATGGCAGCGACGCCGGGCAGGCCGAGGCATGCGATACCAACACGATCGGAGCCGCTGTCGACGCGCAGCGGGCCTCCTCGCCGCCTTTGCTCTCGTCGGCACCGTCACGGCCTGCAGCTCCGACGACGGCCTCACGGACGAGCGCGGTGACCTGAACGAAGACTTCGGCTCGGTTCCGGGAGCCACCGTCGAGTCGCCAGCGCTGTCGGAGTCGACTGCTCCCACGGGTGCAGTGCCTCCGTTCGGCACGGTGTCGGTGGCCGAGGAGGTGTACCCGGTCGACGGCTTGGAAGCCGACGGAGGCGACTTCACCTCGTGTGTGGTCGATCCCGCCGATCGCGACGGCTCGGTCGACATCGTCGCAGTGCTCGACGATCGGACCTTTGCCTTCAACGTGCTGCAGGACGTCGCCAGCGCAGCTGTCGGCGCCGACTCGACGGTGGTCGACGACTACGAGATCGACGGCTCGAGCGTCCGGGGTACAGCCGAGTTCGAAGCGGGGAGCGTGGCGTTCGACATCACCTGCTGAGCTTCCGACACCCAGGAGACCGCCGGTCGTCAGCCGGCGCCCTGCACCAGCACGGGGCAGACGCAGTTCCGCACGACGTAGTCCGACGTCGAGCCCATGATCGCTCGCTTGATGCCGCTACGGCCGTGTGTACCCAACACCACCACGCTCGCCGGCAACGTCTCGGCGAGCATGCAGATCTCATGGCCGGCGTCGCCGAGCACCACCATCGTCTCAGCGCCCCCCAGTCCGAGTTCGCGCACAGTGTCGTCGAGGTGCGCATGCGCCTCGCCACGTTGCGCCTCGACGAGGTCGTTCCGCTCGTCGTAGGTCATCACGCCACCGGCGAATCCGGTGCCGGTGACGAGGCTCGGATCGATCGGCGGCGCGACCGACAACACCACGATCCGATCGGGCAGGGCGAGCAGGTCGAGACCTTGGCGGATCGCGCTCAGCGCAAGATCGGAGCCGTCGGTGCAAAGGAGGACGGTGGAAGCAGCCATGCACGCAGTCTCGCGCCTCGGCGATGACCACGCCAGGGCCGGACTGCTCTGCAAGTGTGTGGCCATGAGTGACATCGTCGTCGGCATCATCGCCCTGCTCACGGGCGCCGTGTTCTGTTTCCGTGGCTATCTCGCCATGCGCCTGGTGATCCCGGTGTGGGGGGCGTTCGCCGGGTTCATGCTGGGCGCCGCCATCGTGTCGGGCGACGCCGGATTCCTGGGCAACGCGCTCGGCTGGTTCGTCGGCCTCGGCCTCGGCCTCGTGTTCGGCGTGATCGCCTACCTCTACTACGAGGTGTCGGTGATCATCGGCATGATGGGGATCGGGTTCGTGCTCGGCACCAGCTTGATGGTGGTGCTCGGAGTCACGTGGTCGTGGGTGATCGTGCTGAGTGGTGTGGTGCTCGCCGTCGTGCTGGCGTTCGTTGCCATCGTCGGCGACCTGCCGATGGTGCTGCTCACCGTCCTCACCGCGCTTGCCGGTGCGAGCACGATCGTCGCTGGGCTGATGCTGCTGTTCGGAACCGTCGACGTGGCCGACTTCGACATCGGTGACACCACCGAATACGTCGCCGACGACTGGTGGTGGTACGTGATCTACGGCGGACTCGTCGTGGCCGGCATCATCGCCCAGTTCACCGACGTCGACCGTCGCCGCGAGTCACTTCGTGAATCCTGGGCCACCGGTGTGAGGTCCACCACCGCCACCAACGCGTGACCGTCGAGCGGCAGTGAGTTCGGGCACCTCCGATTGCGAACTTCGCGACGAGTGGCTGCTCGAGCAGGACGTCAACGCCTGGAGCTCGCTCGTCTACGTCGCCGCTGGTCTGGTGCTGGCGTGGGAGGTCCGCCGCGCTCGCCTGCCACGGGCGGTCTACGGCCTTGCCGTCATCTCGGTCGCCGAAGGATTCGGGAGCCTGCTCTACCACGGCGCGGCGAGCGACTTCGGCCAGTTCCTCCACGACGTCCCGTTGATCGGAGCGCTCGCGTTCGTGGCCGGCTGGCACGTCGGCCGACTTCGCGATCGAACCGATCTCGGGTCGCTCGTGGGATTGGCCGTGGGCATGGTCGTTTCGGCGGCGGTGTGGTCGCTGGCACCTGGCGCGACGAACATCGCCGTTGCGGTGGCGGTCGCCGTCATCGTCGTCGCGTCGCTGATTGCTCGCCACAGGTCGATGACGGCCGTGTGGTCGTGGCCGTTGCTCGCACTCGGCGCCATCGCCATTGCGATGTGGGCGTTGGGCACCCCGGACAGCCCGGCGTGTCGCGAAGCGTCATGGCTGCAACCGCACGGGCTCTGGCACGCGTTGACGGCGATCGTGGCGATCGCGTGGGTCGACCGTGCGTACGGCGCCGCCGATCCGGATCGTGCGCCACGCCTGTTCCGGCGCTTCACCGACCGCACGATCGGACTGGCCGCCCGCGGACTGGTCCTGGCCTTCCACCGATCGGTCGACGCGCGCTGGCGCGACCGGTTCCCCCGCGACCGACCGGTGTTGATCGTCGCCAACCACGGCAACGGCTTCGTCGACCCGGTCGTGGTGGCCGCCGTGCTCGGCCGGTTGCCGCGGTTCTTCGCGAAGGCCGCGCTCCGGAAGGTGGTCGTCGCCCGACCGTTCCTGTGGCTCGCCGGCGTGCTGCCCGTGTACCGAACGGGCGACGGCGACCGGGCGAGCGACAACGTCTCGGTGTTCGACGCCAGTCACCGTGAACTCGCGCAGGGCGCAACCGTTGCCATCTTCCCCGAGGGCACCACGGGCGATCGGGCCGGACTCGACCGGGTGAAGTCAGGCGCCGCTCGCATTGCGCTCGGGGCGCTCCCGACCGCACCGAACGTGGTGATCGTCCCGATCGGGATGGCGTTCGAGAGCAAGGTCGAGACCCGCGGCCGGGCGGTGGTCATGTTCGGCGAACCGATCGAGGTGGCCGAGTTCGTCGGAGCGGG
>JBBQEU010000035.1:0-27528 GCA_038321235.1 Acidimicrobiales bacterium | reverse complement strand
TCTCGGCAACCGCCTTGTTGGCGAAGGCGATCGCGGCGTCACGTAGTTCTGCGAGGCCGCCGGTGGTGACGTCGTCGATCAAGCCGGCTTCGAGCGCTTCGCCGGTACCGATGTGGCGACCTGACGTCATCATGTCCAGGGCCATCGGCACGCCGACGAGTCGGGGGAGGCGCTGGGTTCCGCCCGCTCCGGGCAGTAGGCCGAGGTTCACTTCCGGCAGCCCGAACTTCGCCGAGTCGACTGCGACGCGATAGTGAGCGCACAGCGCAACTTCGAGGCCGCCACCGAGCGCCGTGCCGTGGATGGCTGCGATCACGGGAACAGTGGCGTCTTCCATTGCGGCCTGCACCTCGTGGAGACCAGCAGCCTTCGGGACGTTGCCGCCGAACTCGCTGATGTCGGCGCCAGCGATGAACGTGCGCCCGTCGCAGATCACGACGACGGCCTTCGCGCCGTCTTCGACGGCCTTGTTGATCCCGTCGAAGAGGCCTTGGCGGACGTGCCAACTGAGCGCATTGACCGGCGGGTTGTCGACGATGACGAGGGCGATGTCGCCGACGTCAGCAGCGACGGTTTCGAGGCGGACAGATTCGGAGATCGCAGTCATGTCGTCAGTCAAGCACCCGACACCCGCCCCCTCCGATTCGCACGATCACGCCAGGGGTCTGACCCCTGGCGTGATCGTTACGGAGCGATGGCGTTGCCGGGGAGGTTGCCGTCGGGGTGCAGGGCCGACTGGAAGCGGCGCATGCCGGCGAGCCAACGGTCGCGGTCGGTTGCCTTGCGCTCGGTGTAGGTGGCGACCTCTGGATGCGGGAGGACCAGGAACTGCTCGTCTCGAATCGCCTGCAGACACAACTGGGCAACATCGGCCGGATCGAGCACACCGTCGCCGCTCGCCACGCCACCCTCGAATCCCTTGTCGTCGGCGCCGTCGGCCTGCGCCGCCATCGAGTGCTGCGGGCTGTTGCGCACGATGTTCGTCGCCACTGCTTGCGGGCACAGCACCGAGAACCGGATGCCCTGATGGTGGTGAGATATCGACAGCCATTCGGCCAGCGAGATGGCGGCTGCCTTGGTGATCGAGTACGCCATCGAGCCGATCTGTGTCAGCAGTCCGGCGGCCGACGCGGTACTGAGGATGTAGCCCTCGCCACGGGCGATCATCGATGGCAGCACGGCGCGGGCGGCGTAGATGTGGGCCAGGCAGTGCACCTCCCACATCGTCTGGATCGCGTCGTTGGTGTCTTCCAATCCGGCAGCTGTCACGAAGCCGGCGTTGGAGACGAACAAGTCGATCGGTCCGTGGGCGTCGAGGGTCGACTCGACCATCTTCTGGATCGCCGACTCGTCACGGACGTCGATCGTCACCGCCGTCCCGCCGATATCAGTTGCGACCCGCTCGGCCTCGTCGCTTCGGAGGTCGGCGACGACGACGTGACGAGCTCCGGCCGCGTGGGCGGCGCGGGCAATGGCCTCACCGATACCCGATCCGGCTCCCGTGACGACGACGACTCGATCCTTGAGTTCCATCCGTTGAACCGTAGACGGCCGGACCGCTCATGCAGGAAGGCGGTGCAACGGGTGGCCGGCGTCGATGGTGACCGTGCAGGCGTCGCCGATGGCCAGCGGCTTCGTGCCCGGCCCACCAGGCAGGTCGACGTCGATCAAGGAGCCGTCGGAGCGCCGCACCGTGTACCGCCACGCGGCGCCCATGTATCTGCGTGCGGTGACGACGTCATCGCCTCGGGGTGCGAGATCGAGGTCGTGCGGCCGGGCCATCATCGCCAACCCGGGTTGGTCGGGGTCGGGCAGGAACGATGCCTCGCCCAGGAACGTCGCCACGAACCGGTCGCTGGGCCGCTCGTAGATCTCTTCGGGGCGGTCGATCTGCAGCATCTGACCGTTCGACATCACGGCGACTCGGTCACCGAGTGCCAGCGCTTCTTCCCGGTCGTGGGTGACGAGCACCGCTGCTGCGTTGCGTAGCCGCAGCGCTTCGATCACGTCGGTGCGGACGTCGTCGCGCAGTGATGGGTCGAGGCTCGCGAATGGCTCGTCGAGGAGCACGACTGCGGGATCAGGCGCGAGCGCACGTGCCAACGCGATGCGCTGCTGTTCGCCGCCCGACAGCTCGTGCGGGTAGCGCTTTGCGACGCCAGGGAGCCGCACGAGTTCGAGCAACTCGTGGACGCGCCGCGCGCGCACTGCCCGGTCGAGATGGCTGAGGCCGAAGGCGATGTTCTGCTCGACGCGGAGGTGGGGGAACAAGGCGTGGTCCTGGAAGACGAGTCCGATACGCCGCTTCTCCGGGGGGAGGGCGGTGACGTCACGACCATCGAGCAACACACGGCCAGCGGCGACCGGATCGAGCCCGGCGATCGCGCGCAGCAGCGATGACTTCCCGCACCCGCTCGGTCCGACGATGATGACGAGTTCGCCGTCGGTGACGTCGAACGACACCTGATCGACCACATCGCGCCCGGCGATACGCCGGGTCACTCCGCTCACCGACAGCGCGGCATCAGGCTGTTCGAGCGTTGCATCCATCGAGTCGGGCACGGTAGCGGTCGCCTCGGCCCCATGGAACCTCGTCTGGGTCGCGCCGTTCACGACACCGTCTCCGCGCCGTGTTCCAGTGTCCACAGCAACACTGCCACCAGCACCATGCCGACAGCGACGATCGCCAACGACGGCACGGCGGCCTGTACCCACAAACTCTCCGACGTTGCCTGCCACACCCAGATCGGGAGCGTCTCGGTGCCGAACGGCCGCAGGATCAGGGTGATCGGCAGCTCCTTCAACGTGTCGATCGCCACCAGCACCGACGCAGCGATGATGCCGGCACCCGCCAGTGGCAGTTCGATTCGGGTGGCGACGCGAAACCGACCGGCGCCGAGCGTGCGGGCGCTCGCCACCACCGACGGCGACACCTTGGCGACACTCGATTCGATGCCCTGATAGGCAACGGCGAGGAAGCGAACCACGAGGGCGTAGATCAACCCGACGAACGATCCCACGAGCAGCCAACCGTCGGGCAACCAACCGATCCGGTCGATTGCGGCGAGGGTGACCAGCACGCCGATCGCCACGACGGGGCCTGGCACCGTGTAGCCGAGCGTGGCGAGCCGGGCGAGCATCGTGCTACTGATGTGTCGACGGTTCAGGCCGGCAACGAAGAGCAGCCCGAGCGCCAGGCACGACAGCGTGGCGATGCCGGCGACGCGCAGCGACGACATCAGGTGGAAGCCGAGGTCGCCTGCCACGGTCGCGGTCTGGTCGGTTCGACGGGCTTCGATCGCCCACGTGATCAGCCGGTAGACGGGCAGCGCAACTGCCAAGGTGAAGACGCCCCATCCGATCACCGAGGCGCCGACGGCGCGTCCGCCTCGCAACCGTTCGACGTGGAGACCTGTGCGCGATCCTGACTGGGTGAAACGCGCCCGGCCGCGGGCGAGGCGTTCCGCAGCGATCAGCACGATTGCAATGCCGACCAGCAGCACGGCGAGTTCGGCGGCTGCGTTGCGGTTGCCGGTGCCGAACCACACCCGCAGCACCCCGTCAGCGATCGTCGAGACGTTGAACAGCCGGACCGTGCCGACGTCGGTGAGCACCTCCATCCCGACCAGCGCGACGCCACCGGCGAGCGACGGCCGCGCCATCGGCAAGACCACGCGCCAGAACGCCTGCGTGCGGCTGCAGCCGAGGCTGCGGGCGACGTCGATCGAGCGCTGCGACTGCTCACGGAACGCAGCCCGGGCGAACAGGTAGACGTACGGGTAGAGCGTGATGGTCAACACCAATGCGCACAGCCAGATCGACCGCACACCGCGGGCGCCGAGCGGTTCCTGGAGCGTGTCGAGCCAGACGAAGCCGAGTACGTAGCCCGGAACCGCGAGCGGGGTCACCAACAACCAACCGAGCAAACGCCGGCCGGGGAACTGATAGGCGGTGACCAGCCACCCGAGCGACGTGCCGAGCACCAGCGTGCCGACGAGCACCGTGATCAGCAGCGTCGCCGTGTCTCGGATCATGCCAGGAAGGCGGGTCGCCCACAGTTCCTCCCACACGTCGGTGCTCGGCTGGACGATCGACCACACGATCACCAGCACCGGCACCGACACGGCGAGAGCGATCGCCGAGATCAGTGCGGTGGACGACCACGAACGGGCCTGCTGGGAGATCGTGCTGGTCATACGAGCGGTGTCAGCTCACTCGTAGCCGGTGGCGCTGAGCACTCCGACCGCAGCGGGCTGATTGGCGCCGAGCTGGCGCACCGCTGGGAGGTCGGCGGTGAACTTCCCGAAGCCGAGCACGATCTCGTTCGGCTCGACGTCGGGGTCGGCCGGGTACTCGAAGTTGGCGTCCGCGAACTGTTGCTGACCATCGGTGGCGAGCCATTCGATCAGCGCGAGTGCACCATCGGGATTCGGTGCGTTGGCGGTGACCGCTGCCGTGCTCACGTTGACATGGGCGCCACGACCGTCCTGCTCTGGCCACACGATGCCCACCGGGAAGCTCGGGTCCTCGGCCAGCAGACGACCGAGGTAGTAGGTGTTCGCGATGGCGATGTCGCATTCACCGTCGGCAACGGCGTTGTAGATGTCGGTGTCGCTGTTGATGTAGAGCGGATCATTGTCGACCCACGACTGCACGATCTCGGTGGCACGCTCTTCGCCCTCGGCGATGATCAGGCTGGCGACCAGGGACTGCGTATAGGGGTGCGTGCTCGGGCGCAGGCACAGCTTGCCCTGCCATTCGGGATCCCCGACGCCGGCGTAGGTGGTCGGCGGGTTGTCGACGCGCTCGGTGCTGGCGATGATCACGCGAGCGCGCTGGCTGAGGGAGAACCAGTCGTTGGCTTCACTGCGGAGCTCGGCCGGAATCGTCTCGGTGAGTACGTCGCTCTCGACGCTCGCCAGGATCCCAGCTTCGGCCGACAGCTCGATGTTGGCGGCATCGGCGGTCATCACGACGTCGGCGGGCGTGTTGGCCCCCTCGGCGATGAGTCGCTCGCGGAGTTCGGGGTCGTTGCCGGTGGTGAATCGGACCTCGATGCCGGTGTCGGCGGTGAACTGTTCGAACACTGGCTCGATGCCGTAGTGGCGGCCGGTGTACACGGTGATCGTGCCGCTGGTATCGCCAGTGCTCCCAGCCTCGGTGGTGGCCGTGGTCTCGACCGGATCCGTGCGGTCGGTCGCGTCCGTGGTGTCGGGTGTGGAGGTGGTGTCGGGCGTGGACGTGAGGTCCGGGGAGGCCGTGTCCGATGAGCCGGAATCGTCGTCGCTCCCGCAGGCGCCGAGGACGAGCGCTCCGACGAGGAGACTTCCCAGGAGGTGGTGAGTGTGCTTCTGAATCATAGTTAGGCAACCCTAACAAGCGAGCGGAAGCACACGCAACCCGTCACTCGACAGTGACGGTCACCCCGCGCCAGAACGCCACGCGGTCCTTGATCTCCGATGCTGCATCCCTGGGCTCGGGGTAGTACCAGGCTGCGTCGGCGTTGCGTTCGCCGTCCACGTCGAGCGAGTAGTACCTCGCCGTGCCTTTCCATGGGCACACCGAGGTGTGGTCGCTCTCGACGAGGATCCCGTCACCAACCGATGCGATCGGGAAGTAGTGGTTGCCCTCGACGACGACCGTGTCGTCGGAGCGGGCGATGACGGTGCCATTCCAGGTTGCTGTTGCCATGAAGACGTCAACAATCACGCGAGCCGGAATGTTCCGCAAAGATACCTATAGGGGTATGCTCGGATCATGCGGTTTCTGTCGTTCATGAACACACCGGTAGGTCGCGGGATTCGGATCGTTGGTGGTCTGGCACTCATGATCGCCGCCGTTGACATCGGTGGTGCCGCCGGTGCGGCGCTCGCTGTGTTCGCACTCCTTCCCATCGCGACCGGGGTCTTCGGGTTGTGCCCGATCAATCCATTGTTCGGTCAACCGGTGAGAGCTTGTGCCGTCCCGGCGACGCGCCGGACCCGCCACACCTGAGTTCTGTGTACGGATCGACGACGCTCCCTCGTGGCTTTGTCGTAGTGGCTTCGTCGTAGTGGACAGTTCCACGTGGTCGAACCTTCGTACGATGTAGCGATGGCGACCGACCACCGACACGTCGGCGTGATCGGCGCGATGGCCGAGGAAGTCGAGCGGCTGCACCACCACCTCGACGCCGAGGTCGTCACCGAGCATGCGGGACGCGTCTACCGCCACGGTGTTCTCGCCGGCCAACGCGTCACCATCGTGCAGTCGCGCATCGGAAAGGTCGCTGCTGCACTCACGGCGGCGTCGCTGATCCGCGACCATGAGGTGGACGCCATCGTGTTCACCGGCATCGCAGGTGCCTTGCACGACGAACTCGCCATCGGTGACGTGGTCGTGGCCACGGAACTCGTCCAGCACGACCTGGCTGGGCCGCCGGAGCTGTTCGCACGCGGAGAAATCCCGTTGCTGGGTGTCGTGGAGCTGCCGACCGACGCATCGATGACCGCTGCGGCAATTGCTGCTGCGAGTGACTTCGTCGCGAACGGCTTGACGGAGTTCGTGACGGCCGAGCAACTCGTTGACCTGGGCATCGGTCGACCGTCGGTGCACGTCGGCCAGGTGGCAACGGGCGACGAGTTCGTCGAGGGTGATCTCAAGGACGTGGTGCGCTGGCGGACGCCTGACGCTCTCTGCGTCGACATGGAGGGTGCCGCCGTTGCGCAGGTGTGCCACGAACTCGGTGGCGTGCCGCTGTGCCTCATCCGGGCGATCTCCGACCTCGCCAGTGGCACGGCGTCGGTCGATTTCCCGAAGTTCCTCGACCAACTCGCGTCGCACTACTCCTACGAGATTCTCCATCGAATGTTCGCGTAGGTGTTACTCATGGTGTCAGACACCACGAGTAACACCTTGGCGATCAGACCGGGGTCGGATGGCCCGATGAGTCGGCGGACGCGTAGATCGCGTCGACGATGCGATGGGCGGCGAGCGCTTCTCGAAGTGCCAGCGGTGACGGCGCGCCGCTGGCGATCGCGTCGAGGAACGGTGTGAGCGGATTGAACATCGCTCCACCTGGGACCGGGGCGAGGTCGCGTTCGCGGGCGAGTCCGGCGTCGATGCACGAGCGTGCGAGCGCGTCACCTCCGAGTGTCTGGACCGGTTCTCCGGTGAACTGCCAGGTGAGCGGGTTGCTGGCTTCTCCGTCGAGCTGCAGGTAGAGATTCTCGCAGAAGATCTCGATGTGGCGCAGGCTCGGCCGATCGAGGATGTCGTGCCAGATCGAGGTGAGCGAGGCAACCCCACCATTGGCGAATTCGAGTCGGGCGACGGCGACGTCGTCGATGCGCGGGTAGCCGTGGACTTCGCGAACGGTGCCGCTGACGGTGTCGACCGGCCCGCACAGCCACTGCATGATGTCGACGTCGTGGATCGAGTGCTCGAGCAGCGCGCCGCGGCCAGCGCGGGCGGGATCGACTCGCCAGTTCGAGCCATAGTGACTCTGGATCGGGATGAACTGATCGTCCCGGAACGAGACCGCCAACAAGCGACCAGCGCGTTCGTCGGCGAGCAGCGTCTTGGCGCGCATGAACTGCGGCATGAACCGCAGGACCAAGCCGACCTGGTTGACGACACCGGCCGCCTCGACCGCGTCGACCATTCGCTGCGCCGACGCCGCGTCGACCGCCAGCGGCTTCTCGCAGAACACGGCGACGCCGCGCTCGGCGGCGGCCGCAACCAAGCGCTCGTGCTCGGACGTCCACGTGGTGACGAACACCGCATCGACTCGGTCGAGCAGTTCGTGCTCGCCGATGACCTCGGCTCCGACCCGATCGGCGAACGCCTGCGCTCGATCGGTCTCGAGATCGTGCACGGCGACGATCCGATGGTCGGCAGCAGCGTGCTTCAGGAACCAGTTGTGCGTGCGGGCGATGAACCCGGTGCCGATGAACCCGATGCGAACCGTCATCGCCGGAGTCTCGCAGTGTTACTCATGGTGTCTGACACCATGAGTAACACTCAGTCGTAGGCCAAACAGCCGTCGTCGAGGTCGATCGCGGGGAGTGCGTTCTTCTCGGTCCAATAGTCCTGGGTGTGTTGCCACTCGGGCTTGTCACCGGCCTTGGGCATCAGGTGCATGCTTCGCTGGAGATAGCCCGGGTTGAAGTTGTCCGCAGCGATCCACGTGCCGATGTCCATGTCGGTGTCCTCGGGGCGCAGTGTCGGTGTGACCCTGGTTGCATCGATCTCGTCCATGTGGTGGAGGAGGCGGCACACGAAGTCGCCGAGCAGGTCGGCGCGCAGTGTCCAGCTCGCCCTGAAGTAGCCGAACACCCACAGCAGGTTCGGGACACCCGTGAACATCATCCCGCGATAGGTGATGGTGTCGGCGAAGTTCACGGCGTCACCGTCGACGGTGAACTGGATGCCACCGAGCACGCTCAGGTCGAAGCCGGTCGCTGTCACGATCACGTCGGCGTCGAGCTGCCCACCAGACTTCAGCAGGATGCCGGTTTCGTTGAAGGTGTCGATCTCGTCGGTGACGACCGACGCCTGTCCGCTGCTGATCCCCTTGAACAGATCGCCGTCGGGCACCATCGCGAGACGTTGCTGCCATGGTCGGTACGTGGGGGTGAAGTGGGTGTCGACGTCGTAGCCCTCGGGAAGCTCGGCGCGCACTGCGTTGAGGAGTTCGGTGCGCAGCCACTCCGGTTCCTCGAACGACAGCTTCGTGATCAGCGCCTGATCCTGCAGCGCCTTTCGACGCACGATCTCGTGGGTCCACTCCTCGGGGATCTCGAGGCCGCGCAACATGTCGGCCACCTCGTTGACGTTCGGGCGCGAGACGAAATAGGTCGGCGACCGCTGCAGCATCGTGACGTGTTCGCAGTCGCCCGCGATTGCCGGCACCAGCGTCGCAGCGGTGGCTCCGGAACCGATCACGACGACCCGCTTGCCGACGAGGTCGATGTCGTCGGGCCACGTCTGGGGATGCACGATCTGGCCCTGATAGGTGTGCATTCCCGGCCAGTCCGGTGTGTAACCCGCTTCGTGCTTGTAATACCCCTGGCACATCCACAAGAAGTTCGTGGTGAAGGTGACGGGTTCGGCCACGCCGGTCGCCGGATCCGTGCGTGCCGCCTGCACGGTCCAGAGGTTGTCGTCGCTCGACCACTCGGCCGTCGAGATCGCGTGGCGATAGCGGATGTGCTGATCGAGGTTGTTCTCCTCGATCACTTCTCCCATGTAGGCGAGGATCTTGTCGGCGGTGGCGATCGGCTTGCCGAGCCACGGCTTGAACCGGTAGCCGAAGGTGTAGAGGTCGCTGTCGGACCGGATGCCGGGGTACGTGTGCGTCAGCCAGGTGCCGCCGAAGCTCTCGAACTTCTCGAGGATCACGAACGACTTCTCCGGGTACTGGTCCTGCAGGTGGTACCCCGCGCCGATGCCGGAGATGCCGGCCCCGACGATCAGCACGTCGAAGTGTTCGACTGACCGGTTGTGCGTGCGTTCGAGCGTGCCGCTGGTCTGGCTCATGTGCGTTCTCTCTGCATCCTTGGCAGCTTCGCGCACCGAAGTGACGCTTCCGCAACCCGCACGTGCTGCAAGGATCGGCGTATGGGTGAGTGGATCTGTCGAGAGTGTGGGCGCCTGTTCGGGCGGTCGGGACAGTCACACGCCTGCGCCCCAGGCCTCACGCTCGAGGAGTACTCACCCGCAAGGTGGTCGAGTACGGGAACCGGTACTGGCACGTGGCCAACGTTCGCGAGTGCAGCCAGGTCGATGCCGATCTGCTCGGCCTGCTGACCGAGGCCTACAACGATCGACCCACCTGACACACGTCGATCGGCCATCGCCGTCGAGGTGGCGGCGAGCAGCGAGACTGTCCACGTGAGAATCGACTGCGCGGCGTACGCCGACGGAGAGCGACGACAGTTCGATCCCGACACGATGGCGCTCGACGATCCCGTCGTCGGCGACGGATTTGTCTGGCTCGGCTTGCGCATGCCCGATGAAGCCGAACTGCGGCGCGGAATGGATGCGCTCGAGATCACGGGAGTGTCGGCGCGCGACGTGCTGATGCCGCACGCTCGACCGGTGCTCACGGTGGAGGGCCCGATCGTCCAGCTCGTACTCCGAACAGCGGCCTATGAGGACCGCAACGAGACCATCGCACTCGGAGAGATGACCCTCCTCGTAGGCCCACGAGCGGTGATCTCGATCCGCCACGGACAGGCAAGCCAGCTGTCTTCGGCTCGGGCCGCTCTCGAAGCCGACCCCGACCGCCTCCGACTGGGACCAGATGCCGTCGTGGCTTCTGTTGTCAACGTGGTGATCGACGGATACGGCCCCGCCCTCGACGGGTTCGAGAACGACGTGATCGAGGTCGAGCGCGACGTCTTCTCCGACAGCCATCACCAGCCGGTGCAGCGCTTGTACAAGCTCAAGCGGGAAGTGCGCCAGATGATCGTGGCGATCGACTCACTCGATGATCCGCTCGCCCGCCTGATCCGGGTGCGTGGCCCCGAAATGCCGCCGTCGACCCTGCACGATCTCAACGAGGCCTCCGACCAACTCGATCGGGCAGTCACGCGAGCGCACTCGCTGTCGGGGCTGCTCGATGCCGCTCTCACCGCCAGCCTCACCCAGATCTCGGTTCGTCAGAACGACGACATGCGCAAGATCAGTGCCTGGGTGGCGATGGCCGCGGTCCCCACCATGGTTGCCGGCGTCTACGGCATGAACTTCGAGAACATGCCCGAACTGGAATGGGCAATCGGGTACCCGGTCGTGCTGTCGTTCACCGGGGTTGCGGTGGCACTGCTGTACCGCCAGTTCAAGAAGTCCGGCTGGCTCTGAGGGCGTTACTCGTGGTGTCTGACACCACGAGTAACGGGTCAGACGGTGGTGGTGGTGGTGGTGGTGGTGCATCGACATTGGCGGCCAGCGCAACACCGGCGTTGTCGAAGATCAGATTGACGTGGCCGAATTCCTCGACGATCGACGCGGCCCATGCTTCGACAGCGTCACGGTCGGTGACGTCGACATGCGCGGACGTCACCTTCACGGCGCCTCGGGCGCGACTCGATTGTTCGACCATGGCAACGGTCTCGGCGAGTCCAGCGTCGTCGACGTCGCTCAGCGCAAGGTGGGCACCCTGATGCGCCAGCTCGCGCGCAATTCCGCGCCCGATGCCGGAACCCGCACCCGTGATCGCCGCGACCTTGCGTTGGAAGTGCTGCACGGCGTCGACTCCATGGAGTCGGCGTTGCGCGGACGCAGACGGTGGGCCGTGGTCGACCCGGCGGCGGCCGACGTGATCTGCATTGCGAGCAGGCCGAATGCCCGCTCTCGAACCGGGGCGGGCTCGGCGCCGTCGGCGAACACTTCGGCGAGCACAGGCGAGGCGTCGGCGGTCGCTGCGAGGTCGAGCACGGTGTCGATGGCGCGCATGTCGAGGGCCTCGAAGCCCTCACGGTCGATGGTGATGGCGATGGAGTCGAGCGAGATCATGCCTTCACGGTACGGCTGGATGATCGACATCACTGGCGATGATCCAGACTCATGTTCATCAGCTATGCTAATCATCATGGTCGTACTTCGTGACCTCGAACTCCGGCATCTCGTGGCGCTCGATTCGGTCGCCACGGAGGGCACGTTCGCCCGCGCCGCCGAGCGGCTCGGCTATACCCAGTCGGCGGTCAGCCAGCAGATTGCTGCGCTCGAACGAGCAGTTGGGGAGAAGGTGTTCGACCGTCCTGGCGGCCCGCGGCCCGTGGAGTTGACCCCGTTCGGCGTCGAACTCCTGCGCGGTGGTCGAGACCTGCTCGGCCGAGTCGACGCGCTTGCCGACGGGCTCGACCGGTACCGGGCCGGGCACGTTGGACGGTTGACGATCGGCACGTTCCAGAGTGTGTCGTCGGCAGTGCTGCCGATGGTGCTCGGCCGGTTCCGCTCTGCGTATCCCGACGTGGAGGTTGCTCTGCTGGAAACTGACGTCGACGAGGAACTCGAGGAGCACCTCGAACGCGGCCAGACCGAGGTGTCGTTCGTGGTCGGCCGAGTGGCCGACCCGTCGCGGTCCGGGTTCGAGTCGCGGCTGCTCCTCACCGACCCCTTCGTACTGATCGCCCGCCCGGGCCAGTTCTCGCCCGGGCCGATCTCGCTCGATGCGTTCGCCGATGAGCCGTTGATCGGCCAACAGCCCAACTCGTGTCAGCTGCTGAACGAAGCAGGCCTCCGCTCGGCGGGCCTCGACCCGAATTATGTGTTCCGCTCGAACGACAACGGCACCGTGGCGGCAATGGTGCGCGCTGGGATGGGCGTGGCAGTGATGCCGTTGCTGTGCACGGAGCCTGATGATCCTCGCACCGAGTTGCATCCGCTCGACCCGCCGATCCCCGGTCGGCAGGTGTCGATCGCGTGGCGGGCCGGCCGCACCCTGTCGCCTGCAGCGAGCGCCTTCATCGAGCTGACGACGGCGGTGTGCGCCGAGCTGTCCGAGCCGGACGAGCGCTTCGATCTGGCGGCGGCTACCGTCACGTCATGAGCACGGCACCTCACGACATCACCGTCCGCAAGGTGAAGTTCGAGTTCCCCGACCAACTCGACGACGTGCTGCCCGGCAACGACCTCGTGCGCGAGACCTATCTCGTGGCGTTCTCGCTCACGATGCCCTACCTCGAGCCCTACCTGATCCGCACGTTCCGGTCCGTCGCCGACGACATCACCGACGCCGGCCTCTCCGCTGACGTCAAGGAGTTCGTCGGCCAGGAGGCACAGCACTTCCAGAACCATCGTCGGATCAACGAGATCATCAAGGGCCAGCTCGGACCAGCGGTCGCCGCCGAGTTGCAGACCATCGAGGACCGCCTCGACGCCGACTACCGCCGATTCAACACGTCGAAGTCTCGGCGCTTCAATCTCTCGTACGCCGAGGGGTTCGAGGCGATGACGTGCGCGATGGCGCTCACCTCGATCGCCGAAGCGGAGGCTGGTAGCAGCTCGATCTCGCCTGGCCCGTGGGGCCAGCTCTGGATGTGGCACCTTGCCGAGGAGATGGAGCACCGCACCGTGGCGTTTGATCTCTACGAACACCTCGAAGGCAGTTACCCCTACCGGGTGATCGGATCGCTGCGAGCCCAGTCCCACTTCCAGCGCACGATCGGTCGTCTCCAGCGTGTGCTGCTCACTTCGCAAGGTGCGCCGGCGAAGCACCACGTCCCGCCATGGTTCAAGGCGGGCCGCAGGCGCTACCTCGACACGTTCAAGCCGGGCTACGACCCCGGCGAGATCGATCCGGGTCCGATCCCAGCGCTGATCCTCTCGCAGTACGCCGCCTGACGCACCGCTCGTTCGGCGCTCAGGTGGTGGGCTGCCAACCGGGGTTGCGCAACACGTGACCGAGCTTGTTGCGCCAGCCGGTTGCTCGACGAACGTCGCGGGCGATGTCGACGAACTCGTGGTAGGCAATCCGGATCGGATCGTACGTATGGATGTTCTTGGTGAGGCCGTACTTGATGCGGCGCATCTCGGGCTCGAACGTGCCGAACAGGCGGTCCCACATGATCAGTATCCCGCCGTAGTTCTTGTCGAGGTACTGCGGGTTGGCGCCGTGGTGCACCCGATGATGTGAGGGAGTGTTGAACACCGCCTCGATGGGCTTTGGCATGCGGTCGATCGCTTCGGTGTGGATCCAGTACTGGTACAGCAGGTTGATCTGGCCGGCCTTGGCGACATGATGGGCGGGGATGCCGAGCAGCGGCATCGGGAGGAACACCCACGACGTGAGGATTCCCGACCACGGCTGACGCAGCGCAGTCGACAGGTTGTATCGCTCGCTCGAGTGGTGGGTGACATGGTTCGCCCAGAGGAGACGCACCTCGTGCATCCACCGGTGGTCCCAGTAGTAGAGGAAGTCCCAGGCGATCATCGCTGCGGGAAGCGACCATTTCGTGGCGCCGAGGTCGATGATCCGGTGCTTGTACACGACTCGGCCCATCGCTCCGACGACTCCCGCGATGGCCAGGTTGACCGCCACGTTGCCGGCCAGCATCGCCAGGTTCGACTGCGTGTCGCCCCGCTCGTAGCCGACCGGTACCAATGGGTCCGGAGGCGGGCTCGGGTCGGCCAGCTCCTCGGGCGTGGCGCCGTCGAGGTCGCCGAACTGGCGCAGCTCTCGTCGGGCGAGCACCCGTGACTCCCACATCATCGTGCCGACGAACATCGGCAGCGAGAGCACATCGACCATGTCGATCAGCCGCGAGTTGAGCTGCTTCACCCCACCAGTCTGGTCCCGCCCACCGACGTTCGCGTGCGGTTTTCGGTGATCCGGTCAACCCGAAATGCAACACAAACGATGAGGTGAGTAGTTTCCGGAGGATGGCTGAGACCGACACCGTCGACGTACCGGACACCGAGACCCGAACGTTCCCGCAATCGAGGTTCGCCCCGCAACCGGGCGCCACCGAGATCCTGCTGGTGCGCCACGGCGAGTCGGCACCGCACGTCGATGGCGAGTCATTCGATCTCGTCGATGGCCACGGCGATCCGCCGCTCGCACCGGCGGGCTGGGAGCAGGCCAAGTTGGCAGCGCAACGCCTGATCGACACCGGCGAACGGATCGCCGCGGTGTACGTGACGACCTTGCAGCGCACCCACCAGACGGCTGAGCCGCTGCTCGAATACCTCGAGATGGAGGCCACCGAACTCGCCGACCTGCGTGAGGTGTTCCTCGGTGACTGGGAGGGTGGCGAGTTCCGTAAACGTGTGGCGGACGGCGACCCGATCGCGCAGCAGATGGTCGTCGAGCAGCGATGGGACGTGATCCCCGGCGGCGAGCCCGCCCACCAGTTCGAGAACCGGGTCCGTCGTGGCATCGAACGCATCGCCGCCGATCACCCCGATGAACTCGTCGTCGCCGTCGTGCACGGCGGCGTGATCGGTCAGATCATGAACATCGCCACCGGTTCGGAGGGTTTCGCGTTCACCGGCGCCGACAACGCGTCGATCTCGCACATCGTCGTGGACGGCGACCGCTGGGTGGTGCGCTGTTGGAACGACACCTCACACCTCAGCTCGACCTTCAGCACCGCGGCTCAGCCGCTGATCTGACCGCGCCCGACGTCAGTGATGGTCGGGTGTGAGCGGCCCGTCGGGACGGAACTGGCGAACGTTGTCGAACAGTTCCGCGTCGAGTCGTCCCTCGCCGTGGAGCACACTGACGTCGCCCGTCGTCTCGAGCACCACGGCGATCACGGCATCCATTCGGTGAACGTTCGCCTGGCGCAGCTTCGCGTAGATGTCCGAACGGGTGACTCGCGCTGCCGTCATCGCGTCATCGATGAACTGGCCATCACGAACGAGCAGTATCGGAGTGTTGTCGACGAGGCGCGATCCGAACGATCGCCGCCGGAACTGGGCGATGAGCCACTGTACGGCCAGCAGCGAACCGATCGCGAGAGCCCCCTCGGCAATCGACGATGACGACGCAACCACCGAACCGAGGATCGAGCCGATCGCGATGGTCACGACGAAGTCGACGCTCGACATCTTCGAGAGCGTTCGGAGTCCGGTGACACGGATGATCGCCACCACGATCATCACCATCAGCACACCGGACAGCGTGATCCATCCCAGCGTCGACCAGGACGTGAACAGCCAGGTATCTGCGCCGGTACCTACCATGGTATGCGTCCCTCCGGCTGGTCAGGCTTCGATACCGGGTGGCGTTTCACCGGTCATCTTCTTCCACCCCGCGGACGTTCCGCGCAGCGCAACGATGCGGGCGACGGCAGCACCGATCGCCGTGGCGAGACCCCATGCGAGCGCCTCCGTCCACGACGTTCGTCGGTCGGCAGGATTCAGCGGGGTCTCGGTGTCGCTCCTCCACAGCGCCGACACGATCTTGCGTGCCAGGACCGCAGCGGCAATGCCAGCGATGGTCGACAGCGCGTTGTAGGTCAGCTTCTTCATCGTGGCCTCCGGACGGTTGGTCGTGTGCGCAAGACGTGCCCGCGCCGACGACCTCCCAAACGGGAAGGGCTTCGGTTACGACTTCTCGGGGCGCCAGAACCCGGCGAGGAGTGCAGCTCCGCCGCCGATGCCGCCGATCGCAGCGATCAGCAGACCGGTCCCGTCGATGAGGTCGTCGTTCAGGCCGAATGCCTCGTCGAGCGACCACGCTCCCGGCCCGATCGCACCGATGGCCAGCCCCACGATGCCGAGCGTCATCACATACTCCCAGCCCTCACCGGGACGGAAGATGAAGAACCCGTTGCCCCGATGGTTGATCGCCCATGCCACGAACATCACGCCGACGACTCCGGCTGCGGCGAACGGGGTGAGCAACCCGACGACGAGTAGCAGCCCGCAGCCGATTTCGGTGACGCTGGCCAGCCAGGCGTGGAGCTTCGCTGGTTTCATGCCCATCGAACCGAACCAGCCGGCGGTGCCGTCGATGTTCGGGCGGATGTGGTTGATGCCATGGGCGAGCATCACCGCGCCCACTCCGCAGCGCAGGAGCAGGAGAGCGAAGTCGATGGCGTCGGCGTCGGACATCTGCTCAGCCTGTCACGCGAGCTGGGCGGTCTCCGGTCTCGCTCGGCCAGGGGAGTCCGCAGTGTCGCTCGATTCGTATGTTCGTCGCACGCGATCGACTGCCCGGTGGTGCAGCGCCATGAGTTCGTCGTGGCGGCCGGGCGCGAGCGCTTCGAGCACGGCGCGGTCGTCGTCTTCGCACGCCCGAGCCACGTCGAGGGCCTCGCCGACCGCTCCAGCGCCGTCGAGGACCGCTCGGATCGTCAGGTCACTCAGCGGCAACTCGTCGAGCAGCTCGCTGAGGGGGGCGTGGTAGAGCCGATCGACGACCGACAGCAGTGCAGCAGTCACGCCGCAGCGCACGAGCTCGGTGTCATCGAGCAGCGATGCCACCATCGTGGCGCGAGCTGCACCGCGGAGGATTTCGAGCGTGTGGTCGTCGGCGTCGTCGTCGAGGGCGTCGATCGACGACGCGAGCAAGTCGGCCAGACAGCGGAGCTTGCTCATTCCCAACGAGGCGATGGCCTCGTCGAGTGTCGTGACGCGACGATCCAGGCCGAAGGCGTTCGCGTTCACGGCGGTGAGGAGACGGAACGCCAATGATGGATCACCCGCGACAACCGCCTCGATCTCCGTGACGTCCATGTCGTACTTGAGCGACGCTTGGAGCGCCGCTGCCGATCGGCGCGAGGCGTGTCGCGCCGGTCGTCGAAGCACCTCGGGTTCGTGGAGGTGATAGCCCTGGAACAGGTCGAAACCGTGCTCGATGCAGCGGTTGAACTGGTCCTGCGACTCGACCTTCTCGGCCACGATGAGCACGCCGGGAGACCGATCGCGCGCAACGGTGATCAGGCGATCGATCTCGGCGTGGTGCGTCGTTGTGAGTTCGATCTTGACGATGCTCGCCAACGGGAGCAGTTCCGAATACTCCAGATCGCCGAGGCGGCTGACGTTGTCGAGAGCGAAGTGATAGCCGTTCATTCGAGCGTTGCGTAACGCATCGACCGTCGCGTCGTCGAAGGGCGAAGGTTCGCGGACCTCGATGATCATGCCCTCCGGTGGCATCGCCTCGTGGAGACCGTTGACGATCAAGCTGGCGCTCGCGTTCATCAGTCCGAACCGATCGCCGACCACGTGTTCCATGCCCCACTGCAACAAGACGCGCTCCATCACGCAGCGAGTCGCGGCGTCGGGGTCGGCGAACGCGTTGGTCCTGTCCGGGCCGCCGCGGTACAGCAGCTCGTATCCGAAGATCTCGCGCTCGGCGTCAACGATTGGTTGCCGTCCGAGGAACACCTCTGAGGTCATGCGGCTGGGGCCTCCCACCGATTCAGCACTGTCTCCGATCGGACAGCGTCATGGTGTCATCGGCAGGACACATGCCCAACTGAAGCGGTGATGCGGTCGACGCTCACCGGGCGTGGTCGGCGACGCGTCGTCCCATCGCCGCAGACTGCCGTGCCGCCATCGGGCTCGGCGTGAGACCGAATCGCTCGTGCACTGCGACGAGCGGTTGGTCGAACATCTCCGCTGGGCCATCAGATGTGGGGAGAACTTGCCGTACTGCCAGCCGTCGGAGATCCAATCGTGATATCTCCGCCCGAGCGTGTCCGATGCGGAGTGCGTAACCTGCGTGGATGACCCGTCGGATCCTGGTGCTCAACGGCCCGAACCTGAATCTGCTCGGTACACGCGAGGTCGACGTGTATGGCGCGGCCACTCTCGACGACGTCCTCGCCGCGGTCCGCAGCGCGGCGGTGGAACGAGAGGTCGAGGTCTATGACGTGCAGAGCAACGCCGAAGGAGATCTGATCGATGCACTCCAGGAGGCGCGTACCCGCGCCGATGGGGTGATCTTCAACCCCGGCGCCTACACGCACTACAGCATCGCCCTGCGTGATGCGATCGCTTCGATCGACGTGCCGGTCGTCGAGACGCACCTGTCGAACGTTCACGCCCGCGAGGAGTTCCGCCACACCTCTGTCGTCACCGGTGTGTGTGTTGGTGTGATAGCGGGTTTCGGCGCCGACAGTTATCTGCTCGCGCTCGACGCACTGCTGCGCCACCTCGAGCCCTGAGTTGTGGCTGCCCCGGTCGTTCGGGCCGGCGTGGTTGATGAGCGCAACGCGACTGGGTCGTGTGTCCGAAGACACCCGACGTCGTGCTCAAGCACGGCGATCGCCGACCGATACTCGGGTGTGACTTCCGCCGTCGTCGATCAGCCGCGCCCCGACGCGCCATATGTTGCGCCCGTCGCCGGGTGGTCACGCATCCCGGCGTGGAGTCGTGCCGGTGCCATCGCCGCAGTGATCGCGAGCGGACCCACGCCGCGCCTGATGCGTTTCTCGGCCCGGCTCGGGCTCCTGGTGGCCGGTTCGCTGGTCATCGCCGCTGGCGTTGCCGTGATGTTGTGGAGCGGGCTCGGACCGGGGCCGCTCGATGTGTTCATCGGTGCGATCCGTGTGCGGACCGGCCTTTCCCTGACGTTGTCGGTGTGGCTCGTGGTCGCGTCGTTGATCGCGGCCGCATGGGCGATGGGTCGGCGGCCCGGGCCCGGGACACTCGCCTCGCCGCTCATCGTCGGCCCGAGTATGCAAGCCCTGTTGTCGGTGCTCGATCGCGTCGGACCGCCCGATTCGGTTGCCGTGCTCCTGGTCATCCACGTGGCGGCTGTGTTCGTGGTGGGTGTCGGTGCGGGGGCGTTGATCGTGTCCGGTCTCGGCGCCGGCTCGGGTGAACTGCTGGCGTCGGCGGCGTCGGATCGCACCGGCCGGCCGGAGCCACGAATTCGCATGGCGTTCGAGTTGACCTGGCTGGTTGGCGGCGTGGCACTGGGCGGACCGATCGGGATCGGCACCGTGGTGGTCGCGATCGCCATCGGGCCGGCTGTGATGGTCGGCTATCGAGCGGTCGACGGCGCGGTGGTCAGCTGTCGGACCAGGCTCGGAGCCGCCCGCGGAACGGACTGGGCGCTGCAGCGGTAGGCGCCTGTGACGCGTCGTGGTACGGCGTGTCACCCACGATCGTGACGCGCTCGACACGGCGAACGTTTCGGCCAGTAGTCGGAAGCTGCGTAGTGCTGGCATGCGCGGTTGTCCCAGAACGCGATCGAGTTCGGCTCCCATGTGAACCGAACTCGATACTCGGGGTAGGTCGCCCGCGCATACAGAATCGCCAGCAGCTCGGCGCTCTCGTCTGCGTCCATGCCGACGATCTCCTGAGTGAACGCGTTGTTGACGTAGATGCCCTTGCGACCGGTTTCCGGGTGGGTGCGGATCACCGGATGTTCGGGGTTCGGGTACGCGGTCTCCATTTCGGCGATCTCGTCGTCGGAAGCGCCACAGTGGCGCATCAGCTTGCGGAAGTGGGCGAAGTCGTGGCGCGCCACCCGGTCCTCGACGCGGTCCTCGACGCGGTCCTTGATGCGTTGCGGCAGGCCGTCGTAGGCGGCGTACATGTCGGCGAAGAGGGTGTCACCGCCCACCGGCGGGCACTCGATGCACCGCAGGATCGAGCCGAGTGAGGGCTGTAGGCGCCAGGTGACGTCGGAGTGCCAACCGTTCTCGCGGCCGGGATTGTCGCCGTCGTGCGTGATCGCCAGCACCTCGGGGTACTCGGGCCTGTTGATCGCGAGCGGATGCACTTCGAGTTCGCCGAAGTGTCGACCGAACGCAAGGTGTTGTTCGGTCGTGATGTCCTGGTCGCGAAAGAGGATGACCTTGTAGTCGAGCAACGCCTGGCGGATCGTGGTTCCCGTATCCCCTGCTGAGTGGACCACGCTGGTGATCAGGGTGCGTCTCGTGGCAGAATGTTGCGATGGCAAGCAGTGAGCTCCATTTCGGAACCACCCACGACGGCGACCATCCCGACCGCGAAGACGAGTGGGCCACGATGCGGGCGAAACACCTGGTCGCGCCCGAGAGCCGCCCGGCCTCGACGGCCCGCGGCGTGCACCACCAGGCCCTGATCTCCTCCGACATCGAGCGAACCATCGCCTTTTACCAGGGACTGCTCGAGTTCCCGTTGACCGAACTCTTCGAGAACCGCGACTACGTCGGCTCGACGCACTTCTTCTTCGACATCGGCAACGGCAACGCGTTGGCCTTCTTCGACTTCCCGGGTCTCGGCCTCGAGGACTACGCCGAGGTGCTGGGTGGCCATCACCACTTGGCGATCTCGGTGTCGAGGCAGAACTGGGAGCGGCTGAAGGCCAAGCTCGAGGCCGCCGGCGTGCCGACCCACCTCGTCGGCGACACCTCGATCTACTTCACAGGTCCCGACGGCGAGCGCCTCGAACTGATCAGTGACCCGCTCGGCGAGATGTACGGCATGAAGGTCATCTGACCCGACGGAGCGATGAGCGGACCACGCAGATGCGGGCGGGGGTTCGCTCATCGCTCGGGCGGGGATCAGGTTCGAGCGTTACGGGGCCACGAGCTGGACGTCGAGCTCGAGGGCGACCTTGTCGGAGATCATCACCTTGTCGACGCCGACGGGAGCGTTGAAGTTGATGCCGAAGTCCTTGCGAGAGATCGTGCCGGTGGCGCTGAAGCCCGCCCGGGTCGACTGGTCCATGGGGAACACCGAGGTGCCGAAGAACTCGATGTCGAGTTCGACCTGCTTGGTGACACCGTTGATCGTGAGATCGCCCACCATGGTGAACTCTTCGGCTTCACCCTCGCCCACGCCGGCGATGGCGGTCGAGTGGAATGCCATGGTCGGGTTGGTCTCGGCGTTGAAGAAGTCGCTCGACGCCAGGTGGGCATCGCGATCGGCGTTGCCCGTCTTGACGGTGCCCATCTCGATGTCGGCGCTCACCGAGCTGCTGGCGAGGTCGTTGCCCACCACCAGTCGTGAGGTGACGCCCTCGAAGTGGCCGCGGACTTTGGAGAGCCCGAGGTGGCGAACGACGAACCCGACAGTGGTGTGTGCCGGATCGGCGGTCCATGTCCCGATAGCGAGAGGAAGTGTTGAGGTCGAAATAGTTGTCATAGCAAGCAAGATATCGCAGAACATTGCGTTCGCAACAAAAATCTCCCAGGGTTGGATCGGGCGGGTGGAGCTCGCGGTCAGGGTCGGGAGGTCGCGGTGCGCGGGATGTCGACCTGGGTCTGCCAGAGGGCGCCGGTGGCCGTGCCGGCCACGATGCCGGGGTGTGAAGCGGCGGCGGTGAGCGCGAAGAGCGTTCGCCCGTCGGGCCCGCCGAGCATGCAGGCGTACACGTTGTCCGGGGTCGGCAACTGATGGGTGACCTCGCCGCCCTCGCGAACGCGCACGACCTGCTTGCCCAGCGCGTCGGCGAACCAGATCGCGCCGTCGGCGTCGATCGTGCAGCCGTCCGGGGCCATACCAGGTACCTCGGCCCAGATCCGACGATCGGTGAGGCCAAGGTCGCGGGAGATCGTGAACGCTGTGTACCGAGCGCCCATCGATTCGCCGACGATCAGCGTCGATCCGTCGTCGGTGATCACCGAGCCGTTGGGGAACCTCAGGCCGTCCGCGGCGGCCGTGACAGTGCCGTCGGCCCACACGATCGCCAACGTGGCCGGTGAAGGTGACTCGCCGCCTTCGAAGTCGAACCCGAAATTGCCGACGTAGGCGTTGCCCTGGGGGCCGACGACCATGTCGTTGCATGATCCGGTGGCAATTCCGTCGAGGTCGGCGTGTTCGACGATGGTGCCGTCAGCTTCGCGTCGCATCACGCGACGATCGAGCATCGAGACGAACAGCAGCCGGCCGTCCGGCAGCCAGCCGAGGCCGGAGGGACGTCCGTCCCACTCGAGCTCGACTCGACGCTGGCGGTCGTGGCCGACCGATGAGATCGTGCCCTGATAGAAGTCGCTGAACCACAGACGTCCGAGGTGCCAGCGCGGCCCCTCCCCGAAGTCGATCCCGTCGACCACCAAGTCCCAGGCGTGCAGTTCGTGTTGGCTCACCTCGCCAATCTGGCACGCTCGGCCGTGTCGAGGTGTAGCGCAGCGACGGTCAACCCGCGGAACCGATGATCGGCGTCGGATCGACCAGACTGCAGCGATGGCCGGAGTCGACGATGTCCACGACGTGCTGAGTGCAGCAGCGTCGTTGGCCGGACCGCTGACACTCGTGGCCGATCGATCATGGCCCCACGGCGTGTCCACGGTGATCGAGGTGATCACGGCCGATGATCGGCCGATGATCGTGAAGCAACCGCGAGCTGTCGAAAAGTTCGACGCCGAGTTGCACGCGTACCGCCACTGGGCACCTGCGCTGATGCCGCACGTTCCCGAACTGCTGGCAGAGAATCGTGACGCTCGGGTGCTGGTGTTCTCGAAACTCCCCGGCGAGATCGGCGACCAGTCGACATCGACCTTTCGACAGGCCGGCCGGCTGTCGCGACTGCTCCACGATGCTGAGACACCGACGCCGCTGGGCGGTTTCTCGGTTGCCTCCCGCGTTCGGTTCGACGCCTGGGTGCAGCGAGCGAGGCCCGGTCTGCTCGACACGGCCGAGGTCGAGTTCGTTGCCGGCCAGCTGCGACGACTCGCCGAGTTTCCCGATCCGGCCGGAGTGCCGTGTCACCGCGACTGGCAGCCGAGGAACTGGCTGACCGCCGAAGACGGGTCGGTGTCGGTGATCGATTTCGGCAACGCCCGCGTCGGACACTGGTTCGAGGACTTCGAACGGATGTGGTGGACCGAGTGGCGGACGGCACCGGAACTCGGCCACGCGTTCTTCGAGGGCTACGGGCGCACGCTCTCCGACGACGACCGCGACCAGCTGCGCGCCACCTCGATCCTGTGGTTGCTCACCACGATCGTCTGGGCGGCCGAGGTCGACGATGTGGTCTTCCACGACCACGCCCGCAGTCAGCTGCACCACGCAATGGCCGGCGCTCCCGATCCGATCTGAACAACCGACCGACGCCGATCAACGCGGACCATGATCAAGGCAGTCGCCGCCAGCATCTGCCGGCGCGAATGTCCGAATGGCGAGTGCGCAGCGGCGTCGCTGATCCGGGCGTCGTCGACTGGGCCTCTCGATGCCGAGCGACCCTCGACCCGCAGGTGCTCGACGAGCCCAAGTTCCCCGCGCCGGCCGAGCGTCGGCGGCGGACGAACTGTTGCGCGATGTGCCACTGGTCAGGATTGCGTGTTCGTACGTGGACCGACGTCGAGTTTCGGTTGATCCGTTGCAGATGTGAATCGAGCGTCCTCGGGCTGAGAAAGCCTGTCAGCCGAGCACGACGACGCCGACGACGCCGATCAGCACGAGCGCACTGGCGAGGTACTCGGCGCGGGTGTGGCGTTCGTGCAGGGTCCATGCCGAGATGGCGAAGGCGATGACGATCTCGATTTGACCGAGCGTTCGGACCTTGGCGGCGTTGGTGAGGGTGACGGCGACCGCCCAACCGATCGATCCGCACAGGCTGAGGATCCCGACGGGCAGTGCGAATCGCCAGGCCCGCGCGACCTCCGCCAGCTCGGCGCGATCTGACACGGCGAGCTGGCCGGCGTTGACGAGCGTCTGGATGCCGAGCATCACGGTGAGCGTCAGCAGCGCACGATTCCATGTCGGGCCGTCCAGCGACGACGATGCGGCTCGGATCCCGACGGCAGCGAGGGCGAATCCGCCGGCCGCGAGGATGCCCATGAGCGCCGCAGGATCACGGGCGGATCCGAGGACGTCGACGAGACGGGTCGGAGCGGCGAGCCACGCGACACCGACCATGCACACGATCGCCGCGACCCACCCGAGGGGCTCGAGTGATTCGCCCAGGGCGACGGCCGACACGACGGCCACGAGGATCACCTCGGTCTTCGCGTAGACGGTGCCGATCGCGAAGTCGCGGAGATCGAAGGCACGAAGCAGCGCGAGTGTCCCGAGGATCTGGGCGACACCGGCCCCTGCGATGATCGGCCAGAACCGCCAGGGGACCGTCGGGATCGGCTCTCCGACAAGGCCGAAGGTGACCACTGCCACGAGCAGCGCGAGCGGGAAGCCGTAGGCGTAGCGAACGAACCCGGCGCCGTTGACCGTGAGCACCGACCGCAGCCGGTGCTGCCGAGAGGTCCTCAGGACCTGGAACGTCGCCGCCGCGAGCGTGATGGGAATCCACATGGTGAGCCCGCAGTGTTACATCAGGGGTCAGACCCGCGATGTAATCATCCGCAGTGTTACATCGCGGGTCTGACCCCTGATGTAATCGTCAGTCGCGGTCGGGGGTGGGGAGGAACCAGGTGTCGTCGTTGACGAGGATGTCGTCGGCGTCGGCGGGGCCCCACGATCCGCGGAAGTAGGGCACCACGGCGCCGGGATGATCGAGCGCCGGCTGCACGACGCGCCAGGTTCCTTCCACGATGTCCTGGCGAGCGAACCGCCGTAGCGACCCGATCAGCGCGTCGCCGAGCAGCCGCTCGTATGCGTCCTGGCGTTCGCCGAGCGCGGCGGCGAAGTCGACGTCGACGTCGACCTCCTGGCTGTCGAGGTCCGGCCCAGGCGTCTTCGCCTGAAGCGCAAATGTGACACCATCGTTCGACCCGAGGCGCAAACGAATGAGGTTGCGGCCGGGGGGCGGACCACCGGACTCGTCGAACAACATCCGCGGCGGCTCGCGCAGCTCGATCACGGCCTCGGTAGCGCTCTGCGCCATCGCCTTGCCGACACGGACGTACCACGGCACGCCCGCCCATCGCCACGAATCGATCTCGAGTCGCGCCGCAGCGAACGTCTCCACGTTCGATTGAGGATCGACGCCCGGTTCGTCGCGGTAGCCCACGTATTGACCGCGCACCAGCGCATCGGGTTCGATCGGACGCATCGCCGCGAACACCTTGGCCTTCTCGTCCTGCAGGAACCCCGAGTCGGCGCCGGCCGGAGGTTCCATCGCCAACAGCGACACCACCTGCAGCAGGTGGTTCTGGAACACGTCGCGGATCGCCCCGACACCCTCGTAGAACGAGCCGCGACCCTCCACGTCCAGCGTTTCCGACATCGTGACCTGGACACTGCGCACGTAGTTGCGGTTCCACACCGGCTCGAGCAACGTGTTCGCGAAGCGGAACACCAACAGGTCCTCCACGGCCTCCTTGCCGAGGTAGTGGTCGATACGGAAGATGTGATCTTCGGAGAACACATCGTGCAAGGTCTTGTTCAATTCGATCGCCGACTGCAGGTCGCGGCCGAACGGCTTCTCGACCACGATCCGACCACGGTGATGGAGGTCGACCGACGCCAACTTCTGCGCGACCATCGGGAACATGCCTGGCGGGATCGCCATGTAGAACACCGCCACCGTCGAGTTGTGGCGGTCGAGGGTCGCCCGGAGTGCGTTCCAGGTGTTCTCGTCGGCATAGTCGCCCTGCACGAGGTCGAGGCGCCTGCACAGCGAATCGACGACTGCCGGCTCCGGGTCGTCGATGTGCTCGGCGATCGAATCGCGGGCGTGACGGCGGAAATCGTCGTCGGTCCACTCGCTGCGCGCGACTCCGATGACGGGTACATGGAGCGTGCCCGAGCGCTCCAGGCGATACAGCGCCGGGAACAGCTTGCGCACGGCGAGGTCGCCAGTGGCGCCGAACAGCACGAGCGCGTCGGCGTCGGGCTGGTTGGTCTGCATGCGGGCACTGTCGACGTGCCCGGTGATCATGGTGGGATCGGTGTGCGTCGGCTTGTTGCTCATCGTGTCGTGTCCGTGCGTTCGATGTGGCCGCCGAAGCCGGCGCGCATGGCGGAGAGCACCTGATCGGCGACGTCGGATCGTCCTCGTGACGAGAAGCGTTGAAAGAGTGCTGCCGACAGCACTGGCACCGGGACGCCTTCGTCGATGGCGGCGTTGACCGTCCAGCGCCCTTCGCCCGAGTCGCTGACCACACCGGCGTATGCGCTGAGTTCGGGGTCGGCGTGGAACGCTTCGGCGGTGAGGTCGAGCAGCCACGAACTGATCACCGACCCACGGCGCCACACCTCGGTGATCCTCGCTAGGTCGAGGTCGTATTGGTAGTAGGGGGCAGCGTCGAGGGGTGCGGTCTCGGCGTCCACGGTGTGATCGACGGCCCCGATGTTCGCCTTGGCGAGCACGTTGAGACCTTCGGCGTAGGCGGCCATCAGCCCGTACTCGATCCCGTTGTGGACCATCTTCACGAAGTGCCCGGCGCCGCTCGGACCACAGTGCAACCAGCCGTGCTCCTCTGGCGCTTCGGGATCGATGCGGCCGGGCGTTCGCTCTCCGGTGCCGATCCCGGGCGCCAGCGATTCGAAGATCGGTGTGAGGCGCTCGACGGCGGCGTCGGGGCCGCCGATCATCAGGCAGTAGCCGCGCTCGAGTCCGAACACGCCGCCGCTGGTGCCGACGTCGACGTAGTCGATGCCGACCGGCGCGAGCGCTGCCGAACGGTCGACGTCGTGGCGGTACCAGGAGTTGCCGCCGTCGATGATCGTGTCGCCGGCGTCGAGGAGTGACGCGAGCGCATCGACGGTCGCCCCGACGAAGGCCGCCGGCACCATGATCCAGATCGACCGTGGAGTGTCCATCGCGGCCACCATTTCGCCGAGCGAACGCGCGCCGGTGACGCCGAGTTCGGCTTCGAGTTCGGCGATCGGAGCCTCGGCGAGGTCGTGAACCACGCAGTCGTGTCCGTCGTGGTGGAGCCGTCGCACCATGTTGGCGCCCATCCGGCCGAGTCCGATCATCGCGAGTTGCATGGCCACAGACTGCCACGACCGAGGCCTCGCAGTGTCGAGTCGGCTCTTGGACGCGCGGAAGGTCGTGCTGTGCTGGCACCGCCGCGTGGTTGACCGTGGTCGACCGTGGTTGACCGTGGTTGACCGTGGTTGACGCGTCCGCGGGCGCGTGGCGTCGTTCGACTCGACAACTCTGGGGCATCCCCTGAATATGCTTGGTCGCGCGAGGATTCACCACAGGTTAATATGCGCGTAGTAGGTTCTGGTGTGTGGAGGCCACTGTCGATGAACTGAGCGACTTGTTTGCTCGGGTTCTGCCGCATCTTGATGAGGCTCAGAAGCGTTTGG
>JBBQEU010000034.1:0-28341 GCA_038321235.1 Acidimicrobiales bacterium | reverse complement strand
GGCGTGGCAGGCAGGGTCGTCGTCGTGGTCGACGTTGTCGACGTCGTCGTGGATGTCGCGTCGAGTCGGAATGGGTCCTCCTCGGCTGGGATCAGCGAGAAGCTCTCGTCGCCGGTCGACACGCCACATCCCGCGAGCGTTGGGGCCACCACCATCACGGCGAGCGCGGCGATCGCTCGCCAGTGCGTCGCCGTCACGTCAGTGCCCCGGGTGCGGTGACTCGCTGTGGCAGTTCGACCACGAAGCGGGCCCCGCCGCCGATGCGGTCCTGCACCCAGGCGGTACCCCCCATGGCGGCGGTGTGTTCGGCCACGAGGGCCAGTCCGAGTCCGGTGCCGATCCGGTGCCGCGCGGCGCTGCCGCGTGCGAACCGTTCGAAGATCCGCTCACGTTCGCCCTGGGCGACGCCGGGGCCACCGTCTTCCACGGCGAGACGGAACCGGCCTGGCGCGGCTGCGGTCAGTTCGATGCGAAGGGCTCCGCCACCGTGGTTGCGCGCGTTCTCCAGCAAGTTGCCGAGAATACGTTCGAATCGCACCTTGTCGAGCGCGGCCTCGCCCGGTGCCCCGTTCACGGCCACGATCGGGACATCGGGCTCGCCGTACCGCGACGCCACCCGCTGGGTCAGGTCGACGATCGACACGTCCTCGACGTTGAGATCGGTGGCGCCGGCGTCGATTCGCGCGAGTTCGAGCAGATCGATGACCATGCTGTCGAAGCGTCGGACCTGGTCGACGACCACGTCGAGCGCCTGCTGAGTTCGTTCGGGAATGTCGTCACGTCGGCCGTCGAGGACTTCCACTGCGGCGGTGAGGGCGGTGATCGGTGATCGCAGTTCATGGCTCACGTCGGACGCGAAACGTGCTTCGCGCTCGATACGGGCCTGGACGGCGTCCGCCATGTCGTTGAACGATCCGGCGAGTCGGTCGAGGTCGGGATCGGATTCGGTGGCGAGTCGCGTGTCGAGGCCGCCCGATGCGATGTCGGCTGCTGCGTCGGCGACCTGGCTGAGTGGCCGAAGTAGGCGGCGGCTGGTGGCGAGCCCGAACAACGTGGCCAGCACCGTGGTGCCGAGTGCTCCGAGCAGCAGCGCGGTGAGGATGGCGGTCAACGTGGAGGAGGTGTCGGCGAGCGGGAACGCCTCGAAGTAGCCGGTGTCGTACTCGGCGATGTAGACGCCGACGGTGACGTAGTCGGATCCGTCGATGCTCGCATTCTGCAGTGCGCTCGTGCCGTCGCGCACGCTGTCGACGAGCCGCTCGGGGAAGTCGGTGATTGGATGCAGGACGCTGGTGCTCGCCCGTGGTGCGGCTGGATCGCCGGAACTGAGGACGGCGAATCCGTCGGTGTCGGTGCGCAGTTCGTCGTCGAAGAACACGCCGATACCGTCGGGATCGACGGTCAGTTGCTGGCGGACGAGGTCAGCGTTGGCAAGGGCTTGCTGGCGAGCAGCGTCCTGATCCTCGCCCACGAGGTTGTTGCGGGTGAGACCGTAGGTGACGCCGATCAACACGACACCGGCCAGCAGCGCGATGAAGGCGAAGAACAGCGTGACCCGGGTTCGCAAACGGAGAGTTCGTCGCCGGGCCACCGGATCAGTGTTGCAGGTGAGCATCATGGCCGAGCGGCTGGTGAGGTGCGGCTGGCGGAGGGGTTCACCCGCTGCCGGTGGAATGCCAGGGGGAGGAAGGCATCCCACCGGGGCAGCGTGAACAGTGATCATGATGGGGCTGCCGTGTGACGGACTCTTGCGGGATCTGTGCGATTTCGGTAACAAAGCGCATGATTGGTCCGCACCACGCGCAACACTGGCCAACGCTCATGGAATCACTGCTGTTCATCGAGGACGACGACGGGATCCGGTTGGCGCTGTCGATGGCGCTCGAGGACGAGGGCTACGCCGTCCGGCAGGCTCCGAACGGTAATGACGGCCTCGCCGGGTTCCGCCGGTCACCGCCTGACCTGGTGTTGCTCGACCTGCGGTTGCCGGACATGTCCGGCTTCGACGTGTGCCGGGCGTTGCGCGCCGAGAGCATCGTGCCGATCATCATGATCACCGCGCAGACCGACACCCATGACATGGTCGCCGGGCTGGAGGCGGGCGCCGACGACTACGTCACCAAACCGGTCGTGCCGAAGGAGTTGGCGGCACGAATTCGTGCGCTGTTGCGCCGAGTACACCTGCAGGACAAGTCCGCAACGCCCCTTCCCACGCGATTCGGCGACATCGAGATCCGCCGCGAACAAGGCATCGTGCTGAAGGGAGGAGCGGAACTCAACCTCACCAAGACCGAGTTCCGACTGTTGTGCGAGTTCGCCGACCATGCCGGCGCCGTTCTGTCGCGTGACCAGTTGCTCGAACGGGTATGGGGCTACGAGTACTTGGGCGATTCCCGCCTCGTCGATGCCCATGTACGCCGGCTGCGGTTGAAGGTCGAGGACCATCCTGACGACCCCAAGCTGATCGTCACCGCTCGCGGCATCGGCTACCGCCTCATGACGTCTTGAGTGTTACTCGTGGTGTCAGACACCACGAGTAACACTTCTCACTTGGCGTAGAGGGCTTCGATCTCATCGGCGAACTTGGCGAGGATGCCGCGGCGCTTCAGCTTCGAGGTCGGAGTGAGGAGTTCGGAGTCGGGGAGCCATTCTTCGCCGAGGATCGTCACCTTCTTGACCGCCTCGGCGTTGTTGAAGCCCTTCATCGCGTGGATGAGATCCTCGTTGACCTCTGCGACCACCTCGGGGTTTGCGGCGAGGGCCGTCATCGTGGCATCGTCACCCGACAAGCCGTGTGATGTCGCCCATGCAGCAGCGGCATCGGGGTCGAGCACGACGAGTGCCGACATGAACGGACGCTTTTCGCCGATCGCGCAGGCTTGTCCGACGAGCGGGATCATCTTGAGTTCGGCTTCGAGGTTCGCCGGACTCACGTTCTTGCCGCCTGCGGTGATGATGAGCTCCTTCTTGCGGTCGACGATCTTCAGATACCCGTCGTCGTCGAGTACACCGATGTCGCCGGTGTGGAGCCAACCGTCGCTGTCGATCGTCTCGGCGGTCTGCTCTGGCTTGCCGAGGTAGCCCACGAAGTTGTTGCCACCGCGGCACAGCACTTCGCCATCCTCGGCGATCATGAGCTCGATACCGACGGCAGCCTGCCCGACGCACCCTGGCTTCGGGGCGTTGGACCAGGTCAGACCGGCGGTGGTCTCCGACATGCCGTAGCCCTCGGTGAGCGGGACGCCGATCGCCCGGAACCAGGCCAGGATCTCGGCCGGCAGGGGAGCGGCGCCGGTGATGCAGATCTCGGCCTCGTCGAGCCCGATCAGGCCGCGAACGGTCGAGAAGGCGACCTGGTCCAGGAAGTTCCAGGTGTCGATCTCTTCCTGGGTGGCTGTGCCACGGGTCATCTTCTCCACGATCGGCAATGCTGCATCGACGGCATCGTTGAACGATTTGGCCTTCTCGGGGTCGGCGCCGACCGCGGCATTGACCCCGGCGTAGAGCTTCTCCCACACGCGGGGCACACCGATGAAGATGTTCGGCTTGACCTCGCCGGTGAAGGCAGTCAGTTTGGAGGTGTCGGGGCAGCAGGTGACCTGGCTGGCGAAGTCGACCATGTAGTAGTGGCCGAGCAGGCGCTCGAAGATGTGCGCCATCGGCAGGTACGACACGTGACGCTTGCCGGCGAAGTTGTCGATGTCGGTCTGCTCGCGCATCGTCTGGCCGAGCGATTCGAGCGTCCACACCACATTGCTGTGCGACAGCATGACGCCCTTCGGGGGGCCGGTGGTGCCGGAGGTGTAGATCACCGTGGCGAGCGTGTCGAGGGTGGCGTTGCCGGCCTCGGCCACGAGATCAGCGGGGTCGCCCGACGAAACCTCGGTGAACGGCACGACTGCATTGCCGGCGGTCTCGGACGGCTCCATCAGAACGATGTGCTCGAGGGTGCTCAGCGACTCGCGGACCTTGAGGAAACGCTCGAGGAACGTATCGTTCTCGACCACTGCCACCTTGGCACCGCAGTCGTTGACGAGGTACTCGATCTGCTCGGGGGCCGATGAGTTGTAGATCGATACCGCGGTCGCCCCGAGGAAGAGGGTGGCGAGGTCGATCGCATGGAACTCCGGTCGGTTCGTGAGCATCAGCACGACCGTGTCGCCCGGTCCGACGCCGAGCCCGCGCAGGCCGGTGACGAGTTTGGCGGTGTCGTCGGCGAGCTGGGCCATGGTGGAGCTCTGCCATGCGCCGTCGTGGTCCTTCCAGCGCAGAACCTCGACGCCAGGGTTGCGTTCGAGGTTGGCGAGGAATCGGGTGTTGAGGTTCTGGCCGTCGATGCGGTCGAGGAGGTCCTGGCTGGTTGTCATGATCACCATTGTCGCGCGTCCGGTCTCAAAGTGACACATGACACGCGCATGTTCCGGGGGTCGGTTCAGTCGGGGTCGAGGAACTGGACGACGGCGTTGGTGAACACGTCGTTCTTGTCACCGGCGATCATGTGGGCCGCTCCAGCGACGTCGACGTACTCGGCATGGGGCACCATCTCGCGGAACTCGGCGACCTCGGCCTCGGTGACGAGGTCGGACAGCTTGCCGCGAACCAACAGCACCGGCAGGGTGAGGCGTCGGGCTATGGCTTCGAGTTCACCGTGGTGGGCGTCGCGAGCGTGCTCGCTCTCGCCGCCGGTCCTCATGCTGATGAACGCCGGATCCCAGTGCCAGCGCCATCGGCCGTCCTCGCCGACACGGAGGTTCTTCGCCAGACCCGACAGATCGGTCGGCCGAGGGCGGTGTGGCTGGTAGGCGGCGATGGCGTCGGCAGCGTCGTCGAGTGTGGCGAACCCGCTGACGGCGTCCTTGCCCATGAACTCGAGGATGCGGCTCACGCCGGCAGCAGCCGGTCGTGGCGTGATGTCGACGAGGATCAGTACCGAGAACCGATCCGGTGCGGCATCGACGGCGTGAAGTCCGGTCATCCCGCCGAGTGATGCCCCGACCCAGGCGGCCGGCCCTCCGATCCAGTCGGCGACGGCAAGGGCATCGTCGCGGTATGCGCTCATCGAGTAGTCGCCGTTCGAGTCCCACGCCGAGTCTCCGTGGCCGCGCAGGTCCATTGACACCACACGGTGGCCGTGCGAGGACAGTGCGGCGGCGGTGCCTCCCCACGAGTGACGGGTCTGGCCACCGCCGTGGGCGAGCACGACGGCGGGGCCGTCACCGGGCCATTCGTCGGCGGCGATCGTCATGCCGTTCGGAGTCGTGATCGTCACCGTCTGCTTCGAGGCGCTCATCGGTCGGACCGCGACCAGTTCGGGAGGCGTTTCTCGGCGAACGCCGCCATTCCCTCTGCGGCATCGGGTCCGTTGAACATCTCGTTCGACAGCGTCGCCATGGCGTCGAACGCGGCGTCGCGTTCCATCGCGGCGATGGTGTGGAGCACTCGCTTCGTCGCAGCGACGGCGGCGGGTGCGCCCAACCGGATGCCTTCGCACAGGTCGTCGACTGTCGAGACCACGTCGTTGCTGACGTGGGTGACCAGGCCCATTTGCCGTGCCGACTCGGCGTCGAAGGACTCGCCAGTCAGCATGGCGGCGGCGATCCGGCTCGGCGCGACGCGCCGCAAGATCGGGACGGCGATGATCGCCGGGGCGACACCGATCCGGACCTCGGTGAGCGCGAAGGTGGTCGACTCGTGGACCACCACGAGGTCGCACGATGCCATCAGACCGATGCCGCCTGCCCGCACGGCTCCGTTGACGACGGCGATGGTGGGGTACGAAGCGTCCATCAGGCGCTCGAGTGCACTGACGAACGGTGAGGAATCGGCGGGAGCACTTCCGGCAGCCGCCCGTTCCTTGAGGTCGGCCCCTGCACAGAACGCCGGGCCTCGATGGGTGAGCACGATGGCTCGCGCATCAGCGGCTTCGGCTTCATCCAATGAGCGGTGCAGGTCGGCGAGGAGTTGGCGCGACAAGGCGTTGCGGTTGTGTTGGGAATCGAGCGTGACCGTGGCGATCCCGTCCGCCACGTTGCACTCGACCACCCTGTTCTCGGATTCGGCGCCGTTCATGGGCGTCGACCGTAGCGATCGATGGGCCATTGGTCACCAGTGCGCCATGTCCACCGACTCCGCTCGTGACCATTGACTACAGTCGGTGGGGTGAACGACGACATGCTCAACAAGGTCCGTACCGGCCAGGGATTCATCGCAGCGCTCGACCAGAGCGGAGGCAGTACCCCGAAGGCGCTCAATCTGTACGGCGTCGACGACGATGCCTGGTCGAACGACGAGGAGATGTTCGACCTGATGCACGCCATGCGGACGCGGATCGTCACGTCGCCGGCGTTCGGTGGTGACCGGGTGCTCGGGGCGATCCTGTTCGAGCAGACCATGGATCGCGCGATCGAGGGAATGGGCTCTGCGGAGTACCTGTGGTCGCAGAAGAATGTCGTGCCGTTCCTCAAGGTCGACAAGGGGCTCGCCGACGTCGCCGACGGCGCCCAGATCATGAAGCCGATCCCCGGCCTGCGCGAGCTGTGCGAGCGGGCCGTGGGGCTTGGCGTGTTCGGCACGAAGATGCGCTCGGTCGTACAGCTGGCGAACGGGGCCGGTGTCAGCGCCGTGGTCGACCAGCAGTTCGAGGTGGCCAAGGAGATCATTGCCGCCGGGCTCGTGCCGATCATCGAACCCGAGGTCGACATCCACAGCCCCGAGAAGCAGGCGGCCGAGGCGTTGTTGCGCGATCGCATTGCGATGCAGCTCGACGCGCTGAGTGACGATCAATCGGTGATGCTGAAGTTGTCGATTCCGACGGTCGACGACTTCTATGTCGATCTGATCGCCCACCCGAAGGTGGTGCGTGTTGTCGCGCTGTCGGGTGGCTACCCCCGCGACGAGGCCAACCAACGTCTGTCTCGCCAGCACGGCATGATCGCCAGCTTCAGCCGGGCGCTCACCGAAGGGCTCAGCGCCGGCCAGGGCGACGACGAGTTCAACGACACACTCAGCACCACCATCGACGGCATCTTCGCCGCCTCGATCACCTGACGATTACATCGCGGGTCTGACCCCTGATGTAATCCGATTACATCAGGGGTCAGACCCGCGATGTAATCCGTTCACTCGGCGGCGATGTCGCGGAGGAAGGCTTCCACGTCCGAGCGAACTTTGGTGCGCTTCATCGGCGGGAGTGCCTTGATGATGTCCCACCGGTAGCGGGCGGTGCCGAGGCGCGGGTCCATCACGGCGACCACCCCGCGATCGGTCGCCGAGCGGATCAGTCGCCCGCAGGCCTGAGCGAGCATCATCGACGCCCGCGGGATGTCGATCTCGGAGAACGCGGTGGGGCCGAGCTGTTCGCGGCGGGCGCTGAGCAGCGGATCGTCCGGTCGGGGGAACGGGATGCGGTCGATCACCACGAGCGACAGCGTTTGCCCGGGCACGTCGACACCCTGGAACAGGCCGGCAGTCGCGAACAGGCAGGTCTCCTCGCTGTCGGCGAACGCCTTGATCAACGCGGGTTTCGGGAGATCGCGTTGGGTGAGGATCGGCAGGTCGATGCGTTCGCGCAGTGCTTCGGCGGCCTCGTCCATCGAACGCCAGCTCGTGAACAGCGCCAGCGTTCGGCCGCCGGCAGCGGTGATCAGCGCCTCCAGCTCGTCGTGAACGGCCGCTCGGAAGCCGTCAGAGTTCGGGTTCGGGAGATGCATCGCGCAGTAGAGCATCGAGTGGTGCTCGTAGTCGAAGGGACTGCCGACGTCGGCAACCTCGACGCTGTCCGGAGCGATCCCGACCCGTGAGGCCAGCGACGACGGGATCGTTGCGCTCGTGAGGATCGCGGTGCGCTGTGACCAGACGCCCTCGGTCATGGCAGGTCCGACGTCGAGCGGTGCAACTTCCAGCCGCGGAGCGTCGCGCGACCCCGACACGAATGCCACGTACCCCTCGCGTCCTTCGATGGCGATGTCGAGTTGCTCGATTGCCCGACCGGTCATCGTCTGGGCGCGGAGTCGGCGCTGTTTGGCGTCTTCGTTCTTGGTGTCGATGGCCACCAGCGTCTCGTTGGCTCGACCGAGCCGCAGGCGGGCATCGGTGAGCACTTCCTGCACCGAGTCGGGCAGCGGCGTCGAGAGCCGATTGCCGACGTGAGGAGTCAGCGCATCGCGGAGCCCCTCGGCGATCTCTGCGATCGAACCGATCAGCTTCGGGTCGTCGAGGATTCGTCGCACGATGCCGGACAGCGCCGTGAAGCGACCGGGTGCGATCGCGACGCCGACCGTGTCGCTCATGATGTCTTCGAGCACGTGGGCTTCGTCGAACACCACCACGTCGTGCTCGGGCAGGATCGCTCCGCCACTCGCGACGTTCAATCCGTACAGGTGAGTGTTGACCACGATCACGTCCGCTGCGGCTGCCTTGCGTCGAGCCTGCTCGGCGAAACAGGGATCGCCCAGCGGGCAACGGTCGGCGCCGGGGCACTCGTCGCTGCCGACGCTGACGGCGCGCCAGGCGTTGTCCGACGGCGTCCAGTCGAGTTCGGCCATGTCACCAGTCGACGTGGTGCCCGACCACTCGGCCAGTCGCTTGATCTCGACCTTGGTGGTCAGCGCCATCGTTTCGAGCTCGAGCTGACCCTGGTCGCCGGCGCTCATCTCGCGCAGGCGTTGCAGGCACACGTAGTTCGAACGGCCCTTCAGGATCGCCCAGTCGAAGTCGCGATCGATGTGCTCGGCGATGAATGGCAGGTCCTTCGTCGCGAGCTGATCCTGAAGGGCCTTGGTCGCTGTGGCGACCACGACTCGGGCGCCGGCCTCGATCGCTGGGACCAGATAGGCGAGCGTCTTGCCGGTGCCGGTACCGGCCTGCACCACGAGGTGCCGCTTCGAGGTGATGGCTGATGCGACCAGGTCGGCCATCTGCTGCTGGCCGACGCGATCCTCGGCGTTGGCGAGGGCGGCGGTGACCCGGGCGAGCGCCTCGCTCATCGAGCGAGCGCCAATGCGGCGTCGAGTTCGTGTTCGTCGAAGTCGGGCCACGGAGCTTCGGTGAAATAGATCGCTGCGCCGGCCGCCTGCCAGAGCAGGAAGTTCGACACCCGCAGCTCACCACTCGTTCGCACGAGGACGTCGACAGGCGGAAGCTCTGGAAGGTAGAGGTGCTCGCCGATGGTGTCGACGGTGACGCCGTCCGGCGTCTGGCGGGCGGCCTCGACTGCAGCGACGAGCTCAGATCTGCCTCCGTAGTCGAATGCAATGGTCAACACCATGCCGGTGTTGTCGGCGGTGTCAGCGATTGCCTTACGGATCGCCCGCTGGACGTAGCGCGGGGTGCGGGCCATCGGGGAGTCGAATGGCCTGCCGATCCACTGGATGCGGACGTTCAACTCGTTGAGCTCGGCGACTCGACCGAACAGTTTCTCGTGCAGACCGAGGATGTGGCGCACCTCCGGCCGAGGCCGTTGCCAATTCTCGGTGGAGAACCCGAACACGGTGAGCCAGCCGATGTTGCGGTGGACGGCGATGCGAACGAGGCGAGCAAGGTTCTCCTCTCCCTCGGTGTGCCCCTCCGTGCGTGGGAGGCCGCGACGGCCCGCCCATCGACCGTTGCCGTCCATGATGCAGGCCACGTGCAAGGGCGTGGCTTCGTCCCCACGAGGTTCGGCGGATTCGGTCGGCACGAGGTTCCACGTTAGCCAGCCAGCGCCGACCGACCGTGGCGTGGAACAATGGGGTCGTGGCAGCGTCGTTCACGAGCACCAGGCCAGCGTCATCGACTGCTGGCTCATCGGTCTCGACCGATGCTGCTCGTGCTGGCGACCCCACCCGCCAGCTGCTCCGACACATCATGGTTGTCGGTGGCACACTGCGCGATTGGGACGACCTCGGCGACGAGCGATGGGACGAACGCGTCGAGCGCTTGGGTGTCATCGCCGACCAGGCGGGAGCGTCCTTCTTGACGCTGCGTGCCTACGAGCCCGGCGCCGATCCCGTGGATCTCCAATGGTGGCAGCGCGCCGTCGGGTCCTGCCACGTGATCGTCGACCCGTGCGGCGACGGGCGCCAACGCTTTGCCGAGGCGATGCAACGGCTGCATCCCGATGAACCGGTCAACGAGGCCACGGTTGCCGAGGCGTTGTACGCGCCGGCCGACTGCGAACCGGATCTGATCGTCGTGCTCGGCGAGTCGACTGGGTTGCCACCGTCGCTGGTGTGGGAGTTGGCATACGGCGAACTGGTCTTCCATCCGTTGGCATGGAACGAGCTGTCGCCCGATCACCTGTTGGAGGCCATCGCCGACTTCGCCCGTCGTCAACGGCGTTTCGGTGGCATCGACGACGACGATGCCTGAGGCAGGCACGTCGTGGTGAGTGAGCTGTACCGGGACACCGGGGTGGTGTTGCGCACGTACAAGTTGCGCGAGTCCGACCGCATCGTCGTCTTCCACACCGCCGAGAACGGCAAGGTTCGGGCCGTCGCCAAGGGCGTTCGCAAGACCAAGTCGAAATTCGGTGCTCGTCTCGAACCGATGAGTCATGTGCGGCTCTTGCTGTATCGGGGCCGCGAACTCGACATCGTCAGCCAGGCTGAAGCGGTCGAGCCGTTGTCGCCGATGCTGTCGTCGCTCGACCGTGCGTCGCAGGGTTTGGCGGCGATCGAGGCGGTCGATCAGTTGTCGCTGGAACGTGAACCGAACCCCCAGCTGTACCGAATGGTCGTCGGGGTCCTGCGAGCGATCGCGACGGCGCCGTCACCCCTCAACGTTGCGGCGTTCTACTGGAAGCTGCTCGCCAACGAGGGCATGCGGCCCGAACTCGACCGGTGCGTGCGATGTGGCGACGTCGAACCCGCTGCGCAATTCGTCGCCTTCGATCTGAACGAGGGTGGCGTGTTGTGCCGTTCGTGCCGCTCGGGCCAGTCGATCAGCCCGGGAGCCCTGGCGATCCTGCGCGAGATCCTCGGCGGACAGCTGGTCCATGCACTCGGGCGCGACGAATCGCCGATCACCCATGAGGTGTCATCGCTGGCCACCCGTGCACTCGAGTTCCACATCGAGCGCCGCCTCAAAGCGGTCGCCATGTTCGAAACGCACTGACGAACGGAAATGGGGCGTGGGTAGCCTCGACGGCCTATGCCTGCCACCGACCTCGAACAGATCGTCAGCCTCTGCAAGCGCCGCGGCTTCGTCTACCAGTCGGCCGAGATCTACGGTGGTTTCCGCTCGACCTACGATTACGGCCCGCTCGGGTCGCTGCTGCTGCGCAACGTGAAAGAGGCGTGGGTGCGTTCGATGGTGCAGCAGCGCGACGACGTCGTGCTGATCGACGCCGCCATCTTGAGCCCGCCGCAGGTGTGGCAGGCGTCCGGCCACCTCGCCAACTTCAGCGACCCGCTCGTCGACTGCACCGAGTGCAAGCAGCGCTTCCGTCTCGACAAGCTCGACGATCCCGACGTGTGCCCGAACTGCCACTCGAAGGGCTCGTTCACCGAGGCCCGCGAGTTCAACTTGATGTTCAAGACGCAGGCCGGCCCGGTCGAGGGCACCGGCGCCGACGCCTACCTGCGCCCGGAGACGGCACAGGGAATGTTCACGAACTTCTCGAACGTGCTGCAGACCTCGCGCAAGAAGCCGCCATTCGGCATCGCACAGGTCGGCAAGAGCTTCCGCAACGAGATCACCCCGCAGAATTGGATCTTCCGGACCCGCGAGTTCGAGCAGATGGAGATGGAGTTCTTCGTGCCGCCGGCCGAGTCGGCCCAGTGGTACGACTACTGGTGCAACGCACGCATGGCCTGGTATGTCGAGCACGGCATCCCGCCGGAGATGTTGCGCCTTCGAGCTCACGACGACGATGAACTGTCGCATTATTCCAGTGGCACGTCCGATGTCGAGTTCGCGTTCCCGTGGGGCTTCGACGAGTTGGAGGGAATCGCCCAGCGATCTGACTACGACCTGAAGCAGCATGCCGAACACTCCGGCGAACGGCTCGACTACTTCGATCCGCAGACCAACGAGCGCTACATGCCGTACGTGATCGAGCCGGCCGCTGGAGCCACCCGCACGATGGCAGCGTTCCTGCTCGCTGCCTACGACGAGGACGAGGTCAACGGTGAGGCGCGCACCGTGCTGCGTCTGCACCCTCGCCTGGCTCCGTACAAAGTCGCCGTCCTGCCGTTGTCGAAGAAGGACACGCTGACGCCACTCGCCCACGAGGTGCGCACGCTGCTCGCCGACCGGTACATGGTCGACTACGACGAGACGCAGAACATCGGCAAGCGGTACCGGCGCCAGGACGAGATCGGCACGCCACTCGCGGTCACGGTCGACTTCGACTCGCTCGACGACAATGCTGTCACCGTCCGCGATCGCGACTCGACCGAGCAGGTTCGAGTGCCGATCGACGAGTTGCTCGCCACGGTCGGCGGTCGGTTGGGGTTCTGAATCGATGGTTCGTTCGCTGCGCTCTCTCTCGTCCGGCTCGTCGCTGGCGCTTCCCTTGCCGGGTGCGAGTGGGCGTCCGGGGGCCGTGAACCGCTACGGTCGCAAACCATGAGCCAAGTAGCGATGATCGCCAAGTTCACCTGTATCGACGGAAAGCGCGACGACCTGTACGCAGGCCTCGCCCCGATGATGGATCACGTCGGGTCGGAGGAGGGCACGGTGCTCTACCAGCTCCTCGAAGACCCCAACGACGCCAACGTCGCCTACATGTACGAGCTGTACGCCGACAGCGACGCGCTCGCTGCTCACAGCAGCAGCGACGTCATGAAGCAGATCATGAACGCCTTCGGTGGGATCCTCGCCGGCCGGCCGGAGCTGACGATGCTCACTCCAGTCAGCGGCAAGGGTCTCTGACTCCGAATCGAAGCTGGCGAACTCCCGTATGGCCGCGACGTACCTCGACACGATCCTTGCTCGCCATCGGGAGATCGCTGCTGGCGACACTCGGCCGTTCGAGCAGTTGCTCGACGACGCTCGGTCGATGGCGCCAGCGCGTGGGTTCCGCTCTGCGCTCGCCGGACGTCGCGATCTTGGCGTGATCGCCGAGATCAAGCGACGATCGCCGTCGAAGGGCGACCTCAACGGCGGTCTCGATCCAGCGGCACTGGCAGCGATGTACGAGCGCGGGGGAGCGGCATGCATGTCGGTGCTCACCGACGTCGAGTTCTTCGGTGGATCCGTCGACGACCTGCAGTCGGCGCACGCTGCCTGCTCCCTGCCGATGATCCGTAAGGACTTCACGGTGAGCGAACGCGACGTGCTCGACGCCCGCCTCATGGGCGCCGACTGCGTCCTGCTGATCGCAGCGGCGCTCGAACCGGCGGAACTCGCTTCGTTTCACGATCTGGCCATCGACGTCGGCCTCGACGTGCTCGTCGAGATCCACGACGAAGCCGAACTCGAACATGCGCTCGAGGCGAAGGCAACGTTGATCGGCGTCAACCAGCGCGACCTCGTGACCTTCCAGGTCGACCACGAACGTGCCGTGCGGATGGCTGGCGTCATTCCCGACCATGCGGTGAAGGTGGCCGAATCGGGTGTTCGCGGCCGAGCCGACTCCCGGTCGCTGCATGACGCGGGCTACGACGCCGTGCTCGTGGGCGAAACGATCGTGACCAGCGTCGACCCTGCCGCAGCGATCGCCGACCTCATTCGCTGAAGCGCCACATCGGTCCGCAACAGTGGGACCGTTCAGCTCGACGGGGTGTTCAGCATCTCCCAGCGGGCCATGCCGTCTTCGATGCGTTGGTTCAGCGTCTCGAGGATCGTCACGCGAGCCCATTTCTTGTTCTCACCTGACACGATGTCCCATGGGGCGAGTTGGTGGTCGGTGCGCTCGAACATGTCGTTGGCAGCCTCGATGTACTGATCCCATTTGTCGCGGTTGCGCCAATCCTCGTCGTTGAGCTTCCACTTCCGTATCGGATCGTCGCGACGGCTCTCGAAGCGCTTGAGCTGCTCATCGGCGCTGATGTGAAGGTAGAACTTCACGAGGATGACGCCTTCGAGCACCAGGCTGCGCTCGAACTCGACGATCTCGTTGTAGGCGCGGGTCCACTGTTCGATGGTGGCGAATTTCTCCACTCGCTCGACCAGCAGGCGTCCGTACCAGCTGCGGTCGAACACGCACATGCCGCCGAGGCCGGGAATCTTGCTCCAGAAGCGCCAGAGGAAGTGGTGGCGCTTCTCGCGCTCGCTGGGCTTGGCGTAGGCGTACACGCTGAAGTGGCGAGGATCGAGGCGTTCCACGATTCGACGCGTTGCGCCGCCCTTGCCGCCGCCGTCGGCGCCCTCCATCACCACGAGGAGGCCGGGACCGATCCCCTCGCCGCCGATCTGGCCACCGAGCGTCAGTCGGAGTTCGACGAAACGATCCTGTGCGGCGGAGAGGCGTTTGTCGTACTCGTCGCTTCCGAGCTTGTCCGACAGGTCGATGTCATCGAGTCGTCCCATGCGGGAACCGACGATAGGCGCGTACCGACCACCGCGATGAATCTCTCGCCGGGCCGCTGTCGCCGGTACCGTGACGGCCGATGTTCGTGAAGATCTGTGGGATCACCAACGAAGACGATGCGTTGCTGTCGGTGGCGATGGGGGCTGACGCCGTCGGATTCAACTTCGTGAACGGGTCGACGCGTCAGATCGCCGCCCAGGTGGCATACGACATCACGCGTCGTCTCCCACCCGAGATCCTGACCGTGGGGATCTTCCGCGACGAGCTTCCCTCCCGTGTGATCGAGGTCGCACACAAGGCGGGCGTCAAGGCGGTGCAACTCCACGGCCGTGAGACTGCCGCCGACACCCAGCAGGTCGCCGACGCGTTCCGATGGGTGATCAAGGTGTTCAGCGCACGCGACGCGAATCTCCCCAAGGCCGACCAGTACGGCACCGACATGATCATGATCGACGGCCCCGAACCCGGCTCTGGAAAAGTGTTCGACTGGTCGCTCGCCGGCGACGCACCCGACTCGATGAAGCTGATCCTGGCGGGCGGTTTGACCCCGGAGAACGTCGGTGCCGCCATCTCCGAAGTGCAGCCGTGGGGTGTCGACGTCGCAACGGGTGTCGAGAAGTCTCCCGGCAAGAAAGATGCGCTCGCCGTCAAACGATTCATCGAGAACGCCCGTGCCCATGCGTCGGAGCCGTACATCGGCAACGACGACATCCCCTACGACTGGGACTTCGAATGACCATCCTGAACCACCGCACCGATCCATCCGCCTCACTGTCCGCCCCACCCGACGCCACGGGTCGTTTCGGCGAGTTCGGTGGACGATTCGTCCCCGAGACCCTCGTGCCCGCATGCCAGGAACTCGAGGCTGCGTTCAACGAGGCCTGGGTGGATCCGGAGTTCCGCGCCGAGCTCACCCGGGTGCACACCGAGTACTCGGGTCGTCCCTCGATCATGACCGAGTGTCACAACCTCGGCCGGCAACTCGGTATCCGACTGATCCTCAAGCGAGAAGATCTCAACCACACCGGTTCGCACAAGATCAACAACGTGATCGGCCAGACCCTGCTCGCCAAGCGTATGGGCAAGGAGCGCATCGTCGCCGACACCGGCGCCGGCCAGCACGGTGTCGCCAGTGCGACCGCCGCAGCGCTGATGGGGTTGGAATGCACCGTCTTCATGGGCGCCGTCGACGTCGAACGCCAAGCGCTCAACGTTTTCCGCATGAAACTGCTCGGCGCCGAAGTGCATTCGGTCGAGAGCGGCAGTCGCACGCTGAAGGACGCGGTGAACGAGGCGATGCGGCACTGGGTGGCCAACGTGACCGACACCCACTTCTGCCTGGGCTCCGTCGTCGGCCCGCACCCATATCCGTTCATGGTTCGCCAGTTCCAGTCGATCATCGGCGACGAGGCGCACGTCCAGATCCAAGAGATGACCGGAGCGATGCCTGACGTCGTGGTCGCCTGTGTCGGTGGCGGCTCGAACGCGATGGGCATCTTCAGCGGGTTCGTCGACGAGCCTGGCACGCGACTCGTCGGCGTCGAGCCCGCTGGTGGCGCCGCGGTCGGACGTGGCACCCCCGGCGTGGTGCACGGGATGCGCAGCAACCTGATGCAGGACGAGGTCGGCCAAGTGGAGGAGGCCGTGTCGATCTCGGCAGGACTCGACTACCCGGGCGTCGGACCGGAGCACTCGTATCTCGCTTCGATCGGTCGGGCCGAGTATCCATCGGTGACCGACGACGAAGTGATCGCCGGGTTCCAGCTGCTGTCGAGGGCCGAGGGGATCATCCCTGCGCTCGAGTGCGCGCACGCTGTCGCGTGGATCAGCCGCGAGGCGCCGATGATGCAAGGCCAGACCGTGCTGATGAACCTGTCGGGGCGCGGCGACAAGGACGTCTCGCAGATGATGGACATCCTCGACGGACGCCTGTGATGGGCATCGAGAGCGAGTTCCGCGCCAAGCGCGACCAGGGCCGCAAGCTGTTGGTGCCGTACATCACCGGGGGCTATCCGGGTTGGCAGGACGCTATTCGTGCGTGTGCGGCCAATGGCGCCGACGCCGTCGAGATCGGCATCCCGTTCTCCGATCCGGTGATGGACGGACCGGTGATCCAACAGGCGTCGCAATACGCACTCGAGCAGGGCGCGACGCCAACGTCGATCCTCGACGAGGTGCCATCGCTCGACGTCGAGATCCCACTCGCCGTGATGACCTATTTCAACCTCGTGCACCATCCGGGACCCACCCGATTCGCCGATCAGTTGCGACGGGCAGGGATCAGCGCGGCGATTCTGCCCGACCTGCCACTGGAGGAGTCGGGCCCGTGGTGCGAGGCCGCAGACGCTGCCGGGGTCGAGACGATCATGCTCGCGGCTCCGACGGCTCCCGACGAGCGGTTGCCGCGGGTGGCTGCCCGGTCGCGTGGGTTCATCTACTCGGTGGGGTTGCTCGGCGTGACCGGCGAACGCGAGTCGCTGGCCGAGACCGCGACGGCGCTCGCCGCCCGTCTCAAGGCGATCACCGACGTGCCCGTGCTCGTGGGAGTGGGCGTCTCGAACGCCGAACAGGCCTATCAGGCCACCCGCGTCGCCGACGGCGTGATCCAGGGCGCCAGCGTGATGCGACGCCTGATGGATGGCGGTCCTGACGCCGTCGGCGAGTACGTCGCCGACGTCCGCGCCGCCATCGACGCCCCCTGACCCGAGCCGGTCTGCGGTGAGAGGTGAGCGGGGGTGGTGCACACAACTCTCACCGGTGGCGGTGCGCTCGAGCTTGCGGTGAGAGGTGAGCGGGGGTGGTGCACACAACTCTCACCGGTGGCGACTACGAACCGAAGGGCGGGCCATCGAACCTGTTGACCGTCGCAAAGGACTCGACCGGATTCCGCTTCAACTTGGTGGGCTGGTGAACCGGGTGTCCGAGAAAGATCGTGGTGACCAAGGCGTGGTACTCGGGGAGCCCGAGCGCCGGGGCCGCAGCGGGCTCGACCCGGCTGAGGAACGTGGTCATCACGCCGCCCAAACTGTGGGCGCGTGCCGACAGCATCAGGTTCCAGCAGAACGGGTAGATCGAGGCGCCGCCGGTGACCGGTGCCCGGTCGAGATCGGCGTCCATCATCGCGACCTTCGACAGGTCGGCCGCCACTGCGAGCACGACGGGGATCGAGTCGATGTTCGCCAACAGGTCATTCGGCTTGTTCGGAGTGATCTCGTCGGGCTTCACATAGTCGACAACGTTGAAGGGATTCCCACCAGAGGCGGCTGTCTCCATGTACTCGTCCCACACCGGCTGCATGAGCATCGCCAGTTCACGACGAAGCACGAGATCGCTGACCACGGCGACGCGCCACGGCTGGCGGTTGCCACCCGATGGCGCAAATCGCGCGTCGTCGAGGACGCTCGCGACCGTGGCGTCCTCGACCGGTTCGTCGGTGAACGCCCGAACGGTGCCGTTCGTGCGGATGGCCTCGCGGATCTCCATGCGCCGAACGTACTGGTGTTACTCGTGGTGTCTGACACCACGAGTAACGGTCAGCTGTTGGCAGCGACCTTCTGGCGCACGATGTTGAGCGCCGAGCCGGCTTTGAACCAGTCGACCTGTTCGGGGCTGAAGGTGTGGGCCGCCTCGAAGTCGAGCATGGTGCCGTCGGGCTTCACGATCTGACATCGCACGTTCTGGCCGGTCACCGGAGGCAGGCCGAGCACGTTGATGCGGTCGTCTTCTTCGATCAGGTCGTAGGTGTCGGGGTCGGCGAAGGTGAGCGGCAGCAGCCCTTGCTTCTTCGCGTTGGTCTCGTGGATGCGGGCGAACGAGCGGGCCAGGATCACCAGGCCGCCACGGAAGCGGGGCTCCATCGCTGCGTGCTCACGTGACGAGCCCTCCCCGTAGTTGCGGTCGCCGATCGCCACCCACGTGATGCCGGCCTCGTGGTAGCGCATGGCAATCTCGGGGTACGGGCGGGTCTCGCCGTCGGTGATGTCCTTGCCGGTGCCCGCCTCGCCGGTGAAGGCGTTGACCGCGCCGGCGAACAGGTTGCCGCAGATGTTCTCGAGGTGGCCGCGGTACTTCAACCACGGTCCGGCTGCCGAGATGTGGTCGGTCGTGCACTTGCCCTGCGCCTTCATCAGCACCGGGAGACCCTGGTAGTCGTTGCCGTCCCAGGCGAGGAACGGGGCCAGCAGCTGCAGGCGGTCGCTCGCGGGCGACACCGCCACCTCGACACCCGTGCGGTCGGCTGGAGGGGCGGTGTAGGTGTTCTCGCCGGGGTCGTAGCCAGCGTCGGGCAGGATCTCGCCGACCGGGGCATCGAGGGTGATCTCGGTGCCGTCGGGTGCGGTGATCGTGTCGACGGTCGGGTCGAAATCGAGTCGGCCGGCCAGCGCGATGGCCAGCACCGTGTCGGGCGAGGTGACGAAGCTGAGCGTCTTCGGCGAGCCGTCGTTGCGCTTCGGGAAGTTGCGGTTGTAGGAGTTGACGATCGTGTTCGGCTGCCCGGTGATCGACTCGGGACGAGACCACTGACCGATGCACGGCCCGCACGCATTCGCGAGCACGGTGGCGCCGATGGCTTCGAGGTCGGCGAGAAGGCCGTCACGTTCGATGGTGGCCCGGACCTGCTCGGAGCCCGGGGTGATCAGCAGCTCGCACTTGGCGGTGAGGCCGGCCGCTGCCGCCTGGCGGGCGATCGAGGCGACGCGGGTGATGTCCTCGTAGGAGGAGTTGGTGCACGAGCCGATCAGACATGCCGAGGGCTCCAACGGCCAATCGTTCTCCCGTGCTGCCGCACCGACGCCGCCCGCACCGACCCGGTGAGCACGGTCAGGGGAGTGCGGGCCGTTGATCAGCGGCTTCAGTTCATCGAGGTCGATCTCGATCACCTGGTCGTAGATTGCGCCATCGTCGGCGCGTAGGTCGGTGGCGACGTCGTCGGCTGCGTCGGCAATCGCTGAGCGTCCCGTGGATCGGAGGTAGGCCGCCATGTTCGCGTCGTACGGGAAATGCGAGGTCGTCGCGCCGATCTCTGCGCCCATGTTGCAGATCGTCCCCTTGCCCGTGGCCGAGATCGAGTCGGCGCCGGGGCCGAAGTACTCGACGATCGCGCCGGTGCCGCCTTCGACCGTGAGCACGCGGGCCACCTCGAGGATGACGTCCTTCGGGCTCGACCAACCGCTGAGCGAACCGGTGAGCTTGACGCCGATCACCTTGGGCCAGCGGACGTTGAACGGGAAACCGGTCATCACGTCGACTGCGTCGGCGCCGCCGACACCGATGGCGATCATGCCGAGACCGCCGGCGTTGGGGGTGTGGCTGTCGGTGCCGATCATCATGCCTCCCGGGAACGCGTAGTTCTCGAGCACGACCTGGTGGATGATGCCAGAGCCGGGGCCCCAGAAGCCGATGCCGTACTTGGCCGACACGGAGCGAAGGAAGTCGTAGACCTCCTTGTTCGTGTCGATCGCGACGTCGAGGTCGATGCTGGCGCCGACCTTGGCCTGGATCAGGTGGTCGCAGTGAACCGTCGACGGCACGGCTGCCTCGTCGAGACCGGCGGTCATGAACTGCAGCAACGCCATCTGTGCGGTGGCGTCCTGCATGGCGACCCGGTCGGGGTGGAAGTCGTTGTAGGTGGCGCCGCGTTCGATCGCTGCGCTGGGATCGGAGAGGTGGTTGATCAGGATCTTCTCGGTCAGGGTGAGCGGCTGTCCGAGGCGGTCACGGCCAGCGGAGACCCGCTCGGTGAGGGTGGCGTAGACGCCCTCGACGAGTTCGATCGGGGTGGTGGCGCCATTCTGGCTGGGATCCTGGCTCGCATCAGTCATGTAGACAACTATAATACAAGTTGGCCGTCACGCAACCAGGGCGAAATCAGCCCGACCAATCAGCAATGTCGGCCGTCGGGAGACACGATGCGACACATCCGGTACCAGGAGATCGCCGAGGAACTTCGCCAGCGCGCGCTCGATTCTCCTGCAGGCTCGGTGCTGCCGTCCGAGGCCGAGATGTCGTTGGAGTTCGGTGCGTCGCGGGTGACGATCCGGCGAGCGCTCGAGCTGGTGCGAGACGACGGGTTGATCGCCGCCCGCCAGGGATTCGGATGGTTCGTCGCCACCGAACCCGTGCCGCAGCGACTCGCATCGCTGGCAACCATCGAGTCGCACGTCGAAGGGGTCGGGAAGTTCTCCGAACGCAAGATCGAGGAGTTCGCGTACGAGCCTGCGCCGGAGCGGGTGCAGCGTGTGCTCGGTGTCGATCAGGTACTGCGCGTGAAGCGCGTCAACCTCGCCGATGGTGAGCCGTTCGCCGTGGTCACTGTGTGGTGTCCCGCCGAACTGGGATCTCACTTGTCCCGCATGGACGTCGAGCGCCGTCCGTTCTACGAGCTGCTCGACGTGACCTTGCGCGGAGCGACCCAGACGATCGGGGCCGACCTCGCCGACACCGCCGATGCCCGATTGCTCGGCGTGCCGGCAGGCTCGCCGGTGCTGCGCTGCCAGCGAGTGACCACCGACGCAGATGGCCGAGCCGTGCTGATGAGTGAGCACCTGTTCCCGGCGCACCGCACCGAGTTCGTCGTGGATCTCCCCCAGGCCGAGCCCTCGATGACCCCGAGCGGTCTGCGCATCGTCGAGTGACGATCTCGATTGGGGTCTGACCCCGATCGAGATGCGTACGATCTGGAGAATGGGAATGCTCGAGACGTTTCGGTCCGTCGTCCAGTTCAGGCGCCCGACCCTGGACCCGGTCGAGCGCCGGCTGCAGCAGTGCGTGTCGGTCGACGACATGCGCCGGGTCGCGCGCCGTCGGCTCCCACGAGGCGTCTTCGACTACATCGACGGGGGTGCCGAGGACGAACGTTCGATGGCGCGCAATCTCGATGCCTTTGCCCGGTATCAGTTCGAGCCGCGCGTGCTTCGCGACGTCAGCAATCTCGACACGTCGACCACGCTGTTCGGTCAGAAGCTGTCGATGCCGCTCGTCATCGCGCCGACGGGATACACGCGTATTGCGGATTCGCAAGGTGAGCTGGCCGTTGCACGGGCGGCCCACCGTGCCGGGATTCCGTACTCGTTGTCGACCATGGGGACTCGTTCGATCGAGGAGGTGGCGGCGGTCGGTGCGGGAGACAAGTGGTTCCAGATCTACACCTGGCGCGATCGGCCATTGGTCGAGGAACTGGTCGCACGCGCGAAGTCTGCTGGCTACACCACGGTCTGGTTGACGGTCGACACCGCGGTCCTCGGCCGGCGCGAGCGTGACGTGCGGCGCGGCTTCACCCTGCCGCCGAAGATCGGTCCGTGGACCCTCGTCGACGGCGCGTTGCATCCGGGATGGACGCTCGACTTCCTGCGCAACGAACCGATCAAGTTCGCGAACGTCGTCGGTCGCAGCGAGATGGATGGCTCGACGCCGATCAAGCTGGCGAACAAGGTCGCCAGTCATTTCGACCAGTCGCTGTCGTGGAACGACATCGAGTGGTTGCGCTCGATCTGGGACGGCCCGATCGTGCTCAAGGGAATCCAGACAGTCGCCGACGCAAAACAGGCAGTTGCGATGGGGGTGCAGGGGATCGGCTTGTCGAATCACGGTGGTCGCCAGCTCGACGACGCTCCCACTCCACTCGAGCTCGTCGAACCTGTTCGCCAAGAGTTGGGCGAGCAGGCCACGATCATCTGCGACGGTGGTGTCCGTCGCGGCAGCGACATCGTCAAGGCGCTGGCGCTCGGCGCCGATGCCGTCACCGTCGGCCGCCCCTACCTGTACGCGCTCGGCGCGGCGGGGGAACGCGGTGTCGATCAGCTGCTCTCGATGATGCGCGAGGGTATGGAACGCACGATGGCGCTCACCGGAGCGCGTTCGGTCGCCGAGATCGACCGCTCGCTGGTGCGCCGACGCGACGGCTGAACTGCGACACTCGTCCGATGCAGCTCGACCTCACTGCCGACGAAGTCCTCACGACGACCCGCTCGGTCCGCAAGCGACTCGACTTCGACCGCCCCGTCGACCGGGCGGTGGTCGAGGAGTGCCTCGAGATCGCACTGCAGGCGCCGACCGGTTCGAACAGCCAGGGTTGGCAGTTCGTGCTCGTCGAGGACGCGGCCAAGAAGCAGGCGCTTGCGGACATCTACGCCCGCAACTTCGCCAAGTACGCATCGATGGCTCGATCGAACCAGTACGAACCTGGCGACCTGCGCCACGAACAGAAGGATCGCGTCACCGAGTCGGCGACCTACCTCGCCGAGAACTTCCACCGTGCGCCGATGCTGTTGATTCCGTGCATCGAGGGTCGCCTCGACGGAGTACCCGCCTTTGCCGGAGCGTCGCAGTGGGGATCGATTCTCCCGGCGGTGTGGAGTTTCATGATGGCGCTGCGTGAGCGGGCGATGGGCTCGGCGTGGACCACGATCCACCTGATGGACGGCGGCGAGGCCGAAGCTGCCGAGCTGCTCGGGATTCCGCACGACCGCTACACACAGGCTGGTCTGTTCCCGATCGCCTACACGATCGGTACCGACTTCAAGCTCGCCAAGCGCCTCCCACTCGACACCGTGCTGCACTGGGACGCCTGGTAGCCGACGGCCCTCTGGCGGCCCGTTCGTCGGCGTCGATGCCGGGGTGCGAAACTCGCGCCCATGTCTGATCGTGTCCTCATCACCATCACCAACGGCGTCGCCGACGTGGTCTTCAACCGTGCTGACAAGCGCAACGCGCTCGACAACGCCATGTTCACTGCGATCGCCGAAGCCGGCGAGCAACTGAAGTCCGAGTCGGGGCTTCGCGCCGTCGTGCTGTCGGGTGACGGCGCCTCGTTCTGCGCTGGACTCGACTTCGCGTCGTTCCAGGCAATGGCCGGCGGTGAAGACGCGTCGAGCGCGGCCACACGCTCGGACGGCAATCCCGGTCAGATGGCAGAGGGCCGCATCACCCATCTCGGCCAGCAGGTCTGCTGGGTCTGGCAGGAACTCGACGTCCCGGTGATCGCAGCCGTACACGGCCATGCGCTCGGTGGCGGGCTCCAGATCGCCCTCGGTGCCGACATCCGCATCGTGCACCCCGACACGAAGATGTCGGTACGCGAGGTCTACTGGGGCCTGGTCCCGGACATGACCGGCACGTTCATCCTGTCCAAGCTGGTGCGCCCCGACATCGCCAAGGAACTCACCTTCACCGCTCGCGTCTTCTCCGGTGTCGAGGCCGCCGAGATGGGTCTCGTCACCAAGCTGAGCGACAGCCCGAAGCACGTCGCAATGGCAATGGCCCGCGAGATCGCCGGGATGAGTCCGGGCGCCGTGCAGGGTGCGAAGTCGCTGTTCAACCGTCTCGCCAACGACGGCGCAGCCGAACAGTTCGCCGAAGAACGTCGGTTGATCGGCGCTCAGATCGGCACGCCGAACCAGATCGAAGCGGTGATGGCCGGCTTCGAGAAGCGTCCAGCGGTCTTCGCCGACGTCTGAGCTCTCCTCACCGGGGTACGGTCGGGCATGGCTCGATTCGATGGTTTGTCCGCCCTGCTCCTCAACTGCTCGTTGAGCCACGACGGCTCGAAGTCGCACACCAGGCGCCTGCTCTCGCGAGTGGCCGGCATCATGGACACCGAGGGCGTCGACGTCGAACTGCTCCACGTGCTCGATCACCACGTGGGCTTCGGAATGGTCGAGGACACCACGACGATCGGCGACGAACGCGACGACTGGCCGGGCATTCACGCCAAGGTGATGGCCGCTGACATCCTCGTGATCGGCACACCGATCTGGCTCGGTGCCCCGGCCAGTGTGACCTCGCTGGTCATCGAGAGGCTGTACGCCTACAGCGCCAACACCAACGACGCCGGCCAGTACCTGTACTACGGCAAGGCGGGCGGGTGTGTCGTGACCGGTAACGAAGACGGCGTGAAAGCGGTGTCGTCACAGGTGCTCTACGCCCTATCGCACATCGGCTACACGATCCCGCCCCAGGCCGACTGTGGCTGGCTCGGCGAGATCGGGCCCGGCCCGAGCTACGGCGATGCGGTCGAGGGCTCCGACGTGCCAGCGGGTTACGCAAGCGAGTTCACCAACAAGAACGCCACGATCATGGCCTGGAACCTGATGCACACCGCGCAGATGCTGCGCGAGCGTGGCGGGTTCCCAGTTGGCGGCAACGTCGGCTCGCAGTGGAGCGAGGACACCAACGCCGCGGATCAGGACCCCGACGCCTGGTGAACTCCCACCGCGACGCGCTCTCTGTGCCCTGAGCGTCCCGGAATGCGGGACTCGAGGGGCGCAGATCGTGCGGTGGGACGGAGGGGGCGCAGATCGAGGAGCGCGCGACGGTCCGCGATGTCGAGCGGTCAGGTGCTCCAGAAGTCGCGGAGGCGGGTGACGAAGCGGTCAGGGTCGACGAGGTGCGGGTAGTGGCCGTACTGGTGATCGGGGCCGTCCCAGAACTCCACGACCGATCCGGAGATGCGCTCGGAGAGCCAGGCGGCGTAGCCGTCGCCGGGGTCGAGGCCGAACAGCGCGAGATACGGCACGTCCCGGCCCAGGTAACCAGCCAGCGCTGCATCGACCGCGGCCGAGATCTCCTCCACGGGTTGGGTCAAGAGCAGCTCCCACGATCCGAGCACCACGTCGTGGTCGGCTCGGCGCAGTCCGTTCAACCGGGTCTGCTCGTCGGCCGACAGCAGTTCGCCCATCATCATCTCGAACATCGCGTCGACCACGAGCTGGTACTGCTCGGGGTCGCGCAGCATCGGTTCGGCCAGGGCGAGCTGGTCCTTGAACGCGGCGAGCTGGAGTGACTGGTCGATGTCGACCACGCTCGTCACGTCGAGCATCGAGCCAGCCGCCGTGACCACGGCACCGCCGAGCGAATGGCCGACGAGGTGCGGGCGAGACACATCGGCTGCGGTGATGACCGCTGCCACGTCGCCAGCCATCGGCGCGAGTCCGTAGTCGGCGGCGAGACCGGACTCGCCGTGGCCACGTAGGTCGAGGGTGATCACCTCGTTGGTGGTGGCGAGGCGCGTGATGACCGGATCGAACGAGGAGGCCGATTCGGTGATGCCGTGCACCAGCACCACCGGGTGGCCAGAGCCGGTTCGGCTCCAGGCGATCGCGGTGCCGTCTGGGGCGGTGGTGGTGTGCTGGTGCGCCATGTGGTGAGTCTGGTCTCCGGAATCACGAGCGAACGAACTTTCCGACGGCAGGTCCTGACCCCTATGATGTGTTTTCCCCGCATCGAGCCAGCGTTGTCTCGGGCACCCCGTGTGAGCAGGTCACCGTCGATCGCTCCCACCGGTCAACGATGACCGGATCCACCACGGGGCCGTGCAATTTCGAGACACGCGGATGTGATGATGCAACAGCCCCCCGGCCCGATCGGCCTGTACGACCCCAGGAACGAACACGACTCGTGCGGTGTGTCGTTCGTTGCCCATCTGAAGGGCGTGCGCAGCAACGAGTTGGTGCTCACCGGTCTCCAGGCACTGACGAACATGGAGCACCGTGGAGCAACCGGTGCCGAGCCGGACACCGGTGACGGCGCCGGCATTCTCATCCAGGTTCCCGACGCATTCCTGCGCGATGTCGTCGAATTCGACCTCCCCGTCGCCGGCGCCTATGCGGCGGGTATCGCGTTTTTGCCTGCCGACCCGGGGGCCTGTGAGAAGGCCATTGCCGCGATCGAGGCAACGGTCGAGGAGGTTGGCCTGACCGTCCTCGGGTGGCGTGACCTCCCGATCAACCCCGACTGCCTCGGCCAGACCGCCCGGGCGGCGATGCCGACGTTCAAGCAGTTGTTCGTCTCCGACCCCGATGGTGCCACCGGGATCGAACTCGACCGCATGGCGTTCGTGGCCCGCAAGCGCAGCCGACGCGAGCTCGAGGGCGAGCTCGACACCTACTTCGCGTCGTTGTCGTCGCGGACGATCGTCTACAAGGGCATGCTGACCACGCCGCAGCTGAGCGAGTTCTTCCCCGATCTCCTCGATCCTCGGGTCGAATCGGCGTTGCTGCTCGTGCACTCGCGGTTCTCGACCAACACGTTCCCGTCGTGGCCGCTCGCGCACCCCTACCGATTCGTCGCGCACAACGGTGAGATCAACACCGTGCAGGGCAACCAGAACTGGATGCGCGCTCGCGAGGCAATGCTCGCGAGCGATCTACTCCCGGGCATCGACCAAGCGTTCCCGATCTGCACCCCAGGTTCGTCGGACACTGCACGGTTCGACGAAGTGCTCGAGCTCCTCCACCTCGGTGGCTACCCGATCCACCACGCGATACTGATGATGATCCCGGAAGCATGGGAGAACCACGAGACGATGTCGCAGGAACAGCGCGACTTCTACCGGTTCCACGCCGCGATGATGGAGCCGTGGGACGGCCCGGCGAGCGTGGCCTTCACCGACGGCGAGGTGATCGGTGCCGTCCTCGACCGCAACGGTCTGCGACCCAGCCGTTACTGGGTGACCGACGACGACATCGTGGTCATGGCGTCGGAGGTCGGGGTGATCGACGTCGATCCGGCCAAGGTCGTCGCCAAGGGCCGGCTCCAGCCGGGCAAGATGTTCCTGATCGACACCCGCCAGGGACGCATCGTCAGCGACGACGAGATCAAGTCCGAACTCGCTGGTCTGCACCCCTACGGCGACTGGCTGGCAGACGGCATGGTGGCGTTGCCTGATCTGCCCGAACGTGAGCACGTCGTGTTCAGCCACGACAGCGTGCTGCGGCGCCAGCAGATGTTCGGCTACACCCACGAGGAACTCAAGATCCTCATCACGCCGATGGCAGCGAGCGGCGGAGAGGCCCTGGGATCGATGGGCACCGACACCCCGCTGGCCGTGCTCTCCGAGCGCCCCCGGTTGCTGTTCGACTACTTCAAGCAGCTCTTCGCACAGGTGACCAATCCGCCCCTGGATGCGATCCGAGAAGAGGTTGTCACCGCGGTGTCGTCGTCGGTCGGGCCCGAGGCCAACCTGCTCGACCCTGGACCCGAGAGCTGTCGGCAGTTGTCGCTGCCGTTCCCGATCATCGACAACGACGAACTCGCGAAGATCATCCACATCAACGACGACGGCACCCGCCCGGGCCTCCAGGCCAAGGTGGTGTCGGGGCTGTATCGAGTGAGCGACGGCGGTTCCGGCCTTCGCGCAGCGCTCGACCGCGTCTGCCAGCAGGCGTCCGACGCGATCGAAGCGGGCGCCCGCATCATCGTGCTCTCGGACCGCAACGCCGACACGGTCGAGGCCCCGATTCCGTCGCTGCTGCTGACCGCTGCCGTGCACCATCACCTGGTGCGCACCAAGCAGCGCACGATGGCCGGTCTGATCGTCGAGGCTGGTGACGCCCGCGAGGTGCACCACATGGCGCTCCTCATCGGATACGGCGCCGGCGCGATCAACCCGTATCTGGCGTTCGAGTCGATCGAGGACCTGATCGCCGAGGAGATGCACGGCCTCGGCGGGATGGATTCGGTCAAGGCGGTCAAGAACTACATCAAGGCCAGTGGCAAGGGTGTGCTCAAGATCATGTCGAAGATGGGTGTGTCGACGGTTGCGTCGTACACCGGCGCCCAGATCTTCGAGGCGATCGGGCTCGGCAAGACCGTGGTCGACGCCTACTTCACCGGCACGATCTCGCAGCTCGGCGGCATCGGCCTCGAGGAGATAGCCGCCGAGGTCGCCGCCCGTCACGCCATGGCGAACCCGTCCCGTCCCGAAGAGCGCGCTCACCGCAAGCTCGAACTGGGCGGCGAGTACCAGTGGCGCCGCGAGGGCGAGTTGCACTTGTTCAACCCCGAGACGGTGTTCAAGCTCCAGCACGCCACCCGCACCGGTCGCTACGACGTCTTCAAGGAGTACACGGCCAAGGTCGACGAGCAGTCGCGCACATATGGGTTATAGTTCA
>JBBQEU010000033.1:0-29280 GCA_038321235.1 Acidimicrobiales bacterium | reverse complement strand
CGGTTGGAAGCTCACAGGTGATATCGATGCCAGCACCACTCCTGCGCTTGCAGAGGCATTCGGCGGTGAACTTCCGACGTCGGGCAACGGCCGTGTCGTGGTCGATGTCGCCGACGTGACGTTCATCGATTCCAGCGGGCTACGAGTTCTGATCGAACTCAACACCCGCGTCGGAACCGGCCAGGTCACGTTGCGCTCGGCCCGGCGGAACGTCCGCAGGTTGCTCGAGTCGACCGGGCTGTCGTCAGCGTTCAGCCTCGACGATGGCATCAGCACCTGAGCAGCAGGGGTCTGCATCAGTAGGTCGACCCGCTCTTCGAACAACACCCCGTTCGTCGAAGCGATCGCGCGCGTTCGATGGCCGGGTCCAGCTACCTGACTCGAGCGGTACACAGGGGTTGGCCACGTTCGTGCGGTGCGCGGCAACCAGACCGCGGCTGAGCGCGTCAGACTGCTGTGATGCGTATGCGATCTCTTGTCGTGGCGGCCGTGGCAGCAGCGGTGCTGGTCGCGTGCGGTGACGCGGGCGCCCAATCGCAGCGGGAGGTGTCGGCGGTTCCGTCGAGTTCGAGCGTGGCGGAGACCGAGCCATCGGTGTCGGAGTCAGTTGCCCGATGTGCCGACGTGGCGCAGATCACGACCGACGTGGTGAGCGACGGAGCGCAGGGGAACATTGACCCTGTCTTCCACGGTGTGCTGCTCACCTATGCCGGTGAGCACGTCGACACCTTCGGTGGGCTGTGGATCGATCGCGACGCGTTGGGCACCGTCGTACTCGCGTTCACCGACGACCCGGTGGCACACCTCGCGGCCTTGGCGCAGCGGCGGCCGTCACCCGATGACGTTCATGCGGTCGAGCCGCCACCCGAGATCACCGACGACCGTCCGATCGGCGAGTGGGGTGTGGCGTTCGACATTGCGCAGGTCGAGCACACCGAAGCGGAGTTGGTCGACGCGATCGGTCCCGTGATCGGGGCTGCACAGGCGGTGACGGTGTCGCCGGTGAGCGGTGGTGCCGATCTGCTGCGGAATCGGGTGAGCGTCGACTTGCCGAATCCGATCAGCCCGAACGACCTGGTTTCCATCACCGACGCAATCTCAGAACTCGACGGGATCAGCTCCGAGATGGTGTGTTGGTCGGGCCAGTTCGTCGATGAAGCGCCCGAACCCATCCAGGCCGGAACGCCGCTCGACGTCATCGAACTCCCCGACAGCGATGGCACCTACCCGGCCGACACGCTTGTCACCTGCGACGGTCTCCAGTTCGAACTCGGCGACCTCGGGAAGCTCACGCCCGCCGCGGACGTCGACGCCGGACTGCGATCCGTGCTCGATGACTGGCTCGCGAACCCCGAGGGCCAATACTGGCCACAGGATGGGTGGTCGCTGCTGTACGAGAATTTCGAACGCGCTTCGTTCATCCGTATCGGTGACGACGGTGTCTCGTTCATCGGCGCCGAGATGGGCGCCAACGGCTGGATCTGGGCCGGCGCCAGCGCAGGAGGACCCTGCGACGTCCGTCTGATGCTGCCCGACGGTTTGGGTGCGGTCGAGTGGGAACTGAACCCCGACGTCCCGACGCCGGACTCCTCCTCGACCGCGATCAGCGTGCTCGCCACCGAACGCGGCTGCGCAAGCGGACAAGACATGGGTGATCGCCTGCTCGGCCCCCACGTCGTCGAAACCGAAGACGCCGTTCGGATCGCGTTCGGGGTGATCCCTCGACCGGGCTCCCAGGACTGCCAAGACAACCCAGCGGCACCGGTCGTCGTCGAGCTCGAAGCTCCACTCGGCGAGCGTGAGATCCGCGACGGGTTGGCGATCGGCCCGATCACCTCGCTGCTCGCCAACTGACCACGCCACCGAGTACGACCAAACCGAACGAGCCCTCCTCCTCACCAACCTCGACAGCACCCCGGAACGTGCTCACATGACATCACAGGTGTCGAGGTTTCGGGGATCACCAGATGTAGGGGCCGTAGTAGGACTCGTACGGGTCCCGGTTCCAGTCGTCGCTCGTGCGGTCGAGTTCTTCGTCGAGGTCAGGGGCGTCCTTGATCTGGTCCTTGGTCATGTCGACGTAGACCTTTTCCTCGTCGTAGTCGACGCGGGTGACAGCGCCGGCCGGGAGGAGGCGTCGCTTCCCGAAGATCCAGATCCCGGTGTCGACGATGAGGTGATCGCTCCCGGTGCTTTCTTCGTCGACAGATCCGATGCTGCCATCGGTGGCTTCGACATCGAACCCGCTCAGGTTGCTGTCGTCTCGGTAGATGTTCTCGCGATATGTCCAAGCGTTCGTCATGGTCGCTCCCTGTTCGGTTGGCTTCATGGACGGCCCGGCCATGCAACCGGGCTGTGTCATCTCTGCTACCCGTTCGACCCGAGTTGAAACGCGACGACTCTGCGAAACAGCGGACCCCTGACTCGAGCCCGTCGACCACCCTCGCGAAGCCCGCTACGGCTGGGTCGCCACGGTTGGATGTCAGACTGCCGGCTCTGCGCGCGCTTCGATGAGCGCGCGTCACGCGGGCCAGTCTCGTGGGCGCCTCGCAGCTCGTCGTCGGATCGGCGTCGGTGCTCAACCGCCCTCGTCCGGGTCGGCGGGCGTTTGGGCGAGCGCGCGTCGGGCCGATGCTTGTTGGCCGTCGTCTTCGTAGTGCACGGTCACCGATTGGAAGCCTTTGAACTGCTGGGAGTTGACCGCGTCGAGGTAGGCGCGTCGGTCGGCATCGGTGAGATCGACGTTGTCCGTGAACGCTGTCAGCAGCGCCCGGGGATACAACCGTTTGGTGCGCACCACGTTGATCTCCGATCCGATCACGACGCCCACGGCGGCGAGGAAGATCCATGCCAACAAGCCGAGCACGATCGCGAACACGCCGTAGGTGGCGCCCGAGTCCTTGACGACGTTCCCGACGAAGACGGCACCGAAGAACTGGAGGAGCTGCCAGATGACGGCGGCGACGATCGCGCCGGGGATGACTTCGCGTCGACGCACCTTTTCGGGGCGGAAGATCCTGAACATCACGACGAACACTGCGAGGTTGACGAGAATCGACAAGATGATCGCGGCGACGGTGCTCCAGCGCCCGACGTCGGCGCCGAACGCCCTGGCGTTCGACCCGGCGCCCGACATGATCGTGGTGGCCACGACGGCGGTCCCGGCCACGGCGATGAGGCTCAGACTTCGCAGGCGGGCCCGGATGGGGTTCGGTCGGCGGTTGCGGGGCACCGACCAGGTGACGTACATCGTGTGCTGGATGGCCTGCGCGAAGCCAAGGGCGCCGTACAACGCGATGAGACCACCGACGATGATCGCGCCGATGCTGCCCTGGAGCCCCTGGGGGTCTGCCAGCTGGTCACCGATCACCGGGAACTGGCTGAGTGTGGAATCGAGGATCCGTTGCTGCAGCTCGGGGCGGCCGTCGAGCACGAACCCGAGGACCGAGGTGAGGAGCAGCAGCAGCGGGAACAACGACAAGAACCCGTAGTAGGTGATGAGGGCCGCGAGATACGGCCCCTGGTCTTCGCCGAACTTGTAGATCACCCCGATCGGGAACCCGGCGACCGGGTGGCGACGTTGGAAGGCGTCGACACGCTCCGTCAACGACACCGCGCACCACCTCCCCGAACATCAGCCACCTACGCAGTGTGCCCCACGGCGGATCGCAGTCGGGCGATCAGTCCAGTGAGTTGCCGTAGTGCTCGACCAGCGCCTTCTCGAGACGGCCGTCCACCACGTGGTCGCCGGTCGCTTTGGGGGCGTCCTTCACCCACTTCTTGTCGAACGGCAACACGATGCGACCGTCGTCGGTGACGTAGGAACCCTCGACCGGTACGTAGTGCTCGGCCTGGAGGATGCCGGGGTTGACGACCAGCCATGCCGGCGCGGTGGCGCCGTGCTCGTAGATGACGTCGGTGACCTTGCCGATGGTTTCATCATCGGGCCCGATGACGCCGTGGCCGGTGTAGGTCTCGGACCTGCGCTCGGAGGTGTTGTCGGTACTCATGTCCTCATCCTTTCGTTGTCGTTACGGTTGTAACGCATTCGTAACAAAAGCGTTCCCTCCCCAACCGTCCGTAAACACGGATCGAGGACTCTCCCCACCGTGAGGACTCTCCCGACCGTGCGGAGGTGGTTCCGAGGCGGCTCGAATGTTCTAGATCCGGTGGTCCGAGGGGATCCAGTGGTCGATGCGGTGGTAGTCGGGTTTGAAGCCGTGTTCCACTCCCCAGAGCACGGCTTGCACTCGGTTCGTGACGCCGATCTTCTGATAGGCAGACCGGATGTAGGTCTTGATGGAATTGATCGAGAGATACACGAGGCCGGCGATCTCGTTGTTCGTCTTGCCCTGGGTGATGAGTGCGAGGATTTCCGCTTCACGCTCGGAGAGGCCTTCGGTACGGCCGGGCCAGTCGAGGCCGACCGACAACTTGTTCTTGCCCGGAGCCGGGCTGGTGACCGGTGTGCCGGCGTGAATGGTCTCGAGCGCCTCGACGAGTTCTCGCGCCGGCAGCGTCTTCGAGAGGTAGCCGCTCGCTCCTCCCTCGAACGCTGCTCGAACGAGGTCGTGATGGAAGTTCCAGGTGTAGACGACGACACGACCAGCGAGTGGGTTGGCGACGAGCGCGGCGACTTCGACGTGGTCGGCTTGGGGCTGGGCGAACGAGTCGTACAGGACGATGTCGACGCGGTCGGTGAGCGGCGTGTTGGCGTCGAGTTCGAGGATCTTGATCCGGTCCTCGTAGGAATTGAACATGTGTGCGACGCCGATGACGACCACGTCGTAGTCATCGATGAGCGCAAGCGTGATGGGTTCGCCTTTGTTGTGTGCCATGTTGGAGACGACCCTACGCGTCCTGCGTTGTGCCCAAACCACCCCTGGGGGTGTGGCGGACACCCCTCATGGGTGGTTTGGTGGCGGTGCCGAAGAGGTACCTCCTGCTTCGCAATTGGACCCTCGACCCCAGATCGCCGGCGCGTGCCGGCGTTCACCAAACAGAAATGAGAGAAACATGCTCGTCGTACTCGGAATCATTCTGCTCGTCGCCGGAGCACTCGTCACCTTCGCCATCGACACTGCCGTCGACGGCGTCGACCTCGTGGCGGTCGGCTACATCCTGATGGGTGCCGGCGTGTTGGCACTGATCGCCGCTGCGATCCAGGGGGCAGGCTTCATGTCGCTCGGCAGGAACAAGATGCGCAGCGAGCGCCACGTCTCCTCCGACGGCAACCACGTCGTCGAAGAGACCGACATTCGCTGACCCCAGCGGTCGCGCTTCCCCATTCCTCTCGACCGAAACAAGCCCCGGGCGACGTCGATGCGCTGTCGACGTCCTCGGGGCTCAGCGCGTGCTCGTGTCGGACGACACGCTGTCCGCGCCATCTCGCCGGGTACGCCATGAGCACGAGCGGCCCGAGCTCGACGTCGGTTCTGCGCTCGCGTGGTGATCACGATCCGTAGTCATCTCGGCCAGTCACCCAACGCCCTCGATGCTCACGTCGGGCAGCCCAACCAGCAGATCCGACGCGCCGGATTGGTCCACCGTCAGGGCCTGAGCGTTGTTCCGACCGGCGGAACAGGGCTCAGTCGACCAGCCCGCGAACTGCCTCGGCGGCTCGGGTCGTGATCCCGGTGGCAGCATCGAACGGCGCAGCGATCACGTTGGCGACCACGTTCCCCGGAGGGGTGTCCGGGGCGGTCGGGTGGGGGCGTGTGGGTGCCGAGCTGCGCGCTGCGGTGAGGTCATTGCCGAGCTGCACCAATTCCGAGCGTGTGAATTCCTTTCGGACCTTCTTGAAGAGTTCGTCCTCTTCCTCGTCGACGTGATGGTCGACGATCTCTCGCAGCACCGTCACCTTCGCGGTGTATCGCTCGCTCGTGGACGACATCGACTGCACTTCGCTGAGGAGCAGTTTGACGACGTGGTGTTCCTCGAGGGCTTCGAGGATCTGGCCGACGTCGCTGGCGGCGAGCCGCTCACGCACCGCCGGGTAGAAGACCTCTTCCTCGATGCCGGCGTGGACCGACAGTTCCTCGACGATCTTGTCGACCGTGGACTCACGCGTCTTGTGAGCGCGGTCGCCGAGGCTGTCGAACGTGTCGAACAGATCTGACACCCGACGGTGGTCCGCCTTCAGAATGGCGATCGCGTCGCTCGGGGACGAAGCCGCCGACAACTTCTTGGCGGTGGACTTCTTCGCGGCTGACTTCTTTGCCGGGGACTTGGCCTTGGCGACCGACTTCTTCGCGGCCGACTTCGTCTTCGCGACCGACTTCTTCGCGGACGACTTCGTCGTGGAGGCGACCTTCTTCGGAACCGACTTCTTCGGGGGAGACTTCTTCGCTACTGCCATGGGCACCCGTGTACCCTCGCCCAGCGCAACTCAACCGCGCCGAAGTGACACTGATCGGCTTGCTCGGAACCCCCTACGGTCCAAGACGTGCGTTCCGAACCTCAGGACGCGGCGGCGACGAGCCAGGCGGTCACGATGACGACGAAGCCGAGCATGATCGCCTCGGCGGTCACGGTTGATCTGACGGAGTGGTGGAGCGCCGCATCGTCCGGGTTGCGTTCGAGAGCTGGCAGCAGCCGGTAGTGATTGTAGGCGCCGACGAGCATCGCGAGACCGGCGGCCGCCGACTTCAGGAGCAGGGTCTGGCCCCACTGGGTGGATGTGAGTTCGCCGAAACCATCGAGGATCGACACGGCCATCACCAACCCGGCGACGACGACGGCGCCGAGGGCGACGCTGGCAACAGCAGAGAACCTGACGAGCAGTTCCAGCGTGCCGGTCGGACGGTGGCGCCGATGTCGAGTCCATAACACGATGGACATGGCGATGACACCGCCGACCCACACGGATCCAGCCACGATGTGCACGCTGTTGGCGACCGCGTGCAGCGGACGCCAGCCCTTCGTCACGGTGTGTCCCTCGAACCAGAACGACGCGATCGCGAGACCGATCCCGACGTAGGCGGGCCACGAGGAGCGCTCCGGCCGCCACTGGCGGATTGCGTCGGTGGGTTCCCGAGACGGCTCGATGACTGCTTCTTGCGACCGACGTCGAGCGCCGCTCGGCGCCCTCGCAGCGGTCCGGGTGTCGACTACGGGCGCTCGAGACGCTGGGCGTGTCGTTCCGAGGTTGCGTGCGAGTACGAGGCCGGGGTCGCTGAATCCGTTCGACGAGACCCTGCGGACGTCTCGCTCCCTCGGTGCTGCATCGGGGCGTGCGCCGCCGTGAGACGCATCGTTGCCCCAGAAGTCGGACTCCGGGTTGCTGGTGGTCGAATTGACCGCCGACGACAGCGATCGGGCGATTCGCGGCGCCCGCACGGGGGTCGTGGTGGCGACGAGACCGATCGCGATGGCGAGGCCGGCCAGGGTTCGCAACACGATGGCGGCACCGGCGGACGACGACCACGCCGAAGCCAGCGACTCGCCGGCGATGCGTGCGATGCCGACGTACTCGACCGCGGCGCCGACGACCAGGACGGCACCGACGATGCGGACTGCAGTGATCAACCCCTCGACCTCGATGCGCGAGCCACGCAACGTGGTAGCAGCGAACGCCAAGAATCCGAGCACCAGCACGATCGACGCGATGCTCAGCCCGCGGCCGATCGTCGCAGTGGTCTCGCCAGGTCGGGTCGGGTCGACCAGGAGGAAGTCATCCATCGCGGCCATCTCTTCGGGCGTCATCGACGACATGTCACCCGAGCCCATCGCAGCCATCTCTTCGGGCGTCATCGACGACATGTCGTCGCCGGCTACTGCTGTGGCGCTCTTGTCGACGGTGAAGGAGAAGCTGCCGTCGATCGGATGGTTGTCGCCGGCGCGGACACTCCATCGGACTCCGACCACGCCGCCGTCGAGTGCCGGATCGAATGTGAGCCGGAAGACCTTGCCATCGGTGGTGGTCACCGAGGTCGGCTCGCTCACCTGACCGGTGGGGTCGAGCACGACGAAGCCGTCACCGGCCTCTTCGCAGACACCTGTGAACCGGATCGTGATCTCGTCGACCGGCTCGGAGATGACAGCTCCGTTCGCTGGATCCGACCCGGCGAAACTGGTGTGGGCCGACACCGGGGTGGCGCCCACCACGACGCCGAGCGTCGCGACGCCGACTCCGACGAGCGTCGCGATCAACGCACGCCGGAGGGCGCGTGGGCGTCCGTTCGAGTTCGTGGGCTCCGCCATGGCGCCACACGTTACGAGGCTGTGTCGTGGATGAAGCCTCAACCCGCGAGCAGCGCCGTCATCTCGTCGATCTCGGCTTGCTGCGCGGCGATGATCTGGTCGGCGAGCAGGAGGACGTCGGGGTTCGAGCCGGCGGCCTTGACGGTCTGCGCTTGGGCGATGGCGCCTTCGTGGTGTGCGATCATCATCTCGGCCCACGCCGTGTCGAACTCGGCACCGGTGAGCGTCGCCAGGTTGGTCATGTCTTCTGCAGACATCATCCCGTCCATTCCCTCCATGCCGGCCATGTCGTCCATGCCTTCCATGCCCGGCATGTCGAGAGGTTGGCCCCACGCCTCGAGCCATCCGGTCATCAGTTCGATCTCGGGGTCCTGTGCCCCCTGGATCTGCGTCGCCAGCGCTTGGACCTCGGTGCTGGCTCCAGCGGCTGGATCGAGGGCGAACGCCGCCATCTCGACGGCTTGCTCATGGTGGGGGATCATGCCTTGGGCGAAGAGCACGTCGGCGTCGTTGAAGTCGCCAGTGACCTCTGCGGCCGGTGCCGACGACGACTCGGCGGAGCTGTTCGAGCTGTCACTGCCGCAGGCACTCAACAGGAGCGCGCCCGCGACGACGGGGACGATGACGAAACGAATGGGATGACGCATGGTGACCTCTTTCGATGAGACGTTCGATGTGTTGGCATGGCGAGTCTCGGTGGAGACGCTCGCGGCCCGCCAAGCGGTACGACGTAACGTAGTAGCGCCTCGGCGTCACCTCTCGCCAGCGCTCCGTGACCTCCGTCACACCGAAGACCGCCGGGGTGACGACGGACCAGTGCTCACCTACCCAACGTGACTGGTGGTCGCGCTGGACCCGACGGACGCATCGCCCACCTCGACGATTGGAGCCTGGGCGGCGGACACCTGGCTGGCGTCGATGTCGTGTGCCTTCCAGCGACGTAGTCGGCTTGCGTTGCCGACCACGGACAGGCTCGACGCGGCCATGGCCGCAGCAGCGATCATCGGGCTGAGCTGCACGCCGATGAAGGGGTAGAGCACGCCGGCGGCGATGGGGATGCCGATGGCGTTGTAGACGAACGCCAGGACCAGGTTCTGGCGAATGTTGCGCATCGTGGCGCGACTGAGGGTGATGGCGGTGACGACACCGTTGAGTGCACCGGAGATCAGTGTGATGTCGGATGACTCGATGGCGACATCGGTGCCGGTGCCGATCGCGAACCCGACGTCTGCTTGAGCGAGTGCTGGTGCGTCGTTGATGCCGTCGCCGACCATGGCCACCACGCCGCCCTCGTCCTGCAGCCTGCGAACCTCGCGAGATTTGTGCTCGGGGAGCACGTCGGCCAACACCCGCTCGATGCCCACCTGACGAGCGATCGCGGCTGCGGTGCGAGCGTTGTCGCCGGTGATCATCGCGACCTGCAGGCCGAGCGCTCGCAACGCTGCGATCGCGTCCGCGGACTCGTCCTTCACAGTGTCGGCCACCGCGATCACGCCGCCGGGCCGTCCATCGATCGCCACGAACATCGGCGTCTTGCCCTCCTCGGCGAGACGGTCCATGTCGGTCGACAGATCGCCGGTGTCGATGTCGGCGTCGACGAGGAGGCGGCGGTTGCCGATGAGCACCTCGCGGCCGGTGACGATCGCGCGGATGCCCTTGCCGGTGATCGAGTCGAACTCGTCGGCGTCGGCGAGATCGAGTTGGCGATCTCGGGCGCCGGTCACGATCGCCTGCGCGAGCGGGTGTTCCGAGGATTGCTCGGCCGATGCGACCAGTCGCAGCAGTTCGGATTCGTCGATGTCGCCGACCGTGATCACATCCGTGAGCGCCGGCTCGCCCCGCGTGATGGTGCCGGTCTTGTCCAACACGATGGTGTTGATCCGATGGGCGGTTTCCAACGATTCGGCGGATCGGACGAGAATGCCGTTCTCGGCTCCCTTGCCGGTGGCGACCATGATCGACAGTGGCGTCGCCAACCCGAGCGCACAGGGACACGCGATGATCAACACCGACACGGCCGCGACGAGCGACAGGGTGAACGCCGGCGCCGGTCCGACCACGAACCAGGTCGCGAACGTGGTGATGGCGATGACCATCACCGCCGGCACGAAGTACGACGAGACACGATCGGCAAGTCGTTGGATCGGCGCCTTGGACCCTTGGGCGGCCTCCACGAGTTGGATGATCTGCGACAACATCGTCTCAGCGCCGACCCGGGTTGCTTCCAGTCGGAACGCGCCGGTCTGGTTGATCGTTGCTCCGATCACCGAGTCGCCGACCTGTTTGGTCACCGGGATCGACTCGCCGGTGACCATCGACTCGTCCAGTGTCGAACGCCCGTCGATGATCGTGCCGTCGACGGGCACCTTCTCGCCGGGGCGCACCAACACGACGTCGCCGAGCACGACATCCTCCACCGGTCGTTCGACTTCGACGCCGTCCTCGATGACGGTCGCGGTCTTGGGCTGCAGCCCGATGAGTTTGCGGATCGCCTCGCCGGTGCCGGCTTTGGCCCGAACCTCGAGCAGCCGCCCGATCAGGATGAGCGTGATGATCACCCCGACGGCTTCGTAGTAGACCTCGCGCACGTCGGCGGGCACCAGCGAGGGCGCAACGGTGACGAGCACGCTGTAGCTGTAGGCGGCGGTCGTCCCGATCGTGATGAGGGTGTTCATGTCGGCGGTGCGATGGCGCAGCGTCAGCCAGCCGATGCGATGGATCGGCCAGCCGCTGTAGAACATGACCGGGGTGATCATCGCCAACTGGAACCAGCGGTTCATCAAGAACTCCGGCACCCACGACGCACCGAACAGGTCCATCGCCATCACGCCCACGGCGATCGGCAACGTGAGCACGGTGCCGATCGCCACCCGGATCGACAGGTCGCGCATCTCGGCGCGCCGGTCATCTGCTTCACGGTCCTCGACCGACTGATCCCCTGCACCATCCTTCGTAGCGTTGCGGGAAGTCAGCCGGTAGCCGGTTTCGGCCAGCGCCGATTCGAGGTCTGCGGTACTGACCTGGGTGGGGTCGAAGTCGATCGACAGGCGCTCGGCGCCGTAGTTCACGTCGACACGATCGACACCGGGAATCCTCCCGAGCACCGTCTCGATGTTGACCACACACGATGCGCACGACATGTTCGATACGCGGAACTCGGCGTGCTCGGTCGCGATGCGCGCCGTTGACGACGGCCCGACACCGACCGCAGTCGCCACGTCGGGATCGTCATGGTCGCCTGCTTCGGAGCCGTCTGCGGGTCCGTCAGCGGGTTCGACGACGAGCGTGCCGTGGATCATGTTCATGCCGCACGCGAAGTCGAACTCGCCGACCTTGTCGGGCGTGAACTCGAGCGTCGCCGTGCCGAATGCCGGGAGAGATTTCGATGCGTTGAAGTCGGCGAACACCACCCGTGAGGTGCAGTCTCCCGATTCCTGGCGATCGAAGTTCAACCGCAGCGGCACCCCCTCACGCACCCGGATCAAATTCGGTGAGTAGCCGCCCTTGACGGTGATGTCGACTTCTTGGACCCCGCCGCGCTGCTGCGCCCTACTTGCTTGCTGCGGACCGAAGAAGAACCACCACAGGAATCCGATGAGTCCCACGCTCGCTGCGATGACGACGATGTTCTCGATCATGATCAAACCTCCGGTTATACCCTATGGGGGTACGGCCCATATGCGACGTCGCGGACGACGAGGCGGGTGGTGCGTGTTACGACACGTTGTCGGAATGCTCTGATGATGGCGAACCGAAACACGTGCGTGCTGGACGAAAACCTCAGACGAGGTGATCGAGTCGCTCGCGGTATTCCTCGGTCGTCAACTCGCCCCGGGCGTACCGCTCGGCCAGGATCGAGCGAGCGTGGTCCGAGCTGGAGGAGGCGCTGCCGCGTGAGCCACTCGCCGTGGCACGCACCAGCCAGACGATCGCGACCGCGACGATCACCATCATCAGCGCGCCCCAGAGCCACATCCATCCACCTCCCCACCCGTTCATGTGGCCGACGTGAGCGTCGCCGAGAATCTGCAGTGAGTTGATCATGGGTGCTCCTCTTGGTTCGGTGTTCAGGACTCCTCGATGGGTCGTGCGGTCGCGGCCCGGGCATACATGGCGCCAGCTCGCACGGAACGTGCCGTTGCGTGTCGACCATGGAAGTACGACATTGTGTAGGAGTTTATCAGGGCGGCGACCGGGTTCCGGTGGGCCGGGGGTCAGGAGCGCAGGAGGCGGGCGACTGCGCCCATGGCTTCATCGATCTTCTTGTCGCCCCCGTCGTCGCTCGACACCATTGCATCGTGCACGCAGGTGCGGACGTGCTCGTCGAGCAGGCCGAGTCCGACGCCCTGCAACGACTTGGTCACCGAACTGATCTGGGTGAGGACGTCGATGCAGTAGGTGTCGTCATCGATCATCCGCTGCAATCCGCGCACCTGCCCCTCGATCTTGCGCAAACGTGCGAGGTATTGATCCTTCGACAGTGAATAACCAGCCATAGGGGGCCAGGGTATGCATGCGAGTGCGGAATCGGCTGCCCGGGCGTGCGGTGGGTGCGTGGAGGTGGCGCCCGCCCCCACATCGGAACCCGTCGGCGCTATTTTACGACGTCGTGTCGTACTTCGACGGAGCGTCGTCTCTCAGTGTGAGTTCCTGGCCTGGGACCGGTCGGTCTCGCAGAGTTGCGATTCTGGCCGCGCTCGCAGCCGTCACGATCTCGGCATGCACCGCCTCGACCGAAGCGGGCGAAGCGAACGACGACGCGCCAGCAACGCTCGATGATCCTGCACCGTCGGCGCCAACGACGACCCTCGCTGCGCCCATGGCTCCTGCGACCGTCGCGACGACGACCACGAGCACGTCGACGACCACGACGACAACCGCCACCACCACGACGACCACGACGCCCCCTGAACCACTCGACGTGTTCGACCCCAGTTGCGTCGTGCGTTCCGGCACCGCCGGCTCGATGCAACTTCTCGCAACGGAACTCGCTGTCGCAGTGGCCCCGATCGATCTCTGGGCCGAGAACGGATTCGTCCATGGCACTCAGGTCGGTGATCTGGTCGACATCTGCGCCGGTAACGGCATCAACGACATCGACGGAACACCGAGGACCGAGCTGAACGACTCCACCATCGCGGGTGCTGTCGTCGCGAACGTCGAGCAGCAACAGGTGAAGTTGAACGAATTGTTCGCCGGCTTCGGTACCGGTGACCTTGTCGTCGACGGCGTCTCTGGCGAGCGCACGGGACAGCGACTCTGCGCTGCTCGCCTTGCGTTCGGACTGGCCACGACGATCGCGGACATGTCCCCAGGCACCGAGGAGCAGATTCGGCTGATCGATGCGACTGCACTGCCCACGCCGGCGACCACGGCAACGGCATCGGAACGGTGGGTTCTGATCGACCGGACCTGTCAGATCATGTTCATCGGCGCGGGCGAACAAACCAGTTTCGTGTTCCCGACCTCGACGGGGTCCGAGGGATTTGAAACTCGTGACCAAGACCGAGCCGCCGCATTCCGCTTCAACCCGGCACTCGACAACGGGGGATGGCACAACAGCAGCGAATTCCCCGTCGGTGTCGACAATCCGCTCAACGGCAACCTCTACAAGCCGTTGTACTTCGATCTCGGCCAGGCGATCCATGGCGCCAACAACGTGCCACCGACCCCGCAGAGCAAGGGTTGCGCGCGCCTGCGGATCGGCGACCAGGAAACGTTCATTTCGTGGCTCGGTCTCGACGATGTCGAGGGCGAACTGTGGCGCAAGAACGAAATGAACGTCACCGTCAACGTGCAGGGCAGCTTCGTTCCCCGCGGGTAGTCGACCGCTTCGTGAGCGATCACGTTCGGCGCTCCCGACGAGTTCGTGTCGGGGCCTTTCTCGGCCGGAAACTCGATCGAAACTCCGCGATCGCTCCGCCAAAAAGTACGACAGCTCGTAGTATCAACGTGGTGGACAACCCCAACCTCGGAGCCAGGTCGCACCACGACGACGATCGTGAGCCCATCCTGACGCGACGCCAACTCGTGTTCGCCGGCGCGGCTGCCACCGTCACTCTCGGTATCTGGGCCAGGTCGTCGGCATCGTCGTCGGCGGGACCGGATGGTGTGGAGGGTGCAGCATCCTCCACGACGACGGCCCCGACGGGCACCACTCCAGCGGCCCTCCGGTCGCCGGTTGCGCCGGTCGTTTCCCCGGCGACGAGTGCACCGCTGACACCACTGGCCCACGATCTCAGCGAGGGCATGGTCGACAGCAAAGTCGAAGCGATGCAGGCCCTGCTCGCCAGCCGACAGTTCGACCCCGGTCCGATCGACGGCGTTTTCGGAGGTGCAACCAAGCGCGCCGTCTGGGCGTTCGAGAAGATCGTCCTCGGAACTCCTCGCACGGAGATGCGCGGCGTCGTCACCGCAGACATCTGGGAGCGGATGAACGAGGACTTCCGCGTGGCCCCGCGTCGCTCGTTGGGTGGCAACCACATGGAGGTGTATCTCCCCGAGCAGGTGTCCGTCCTCTTCTTCGACGGTGAGGCACGCGTCATCAGTCATGTGTCGTCGGGAGAAGGCATCACATGGTGCGACGAAGTCGAGGTCGACCTCGACGACGGCACCACGGAGTCGAAGGGAATCTGCGGCAAGTCCGTCACCCCCGGCGGGGTCTATCACTTCGAACGCAAGGTCGAAGGATGGCGCAACGCCAAGCTCGGTCGTCTCTACAAGCCGGTCTACTTCAACTACGGCATCGCCATCCACGGCGCTGGCAACGTCCCCGACCACCCGGCGTCACGGGGATGCGTTCGCCATCCGATGCACATTGCCGAGTACCTCCAAGACCTGGTCTCGATCGACGATCCGATCTACGTCTTCGACGGTGTCGAGGAACCGGAAACGTACGGCGCTCAGCCGATGATCTTCGACTGGCCCGACCCCGACTGGGTACCACCGACCACGACCACGACCACGACGATCGCTCCCACCACGACGACCACGACGACGACGATCGCTCCGACCACGACGACCGTTGCTCCCACGGCTGCGGTGACGGCAACAACCGTGCCGGTCTCCTGAAAAGGCCGACGCCAATTCGGTAGCTCCGCACAGCGGCGTGAACGCGATGTTCGACGCAACGTGCCTGACACGGGCATGAATTATGACGTTTGTGTCGGAATGTCGACACGAAACCGTAACATATGCCGCCATGCGTACACCTACCCCTCTTCATCGGCGCGCCCTTGCCGGGTCCGCTCTCGCGATTGCCGTCGTCTTGACCGCAGCGCCCGCACGAGCTCACGACTCGAATCTCGCCGCGCGCTCCGACGACTCGCCGGCCACGCTCGATGCGATCGCGTGTCCCGTCGCGGGGACCGCCGAGTTCTCCGACAGTTGGGGTGACCGGCGTTCCGGGGGGCGGCGGCACGAAGGCGTCGACATGGCCGCGGAACGTGGCACCCCGGTCGTCGCGGCGCTCGCCGGCTTCGCCGAGTTCAAGAACACCGGCGCCGGTGGCAAGTCGATCTGGTTGACGACGCCGAGCGGCGACAAGTTCTTCTACGCCCACCTCGACGCCTGGGCGGGCGAGAGCCGCGATGTCGCTCAGGGTGATGTCGTCGGCTACGTGGGCAGCACCGGGAACGCTGGTGGACCGCATCTGCACTTCGAGGTGCGGCCGGGCGGACGAGCAATCAATCCCTACCCGCCGACGCGGGCTGCATGTGACCGTGAGCCCGCTGCCGACCCCAGCCCGGAGACCGACGCCGGCGTCGGCGCTGGGCTCATACTGGGACTGTTGATGGCCAGGTGACGTCGGCGTAGCCGTCCGGGGCGAGGGTCAGGGTCGTTCGTAGGGTTCGAAGCCTTCTCGTTCCTGCTCTGATCGGATGAAGGCGATGATCGAGTCGACCTCGTCGTCGTCCAGTCCGCCCACCGCCGGCATGTCCCCGAAGTTCCAGTGGTGAGCGCGTGCGCCCTGGGCGATGGCGGAGCGGAAGCTGTCGTCACCGTGGTGGTCGGGTTCGTAGACGATCGAGAGATGCGACGGGCCGACATCGGTGCCGCGCAGGTCGCTGCCGTGGCAGGAGGCACAGTTCGCCTCGTAGAGCTCAGCACCTCGTCCGGCGCCAGTCGCCACCGCAGGGGCGGCCTGGTCAGCGCTGTCGCCGCACCCCGCCAGGGCCGCCACTGCAAGGGTCGAGGCGAACGAAGCCGAGATCAGCGCCCGCCGAGAGCGATGCGCTGATCGGTGGAGGGGCGTTGATGGGGTCATCGGGGCTCTTTCTCGGTGACGAGGTTGTCGGTCTGCGACCGGCAGCCATGCTACGACGAATTGTAGAAGGTGGTCTGCGAGCGGAAGCGACATGACCGACAACCACCCGAAGCTCGCCGGAGTTCCTGAGGGAGTTCGAGCAGGTCGGGTGCCGACATCGGTTCGGCGTCGAGGACGGCGTCGGCCGCGCTGCGGCGGGGGACTGCGTCGGCGCTGGTTTCGGTCCACGCCCAGGTGGCACAGTGGAGATCCGCCGCCGCCGACCGTGAAGGGAGATGATCATCGACACCGACGCGTTGCTCACCGCAGCGACGGAACTCCGTGACACGCTGGTCGAACTTCCGCTGTCGGTCGATCTGCCCGGCGCCGAGGAAGCAAGAGCGCAGGCGGCCTCAGCCGTCCAGCAGCTCGACGACTACGTCCTGCCCCGCTTGCGCGACGTCGACGCGCCCGTACTGGCGGTCGTGGGAGGCTCGACCGGGGCCGGGAAGTCGACGCTCGTCAACAGCCTCGTCGGGTCGGAGGTGTCGCGTCCGGGCGTGCTCCGACCGACCACCCGCAGCCCGGTCCTGGTGCACCACCCTGATGCCCGACGATGGTTCCGGGACGATCGCATCCTGCCCGGCCTCTCCCGGGTGGAGGGGGGATCGTCGGAGGCGAGCGACCACCTCGCGCTCGTCGCCCTCGACACGGTCCCGGCCGCTCTGGCGCTGCTCGACGCACCGGACATCGACTCGGTCGTCGACGCGAACCGCGCAGTGGCCGCCCAGTTGCTCGATGCGGCAGACCTGTGGCTCTTCGTCACCACGGCAGCCCGCTATGGCGACGCCGTGCCATGGGAGTTCCTCCATCGCGCGGTCGCCCGCGGCGTCGCCGTGGGTGTGGTGCTCAACCGGGTGCCGCCCGGCGCCGGCGCCGAGATCGGTCCGCACTTCGACGAGATGCTGCGTGCGGAAGGCCTCGGCCTGGCGCCGACGTTCACCGTCGAGGAACAGCCGTTGACCGATGGACGGTTGCCCGCTCACGCGGTGCAACCGATCACGAGCTGGATCCAGTCGCTCGCTGCCGATCAGCAGGCTCGCTCCGAGCTGATACGCAGATCGCTCCACGGAACGATCGCCGAACTCGCGACGCGTTCGGAACGGGTCGCCGTCGCGATCGAGTACCAGGACGACATGGTGGGCTGGTTCGACGACCGGGTCCACGACGCGTTCGAACGAGCGGTGTGGAACATCGCTGTCGATGTACGTGACGGCACCGTGATGCGCGGTGAGGTGCTCTCGCGCTGGCAGGACGTTGTCGGCACCGGCGAGTTGTTGCGAACGCTGCAGTCGTCGATCGGCCGCCTCCGCGACCGCGTCGCGTCGGCGGTCACCCGTCGCCCCCCGAACACCGAACGCTTCCAGGGGGCGGTCACGTCCGGTGTCGAGGCGGTGGTGCTCGAACGAGTCGCGGAGGCGATCGACGAAACGGTCGGCCAGTGGCGTTCGCAACAGGCGGGTGCGGCCCTCCTGGCGGAAAACGAGCGTGGCCGTGTCGACCTGACGCGACCCTCGCCCGATCTGGCCCAGCGGACGGAGCGGATGGTTCGCGATTGGCAGGCGGGCCTGGTCGATCTGCTGCGGCGCGAGAGCGTGGGCAAGCAACGCTCGGCGAAAGTGCTGAGCTACGGCGTCAACGGTGTGGCACTGGTGTTGATGGTGGGGGTCTTCGCCCAGACGGGCGGACTCACGGGCGCCGAAGTCGCCATCGCCGGTGGCTCATCGGCGATGGGGCAGAAGCTCGTCGAAGCGCTTCTCGGCGACCAGGCGGTTCGTCGGTTGACCGCACAGGCTCGCGTGGATCTGGAGCAGCGCATCGACGAACTGCTCGATGTGGAGGTGGCCCGCTTCGACGACGCGCTCGCCGGTCATCGCTCCCCGGAGCGGGCCGATCGGCTGCGCGATCTGTCCCAGCGACTCCGCGCCGGAGTGATCGCATGAGGCCGCCGGTGCGGACGTGACCCCGGCGATCGGCGGCGGGGACACCGGTCGCGCAGGACTGCGTCTCGCCGAACGGCTCGACGTGCTCACCGAGATCGCGGCGATCGCCGACGGGCGTGTGCCGCCGGACGTCGCCGTGCGCGCAGCCGACACGACGCAACGGGCTCGCGGGCGACTCGGTCACGGCGCCGCCCACACCGTCGTCGCCCTGGCGGGTGCGACCGGGAGCGGCAAGTCGTCGTTGTTCAACGCGCTCGCCGGTCGCGAACTCGCCGTTACCGGGGTCCGCCGGCCGACGACCTCGCAAACCCATGCGGCGGTGTTCACCACCGGCTCGACGCTGCGGACCGACGCCGCCGGACTGCTGTCGTGGCTCGACGTGCGCCAGCATGCGGTCGTCGACGACCCGGCACTCGATGGTCTGGTGCTGCTCGACCTTCCCGACCACGACTCCACCCAGGCCGCCCATCGCCAGGAAGTCGACCGCCTCGTCAAGATCGTCGACGTGTTCGTGTGGGTGGTCGACCCCCAGAAGTACGCCGACGCCGCGCTGCACCACGGCTACCTCCGTCGCTTCGCCGGTCACGCCGACGTCACCGTCGTCGTCCTCAACCAGATCGACACCCTCGCCGCCGAGCACCGCAGCGCAGCGATGGACGACCTGGCTCGCATCCTCGCTGCCGATGGGCTGCCCGTGGCCCGCACCGGCATGGTTGCCGCCGTCACCGGCAAGGACGCCGGCGTGCGGGTGTTGGGCGTGTCGGCGCTCACCAGTGAGAACATCGACGCACTGCGACGCGAGATCGCTGCTCGGGTGAGCGCCCGTCGTGCGTTCGTCGACCGCGTCGACGCCGACATCGACTGGATCGCCGACGACCTCGACGGCGCACTCGGCGACCGTGATCCGCATTCCACCTCGGACCGAGCGGCAGCACAGCTGGGCGGGGCGCTGGCGGGCGCTGCCGGTGTCGAGGGCGTGGCCGATGCAGTCGCGCAGGCGCATCGCCGGCGCGGCGTGCATGCCGCTGGATGGCCACCGACCCGGTGGATCTCCCGGTTCAAGCCCGATCCATTGAGACGCCTGGGCCTCGACCGCTTCACCGGCGGCGGCAACGCGACGTCTGACGACGACGGCACCGTCACGTCCGCCCCCCGGACGAACCTCCCGCGACCCTCGTCGATCGCCACGGCCTCGGTGTCGACCGCAGTGAGGCAGGTGGTCGACGAAGCATCCGCTGGACTTCCCGCGCTGTGGCGCGAACGACTCGGCACCGTTGCGAACGCGCGCAGACCCGACGTGGACGACGCCCTCGATCGGGCGGTCAGCGCAACCGACCTTCCGACGCGCCGACCGCACTGGTGGAGCGTCGTCAATGTGGTGCAGGTGGCGCTCGCCGCTGCGCTCGCGGTCGGCCTGCTGTGGCTGACAGCGATCTTCGTGGTCGCCTGGCTGAACCTCCCCGACCTCCCGACGGCCGAGGTCGGTGCGTTGCCGTTGCCAACGGTGCTCGCGGTCGGCGGAGCTCTGCTGGGACTGCTCGTCGCCGCGCTGGCCCGCGCGGCCAACCGTGTCGGCGCCCGCCGTCGCGCGTCGAGCACCCGCCGTCGCCTCGTCGCCGCGACGACCGGTGTCGGTCGTGAGCTGGTGATCGCCCCCATCGACGCAGAACTGGCCACCATGGCCAGGCTGCGCGGACTGGTCCGCCAGCTTCGGCGCTGACCGATGGCGTGGGGGACCGACCCTGCACTCGAGCATCCGTGCATGTCTGGAGCGGTGAGCGGGTACTTCCGACGGCGATCGGCACGCCGCCGATCGCAGACATCCCAAACGATCCCGAACGAGGAGGAGCGCCAGATGGCCGCCGACCACGAACTCACCGACAACATCGTGTACGACCTGATCAGCATCCAGTACCACGCGCTGCAGGCGAACGAGTCGTACGAGAAGTACCTCCTGGACGCGCATCGCGAGGAGCACGGCGATGTCACCGAGTTCATCGAGCAGTGTCGGGAGCAGGACCGCGCGCGGGTGCAGCGGTGCCACGAGTTGATCGGTGAGATGACCAACGGCTGATCAACGTTCCCAACTCGGTGATCGCTCCGGTGTCGGCGCGGGGACGCTGTGTCGTCACTGGGCCGCCCTCGGACCTCGACGTCACGGCAACCGGGCGCCGGAAAGCGTGGACAGAGCTGACCGGAAGCGCGATGGTGGAGTTCTGGCGAAGGGAGGTCGGCCATGGGCGTTCGACGAACTCGGTTCGGACGGATCTGGGTTCTGGGTGTGGTGGGCGGCCTGGCGTTCTCGGCCTGCGGCGCGGGGCCGGTGCCGTCCGCTGAGTCGCCGCAACTCGATGCTGTCGAGGTCGCGCCCATCGGCGATCCGACCGGTACGGAGACGGCCGACGACGGCGCCGTCGCCGTCGCAGCCGATGCGGCAACCGCTCTCTCACAGCAGCAGGACCTCGACCAGCCGGCGATCTGGCCGGCGCCCGACGTCGTGTTCGCGACCCCCGAGGCGGCGGCGGCCGATTTCGTTTCCGCTGTCCTCATCTCCGAGGGCGACGCAGTGCTCGGTCAGTTCCGTCAAGGCGACTCCCGCAGCGGGGAGATACCGGTGTTGTTCGCCGGCGAGACGGGCGATCTCGATCCACCGCAGGAGCGGGGCCTCCTCTTCCTGCGTCGGATCGGCCCGACCGATGGCTGGTACGTGATCGGCGCAGTGAGCGACGGAGTCGTGATCGACACGCCATCCACGCTGGACGAGGTGCCCGCTGGCACCGTCACCGTCTCGGGTGATGGCCGCGGCTTCGAGGGGACCCTGGCGGTGTCGGCGTTCCCGCCAGGCGACCGAGCCGCCAGGTTCGATCTCGAGATCGGCGCCGGCGGTGCCTTCGAGGATCTCCAGCCGTACAGCGTCGAACTCGATCTGTCCGGCGCAGCAGCCGGCGAGGTCGTGGTGATCCTCGTGCGCGGCGACACTGGCCTCGGCAGCGACCCGGGCACCTTTGCGGCGATTCCCGTCGCGATCTCAACGGCGCCGTCGGCGACCATCCCGCCGACGAAGTGACAGCGATCGGCTTGCTGGATTTCGTCTCACGTTGCTGTCGAAGTCAGGTTCGCCACGACCACGTCGACGACCACCACGACGACAGCGACGACAACGACGCAGCCTCGAGTCGGGCGTCGTCCCGCGTCACGGAATCGTCATGTCGATGTAGTGTCTACGACGTGTTGTCGGAGATCGAGTCACGCAGCGGACGGCTGCTGCGTCGGGCGGCCAGCGGTGTGGTGATCGCACTGATCGCGGTGTCGGTCAGCCCGTTCGGGGTCGGCGCCACCCACAGCGGCGCCGAAGCCGAACAGGCCGCACGCGAGATCCAAGACGCACGCGACCGAGCGAACGACGCATCGCAGGCCATGTTCGATGCCGAGGCCGAACTCGACCGATTGGGCCTCGAGATCACTGCGGCCGAGGACGACTTGGCCGCCGCCAACGCACGAGCCGACGCCGTGCGAACCGAACTGCAGGCACTCGCGGCGCGGAGTTTCGTGAACGGTGGACTGGCGTCGATGCCGTTGCTGATCGACCTCGACGACGCGAACGAAGGGCTCACGGCCGAACGTTTCGCGGCCGTTGCCCGAGGCGGCGCCGCCGTCGATCTCGACGAACTCGATGCGCTGATGAGCGATATCGCCGACGCTCGAGCCGACCTCGAGCATCGCCAGGACGACGCGACCGACGCCAGGGAGAACTTCGAGGAACTCAAGGCGCGAGCCGAGGACGAGATCGCTCGGCTCGCCGAGGTCGAGCAACGACGTGTGATCGATGCCCAGGTGCAGCACGAGCTCGATCGCCAGCGAGCCGAGCGCGCTGCTGCGGACAAAGCAGCGGCCGACAGGGCAGCAGCGGCCGCTGCCACACAGCGCGCTGCGGTGCGCGCCCCGGCACGTGCCGGCGGCGGGGGAGCGACGTCGACGCCGTCGGGTCCGTCTCCGGCCGCTCCGTCGCCGCCACCGTCGAACGCCGGAAGTGGCATGGTCTGCCCTGTCGCCGGACCACGGGCCTTCGCCGACACCTGGGGCGCGGCGCGTTCGGGGGGCCGCAGTCATGAGGGCGTCGACATGATGTCGCCAGGTGGCACCCCGCTGGTCGCTGCCGAGTCGGGGTCGGCGAACTTCTCGACGAACCGGCTCGGCGGCAACGCCGTCTGGCTCCAGGGCTCCAGCGGCACCAAGTACTACTACGCCCATCTCAGTGCGTGGGAAGGGTCGAGTCGGGCGGTGTCGCGGGGAGAGATCATCGGCTACGTGGGCGCCACGGGCAACACGACGGCGAACCACCTCCACTTCGAAGTGCATCCCGGTGGTGGCCGGGCGGTCAACCCGTACCCGTACGTTCGCAACGTCTGCTGAGGTCCCGGTGATCGACGCACCGCTCGCACTGGCCTTCACGGCGGGAATGGTCGCCAGCATCAACCCGTGCGGATTCGCGCTGCTGCCGGCCTATGTAGCGGCCTTCGTCGCCGGCGATGACGCCGCCACCGTCGGTCACCGCCGTGTCCTGCGCGCGGTGGGTGTGTCGGCAGCTGTCTCGGTTGGTTTCGCGATCACGTTCGTGATCGTCGGTGTCGTGTTCGACACTGCGTCAGGACTGCTTCGTCAACGCATGCCGTGGCTGACGATCGCGATCGGTGCGCTGATGGTGATCTCCGGTGGGGCGGCGATCGCCGGCTGGAAACCTCGGCTGCCGTTCAGCCAGCGCCAGGCGACAACGAGCCGTTCCGCGCTCGGCATGATCGGCTTCGGCTTCACCTACGCAATCGTGTCGCTGTCGTGCACGCTCGGGCCGTTCCTGGCGGTGACCGGATTCGCCATGAGCCGCTCCACGATCGGCGGGATCGTGACCTACCTCACCTACGCGTTGGGGATGGGCGTCATCATCTTGGCGCTGAGCGTGTCGGCAGCTGTCGCACACGAGTCACTCGTTGATTCGATGCGTTCGCTGTCGCGATACGCGCCCCGCATCGCGGGTGCGTTGCTCGTCGTCTCGGGCAGCTACGCCGTTTGGTACGGCCGCCACGAACTGCGCGTCTACGACGGCGACCTCCGACAGGATCGTTTCGTCGAACTCGGCACGAACCTGCAGACCCGCTTCATCGTGGTCACCCAATCGATCGGATCGCTCCGGATCGGGCTCGCGATCGTTGCGGTGACGCTGCTCGCATACACCGCGTTGCGCTTGCGTTCGGGCACGATGACCGTGACAACACCGGCTGGATCCGATAGGAAAGAGCCATCGACACGCAACGAACACAAGGAGCGCTCATGAGTCGGCGACCCATCGGAGGGCTCGAACGCGACGTGCTGCAGGCACTGTGGCGCCTGCAGCAGCCCGCATCGCCCAGCGCCGTCATCGAAGAGATGAGCACCGACCTGGCCTACACCAGCATCGCAACCGTGCTCGGACGACTCTGCGACAAGGGCCTCGCCAGCCGGCAGCGACAAGGTCGTCTCTACCTCTATTCGGCCTCGACCAGCGAAGCCAATCTCACCGCCCGCAAGATCCACTCGCTGCTCGACGCCACCAGCGACCGTGCCGCCGCCCTCGCCGGCTTCGCCGACGGGCTCGACCCAGCAGACGCGGCCAGTTTGGCTGCACTGCTCAGGGACAACTGATGCTCCACTTCGTCGCAGTGCCGCTGATCGGCCTGGTCGTGACCACCGTGCTCGCCGGGCGCGCCCTGGATCAGCTCGCACCGGCAGCCGCCGCCCGCTGGAACGCAGTGTTGGTCCTCGCCGTCATCGTCGCGGTGGTGCCGACATTCTGGATGCTCGGGCTCAGCGGGCTCGCTCACTTCGGGGTTCGCAGCAGGCTGTGTGACTGGTCGATGCACCTCCTGCCGGATCAACCCGTCGTCAGCACCATCGTGGGGGGTGGCGCGCTCGTGATGGCAGCCATCGGGGCGGTCCGAGTGACCGGTGTGGTGCGAACGCACCTGTCGGTTCGCTGCACCGGCACGTGCCGTTTCCATGTCGTCGAGACACCCGACGTGTTCGCCTACACGCTGCCCGGACCGGCGCGCACCATTGCGATCTCGCGTGGCCTGTGCGACTCGCTCGACGACAGCGAATACGAGTTCGTCGTCGCTCACGAGCAGTCACATGCCCGCCATCGCCACGACCGCTACCTGTTGTTGGCACTCGTTGCCACCGCGATGGTTCCGTTCATGCGCCCGGCAGCCGACCAGCTCCGGTTCCATCTCGAACGTTGGGCCGACGAGGATGCCGTTCGAACCACAGGAGCAACTCGACGTTTCGCAGCTCGCACCATCGCACGAGTGGCATTGGCCCACTCACCGAGAGCAGCGCTGCTCGGAATTGCCAGCCACGGCGTCGCCGCACGGGCGCACGCACTCACCCAGCGCAGTGCTCCGGCCACCCTCGCCCGACGTCTTCAGCCGGTGACCCTCGTCGTCGCGACGGTCGTGCTGTCTGCCTCGCAACTCCATCACACCGTCGAGTTCACGCTCCACACGATGCTCTGATCGCGGCCCGAAGGGCGGCGACGATCAGCCGCCGTCGGCGGTGAGTTCGTCTCGGCCATTGGTGGCGGTGAAGTCGGGAATGGGGCGAGCTTCCAGTTCGGCTTCGGTGGTGACCTCGCCGTTGTCGGCGATGTCGGAGATCAACCAGTCCATCTCATCGATCTCGCGGCGCTGCGCCAAGATGATGGCGTCGGCGAGTTCCAACACGCGCAGGTCGGTCAGTTCGGACCGTTCGCTCGTCAGGATCGCGATCGAGTGATGGGGAATCATCGCTCGCATGTACGACTGGTCCTGCACCGTGATCTGGCTGCGCACGAGCCCCAACGTCAACGCGAAGATCACCACACTCGTGCCGAGAATGGCTGCGTTCACGACCTTGCTCTTGTACATGCCGAGCATGAACAGCAGCATGATCACCGCCATCGTGGAACCCATCACGAACGCCATGTAGAAGCGAGTTTCGCTCCAGCGGACGTGATTCCAGGCGTAGGTGTTGAAGTACATCAAGACGAACATCGCCACCGTCGACGTGGCGATCATCGCCCCGAACCGGATGTACATCTTCTTGAGCCGATCGGCGTCCTCGCGTTCCGATTCCGAGTCGCCCGGTTCGTGCGATGCGCCTGCAGTGCCGTCGTCGACGGGATCGGGGGTCGAAGCGCTGATCGGGTGTTCTTCGTTCATGAGATGCTCCTTCTCGTGGGACGCATCGCCATCGCGAACGTGTCGCGACGGCGGCGACGTGGTCCCCCGAGGGGTATCCGTGCAGGCGGACTCCTAAACGATGTAGTAGAAGCCGTCTCGCGAGGTCGGCAGGGCTTCAGCCGAGTACGACACCCGCCGGAAGCACCTTGTCGGAGTCGATGATCTCGTCGAGATGATCGAGGTCTCGGCGTCCCAGGGCGTATTCCGGTTCGTTGGGATGACGAGTCGTGATCTCATCGCCGACATGGGCCGATGTCGTTGACCACCATTCGATCGACGAGTCGCCCGCTTCGATGTGGATCACGCTGAGACCGTGTCGGTCGGCGAGACGACTGACCTCGTCGATGGCCCAGAAGGTGGTGGGCTCGGCGCGGAACGTCTCGGCGTTCGCGGACCAGAGGTCGGTGATAGCGATGCGGCCGCCGGGGGCCAGCACCCGTCGCAGCTCGGCCAGTAATACGTCGGCATCGTCCAGCAACGAAATGACTCCGCTGACAGCGGCAACCTGCACGGCGTCGTCCCTGATCGGCAACGACGTGGCGTATCCGGCGACCAGCTCCAGCGTCGGACCGCGGCGTTCAACGCCGATCAGGCTCCCGATGGAAGCATCGGCAACGATGGCGTTGCGGTCGAAATTGCGACCGATCCAACTCGCCGTGCCGCCCATCCCCCCGCCGACGTCCAGCCACGGTCCGTCCGGCGTGTCGGAGGCCATCGACATGACCGAGTCGAACAGCTGCGGAAATCCTGGGGTCGGAGACGCTGCTGCGCAACGCTCGGCGCCTCGCAACCGAAACTCCGTGATGACGTCAGCGCGCCACCGTTCGGGAACGTCGAACAGGTTGTCGACGGAACGGTCCTCGAACGAAGCGATGCTCACCCGGTGCAGTTCCCCGAACCTGTGCCGTGGAACCTTCCACTTCGGATCGATCTCCCACCACGATCACCCATGGCCGAACGTGGAGAGCCACGCCACTCGTCTGGAACGAGCGCGTAGCGATCAGAACTCGCGTCGAGACGAGGACTACGCCGCGCCGGGCGTGGGTACGGCTGCACCATGTCGTCATCGAGCGAGTCCCGGCCTCGTGAGAGCGTCACCGATGAACCGAGCCGAGACTCCGACGGCTGGCCGGTCGGGTGGGCAGCGGTCCGCCGTCCCGCACCGATCTGGGACCCGCCCGCTCTGGCGACCACCGTGGTCGTCCCTCACCCCGACGACGAAGTGCTGATGTTCGGCGGCCTGATCCAGACGCAACGACGCCGCGGCGTCGCTGTACACGTCATTGCCGTCACCGACGGCGATGCGTCGTATCCCGACGTCGATTCGGACCGGCTGGGGACGATTCGACGGGGGGAACAGGAGCGGGCACTGGCGAAGCTCGGTGTCGGCAGGGGAGCAGTACACCGACTCGGCCTGTCCGATGGTGCCGTTGCAGATCGCTACGACGCCATCGTCGATGCCATCGTCGGCTTCGACGCGCCGATCGTGGTGGCGCCGTGGGCGCACGACCACCACTGCGATCACGAGGCGAGCGGCCGGGCCGCACTTGTCGCGGGTGCTCGCACCGGGGCCGCAACGTACTTCGGGTTGTTCTGGTCGTGGACCCACACCGACCCTGCACTGCTCGCTCATCAGCGCCTGATCCGGCTCCCGTTGTCGCCGGAACTGCTCGCCGGTCGCCACGCTGCGATCAGTGAGCATCGCAGCCAGGTCACCGATGACATCGCGCCGGCGTTGCTGAACGAGGAGATATTGGAGCCACTCGACTGGACCGACGAGTACTACGTCACGAACGTCGAGCCGAACGACGAGGACCGCCTCGACCGGGCGAAGGCGTCGCTCGTCCGCCCCGGACGAGGCCTCGAACACTGACCACGAACATCGATCACTGCGCCCCGATGCGCCGCCACACGCCGAGTTCGAAGGACTCGTCGACGACGGTCGTGATTCGAGTCAGGAAGTCGGCCGTGTCGAGCCACGGCCCGATGTCGGAGCCGTGGCGTGGATAGTTGGTGGCGCCGGTGTAGTGGACGGCGACCAGGGTTCCGTCTGGTTCGAGCCACTTCTGGAGCCCGGCCAGGACCCGGTCGGCGGAGTCGGTCGACAAGTAGTAGGCGACTTCCGACCAGACCACCAGGTCACCGCGGCCCTCGGGCCACCAGTCGGGGAATCGGGCGTTGGCGATGTGCACATGGCCGTGGTCGGCCAGCCGCTTTCGCGCTCGCTCGACCGCCGATGGTTCGAAGTCGAACGCATGAATCTCGTCGCAGCGGGCGGCGAGCAGCTCGGTGAGCACGCCGTTCGCGCATCCGGGTTCGAGTGCCCGACGAAAGCGTTGTCGAGGAAGCGCTGCCAAGGTCATTTCATATTTGCGTTGTTCGTACCACCGATGGTCGAAACCCCAGGGGTCGGGGTCATCGGCATAGAGCGCGGCGAAGTAGTCGACCGGCGTGTCAGACATCGGCGCCCGCTCGAGATTTCGCTTCTCCCAACACGGCCAGATCTCGTTCGGCATGGTCCTGGCGGAGGTACAGATGCACGTCGAGCCAGCGTTGGTTGACGGCGCCATCGTGTGCGAAGGGGCGGGGTCCGAACGCCCGCCCGAATCGGTCGAGGATGTCGGTCGCTGCACGTTCCACCTGGTGGCGCAGCGCCAACGCGCGCTGCCGCGCCCGCCACCCCTCGTCGGGGTCCTCGTCGATCTCCCGACCGGCCGAAGCGAGCATCGCTTGCAGTGCCCACACGTCGCTGCGCATCGCTCCGAGGTGCGCCCGCCGGTGCGGGTCGTCGTCGACGATGCGTTCTGCGGCATCGACGAGCCCTGCGGCCGCACCCGCCCAGCACGCCGCCGGAGCGCAGGCACCGTGCCAGAACCCGACCCGATCGAGATACCAACCGGGTGCTCCGATCACGTCGGCGTCGTCGACCGGGTGCTCGTCGAATCGCACCGATCCGGTCGCTGACTCGGCAAGCGCCGGCGTCGACCACGCCGTCAGATCGGTGACGATCGACGAGGTCGGTGTCACGTCCACGTCGACGAGAACCGGAGCAGAGGTCGCGTCGGAGTCGCTGCGAGTCGCCCAGGCTGCCGTGACCAGAGCACGCGTGACGAGCCCGAGTCCGGATGCGAAGGGCTTGGTCCCGGTGATGACCGTCCGCTCACTCGGCCGTTCGGTCGCCGCCTGACAACGACGGTCGATCCGGGTGCCGTCGGACGGCCCGGCAGAGGCCCAGACGCCGTAGATCTCTCCACGACGAGGGGCCCTTCCGGCGGCGCGAAGGATCGATGTGGCGTCGGTGTGGGCCTCGGCGATCCGGGCGACCGACACCGGATGGGTCCGGGCGAGGTCGAACAGGGCGAGGTGGCGTTCGGCGGTCCGCCCGCCGCCGGGGTCGGGTAGATCGAGTACACCACCGTCGAGCAGCGACCGGACGGTGCCGGCGGCGTTCATGCGACCGTCTCCGCCTGGTGCAGCGCAGCGAGGTCGGCGGCGAAGCCGTCAGGGGCCCGACCCTCCAGCCGGGCACTCGTGCTCACGGCGATCGCCGTCGACGGCACGCAGTTGCCGACCTGGCGCA
>JBBQEU010000032.1:0-29293 GCA_038321235.1 Acidimicrobiales bacterium | reverse complement strand
CATGTCGACGAGATCCGGTGCGAGGTGCAGCATGATCGAGGTCTCGTCGGTGCCGCCGTGGATGCCCATCCCGAGTTCGTCCGGCGCAGACACGCCACCCTGATCCGGCGGCACGCCGGGGTGGGCGAGGAAGGTCATCAGCCCGTGCGCCAGCCGGATCTCACGGTTGGCGACCCCGACCAGCGCAGAGTTGCCGCCGTGCCCGTTGAAGAACACCAGCTTGCGGGCCTTCGTGGTCGCCACACAGCGCCCGATGTCGTCGAGCACCGCCAGCAGCGTCGTTGCCGACAGCCAGATCGTGCCAGACGACCAGGCATGCTCGTTCGACTTCGTGTACGCCAGCGGCGGAAGCAGCCACACGTCTAAATCCTCACCGACGCGTTCGACTGCCAGCTGCGAGATCCGATCGGCAATGAGCAGGTCGGTGTTGAACGGTAGGTGCGGGCCGTGCTGCTCGACCGCGCCGAGCGGTTGCACGAAGATGCTGCGCTCGGTGACCAGACGGGCCACGTCGGGGGCCCGGAGTTCGGCGAGGTTTCGGGTCACGAAAGACACATCGGCACGTTACGCCCCCGACCTTCGAACTGCGAGAGAATGACCGCGTGACGCCCGTTCCTCCGCCTTCCGGATCCTCTGCTTGCGACTTCGATGCCATCGTCATCGGGGCCGGCCACAACGGCCTCGTCACCGCCGCCTATCTGGCTCGTGCAGGCATGGCGACGCTGCTGGTCGAAGCTCGCTCTGACGTCGGCGGCACGGCTGCGAGCGAGCAGTTCGCCGGCGCAACGGTGAACATCTGCAACTGCGACCATCTGACATTCCGCACCACACCGGTGATCGAGGAACTCGGCCTGCAGGCGCACGGCCTGGAGTACATCGACCTCGAACCGGCCCAGCACAACTTCTCGTGGGCCAGCGCCGCCGAAGGCAAGGGCTGGTCGCACCACCACGACCTCGACGCCACGCTCGACGACATCGGCCGCCACTTCCCCACCCAGGTCGACGGCTATCGGCGCTACGTCAACGCCGCATCTCCTGCGATTCGCATGATCTTCGAGGCTGCCGCCGAGCCGCCAACCGTCGCGGGGCTCACCAAGCTGGCGCTTCGGCGGCGCTTCAGCGGTGCGAGCACACTGATGCGCTGGTCGCGACGGAGCGCGGCTGACGTGCTGCGCTCGTTCTTCGACGACGACGCCATCATGGGGCCGGCCGCGCTCACCGGGCCGATGGTGTGGGGCATCAGCCCCGAGATGCCCGGCAGTGGGCTCGGGGCGCTGACCCACGCAATGCGCCATGTCGCCACGGTCGGCCGCCCGGTCGGCGGCAGCGGCCAGGTACCCACCACGTTGCTCGCTGCGTTCGAGGGTGCTGGCGGAACGCTGCGCACCAAGAGCCCGGTCGACACGATCATGTGCAGCGGCGGGCGAGTGAGCGGGGTGGCGCTCATCGACGGCACCGAGATCTCCGCTCGGATCGTGGTGTCGGCGTGCAATCCACACGACACATTCCTGCGCTGGTTGAAGCACCCACCGGCCTCGGCCGACGACCTCATCCGCCGCTGGCGGAATGTCCGACACGACGAAGGGTACGAGTCGAAGTTCGACGCCGTGCTCTCGGCGCCGCCCGTATTGCGCGGCTTCGATCGGCCGCTCGGACCGACCTCTGCGATCGCACCAGGCCTCGCCGACATCGACCGTGGCGCCACGATGATGGCGGAGGGCCGCATCCTCGGTCGGCCAGGGCTGTTGGTGAACGTCCCCACGCTTCTCGATCCGACGATGGCGCCCGACGGGCGCCATGTCCTCTCGCTCGAGGCGCTCTACACGCCGTTCGGGTTCGTGGGCGGATGGAAGGAATCGAACGAACCGCTCCGCTGGCTCGAAGCCTTTGCCGAGCTGTGCGAACCCGGCTTCCTCGACTCGATCGTGGAGTGGCGGGCGATGACCCCCGACGTGTACGAACGTGATTTCCACCTGCCGGCCGGGCACGCGACCAGCTTCGCCGGCGGTCCGCTGGCCGCGTTCCGGAACCAGAACCCCGAACTCTCGAAGTACGAGACAGCCGTTGACGGCCTGTACCTCACCGGTGCCGCCACCTTCCCCGGCGCCGGGGTATGGGGCGCCAGCGGGCGCAACTGTGCGACGGTCATCCTCGAACAGCGCGCCTGACGCCAGGGCGACGAGGCCGGAATACCGCGGGCATCGGGGTCGTTGTATGCCGTAGATTCACAAAACACGTGTTCGCTCGAAAGGAGCACTTCCCCGCCATGACCCCCGGTTCGATCCGTCTCGGCACCTATGCCGGTATCCCGGTGCGAGCGCACTGGAGCATGGCGTTTGTCGCACTGTGGTTCGGCGTGATCCTGTCGCGAGACCTCGGCGTGTTCGGAGGTCTCGTCGCCACGGCCGCCTTCTTCGTATCGATCCTCGCTCACGAGTTCGGCCACGCCATGGTGGCGCGCCACTACGGCGTGAACACCGAATCGATCGATCTGTGGGCGCTCGGCGGTGTCGCCCGGCTCGATCGTGAGTCGCCGAGCCCCCGTGCCGACGGTCTGATCGCCGTCGCTGGCCCGGCGGTCAGCCTGCTGATCGGTGTCGCCGCCTTCGGCGCCGGAATCGCCTCGCAGTCGAGCGTGCTCGTCTGGGTCGGATTCGTCAACGGTGTGCTCGCCGTGTTCAACATGCTGCCAGGCGCCCCGCTCGACGGCGGCAGGGTGCTCCGCGCGGTCCGTTGGGCGCAGACCGGAAACAAGTACCGGGCCATGCGAGATGCCGGTAACGCCGGTCGGGTGCTCGGCTGGGGCATGGTCGGTCTCGGGTTCGTGTTGATGCTCAATGGTCAGTTCGGCGTGTTCGTGATGATCACCGGACTGTTCATCGCCCTCAACGCCCGCGCCGAGATCATGACGTCCTACGTCGCCGAACAGCTCGACGGGGTGAAGGTACGAGACCTCACGTTCTTCGGGATCGCTCAGGCCGGATCCGACATGGACACCGATTCGATGATCGATCAGCGCCAGCGCCTCGGAGAGGCCGGTGCGGTCGCCGTGGTCGGCGACGACGGCGAACTCGATGGGCTGGTGCTCGAAGATCAGCTCTGGGCAGTGCCGTCCGAGCATCGCCCATTGGTGATGTTGACCCAACTGATGGTGCCGTTCGCCAACTTGGCGAAGGCGTCGCTCGATGAGGACCTGTCCACCGTGCTCCCCCGCCTGAATCCCCTCCGGCCAGTCGTGACCGTCTGGAATGACGGCAAACTGCTCGGCATCGTGCACCCCAAGCGCCTCGAGGAACGACTGAAGCAGGCGCAGCGTCGGGCGTTCCCGAACGCTGCGGGCGCCTGATCAGGCGTCTTTGACCGACCAGTCCCGCTTGGCCACGGGGTCCTGATCGCTCCACGGGAAGTTGATCCACTGGTCGGTGCGTTTCCAGATGTAGTCGCACTTCACCACCGAATGCGACTTCTCGTACAGCACCCCGGTGCGGACCTCGCCGACCTTGCCGTCGCAGAATTCCTGCACCGAGCGCAACGTGTGTCCGGTGTCCGCGACGTCGTCGACGATCAGGATCCGAGCATCGGAGACATCGACGAAGTCAGGTGCCGGGGGCAGGATTCGTGGCACTTCCAGGCGCTCGTCGACGCCGGTGTAGAACTCGACGTTCATCGTGTACACGTTCTTCACCGACAGTGCGTAGCCGATCGCCCCGCCGATCAGTAGGCCGCCACGAGCGATGGCGAGCACCATGTCGGGCTCGTAGTCGTCATCGGCGACCATCTGGGCCAACGCCCTGGAGGCCGTTCCGAAGACGTCCCAGGTCATGATCTCGCGCTCGTCAGACATGCCCTCGGAACCTAGCCGGATCGGACACAATCGGATTCAATCGCGAACCTGTTACTCATGGTGTCTGACACCATGAGTAACAGTCAGAGGCAGATGTCGCTCGGCCGGACCGGGACCCGATCGAGGGGCTTGCCGACGCCGTCGACCTGGCGCAGGGCGTCGCGGATCGCCGCGACCACCGCCGGGGTCGACGAGATGCACGGCGGCTCGCCGACGCCCTTCGCCCCGAGCGGCGCATGTGGGTCCGGCTCTTCGATCAGCGTGGCCACGACGTCGGGCATGTCGAGGAACGTGGGCAAGAGGTAGTCGGTGAAGTTGCCGTTGCGGATCACACCGTCGATCTGGATGATCTCCTCCATCACGGCGAGGCCGAGACCTTGCGCGATGCCACCCTCGATCTGGCCGAGCACCGACAAGGGATTCAGCGCACGTCCGACGTCCTGGGCCGTTGCGATCTGCACGACCTTGACCAGACCCAACTCGGGATCGACGTCGACGACCGCACGATGGGCGACGAACGCGAAGGCCGTATGGCAGTTGCCCTGGCCGTTCGCGTCGAGATCCTCCGTGGCCGGGTGCCGATACTCGACCGTTTCGTCGATCAGGATTCCGGCGCTCGCTTCGGCGACCGAGATCCGCCAACCCGACACGGTGTCGACGACGTCGGTGCCGTCGACTGCCAGTCGTAGCGGATCGAGATCGTGGACGCGACTGATGTGTTCGAAGAACCGCTCGCGCACGGTGCGGCACGCCGCATCGACCGCTCCCCCACTCATCCAGGTCTGACGAGACGCCGACGTCGAGCCGGCCGAACCGACCTGGGTGTCGATGCGGTCGAGTTGCACGTCGTCGACACCGAGGATCGTGCGGGCGATCTGTGGTGCGATCGTGACGAAGCCCTGGCCGACCTCGGATGTCGCGAACTTGAGCGTCACGACGCCGTCGGCGAGACGACAGCGCGCGGTCGAGTAGTCGTCGAAGCCCTCGGAGTACATCAGGTTCTTGATCGCTACCCCCCAGCCGATGCCTCGCACGATGTCGCCGCGATCGGCGGTGCGACCTGCACCGCCCGGTAGCCGCATCACGTCGACGCCGCCGTCGGCCATCGGGAGTCCGCCGACCGGCGTGTCCGGCAACGGGATCGCTGCGGTGTCGAGAATGCAGCGCTCGACCGGGGCGACGTTCAACACCGCCTGACCGGTGATCAACGCGTCGCCCGTGCGCATCGCATTACGCAGCCGGATGGCGACCGGATCGAGCCCACACGCCAACGCGAGCTTGTCCATCTGCGACTCGTGGGCGAAACACGCCTGGACCACCCCGAAGCCGCGCATCGCCCCACACGGCAGGTGGTTCGTCCGCACGGCGTAGCCGTCGACAACGGCGTTGGCGCACCGATACGGACCCTGGGTGTGCGTCACCGCATTGATCAGCACCGCGGACGACGTGGACGCGTACGCGCCGCCGTCGAACACCATCCGCGACTCGATCTTGACGATCTCGCCGTCGGCGGTGGCGTGGTGTCGCATCCAGATCGTGGCCGGATGTCGATGGACGTGGCCGAGGAAACTCTCTGCGCGGCTGTACGCGATTCGCACCGGACGTCCGAGTCGCAGCGCGAGCAGGCAGGTGTGCACCTGCAGGCTGATGTCCTCGCGGGCCCCGAAAGCCCCTCCGACACCTCCCAGCACCAGCCGGACCGACTCGACCGGCAGGTCGAGGCATGCAGCGATCTGGGCTCGGTCCTCGTGCAGCCACTGCGTGGCGACGTGGAGCTCGACACCCTTGCCGCCCGGATCAGGTACCGCCAGCGCCGCTTCGAGACCGAGGAACGCCTGGTCCTGCATGCCGATCTCGTACGTGCCCTCGACGACGACGTCACCGACGATCGAGGTGTCACCACAGACGATGCGTTGATGGCGGATCAGGTTGCCGTCGGGGTGGATCGGAGCGTGAGTGCCATCGATGGCTCGTTCGGGATCGAGCAACGGCTCGAGCACCTCGTAGGTGACCACGATCGCCTCGAGCGCACGCCGGCACGTCTCGGGATGATCAGCAGCGACAGCGGCGATCGGCTCGCCCACGTAGCGCACGACCTCCGAGGCGAACACCGGCTGGTCGTGTGCGATCAGGCCGTAGTTGATCGCACCCGGCACATCGGCGGCCGTGATGACGGTCTCGACGCCGTCGATCTTCCACGCCGCACCCAGGTCGATCGACACGATGCGTGCGTACGGGTGCGGTGACCGCAACGTGGCGCCCCACAGGCAGCCGTCGGCGGACAGGTCCGAGGAGAACTCGAAGCTTCCCTGGACCTTTGCAACGCCATCGGGCCGGGGCGGCGACGTGCCGATCGTGCCGGGACGCGCCGACTCGGTCGGCGTGGTCACCTGCTCGACGACCGTCATGACTCGCCGCCTCGACGGCGGACGGCAACCTGCTGCACGGCGTCGATGATCCGGCCGTAGCCGGTGCAGCGACACACGTTGCCGGCCAGCTCCTCACGGATCTGGGTCTCCGTCGGTTCGGGAACCCGTTCGAGCAGGTCGTGCGTCGCCATGATCAGACCGGGTGTACAGAACCCGCACTGCACCGCACCGGCATCGACGAAAGCGGCCTGCACGTCGGTGGGCGAGCCGATTGCGGCGATTCCCTCGATGGTGACGATCGCCTGTCCGACCGCGGACGCTGCCATCACCAGGCACGAGCACACGAGGACATCGTCGACCATCACGCTGCACGACCCGCACTCACCCTGCTCGCATGCGCCCTTGGCGCCGAGGAGACCGAGACGATCTCGCAGGACGTCGAGCAGGCTCTCGCCCAGCCACGAGTCGACGACCTCCCGCTCGCCGCCGTTGACGTGCAACACGTAGTGGTCGCTGTCCTGACTCATCGCGTTCTCGTTCATGCCACAGCCTCGCTGCTCGAGGCCCGTCGAGCCAGCCGCTTGGCGAGCACGCCGACGGCGTGTCGCCGATAGTCGGCGCTCGACCGGTGGTCGCTGATCGGTCGGCTCGCCGCCGACACCAGCTCGGCGAATCGATCGAGGTCGCCCGGTGCGATCTCGAGCGACGACCAGTCGAGCGCTCCAGCGAGGTGGTCCTCGGCCTCGGGGCAGCGCAGGATCGTCGGCCCGACCGACCCGAGCGCAACAGCGACACGCCGATGGGACCGATCGATGACCACGCATGCGCTCGCGACGGCGATCACCATGGCATTGCGCACCCCGACTTTCGCGTAGCCCTGCCAGCCGTCGACCACCGGAAGCGTGACCGACACGATCAGTTCACCGGGCTCCAATGCGGTCCGCTTGACACCGACCATGAAGTCGCCCACGCGCACGGAGCGCCGTCCGGCGACCGAGGCCAACTCGACCACAGCGTCGAGTGCACTGAGCACCGGGAGCCCGTCGCCCGCCGGCGAGCAGGTGCCGAGATTGCCCCCGAGGGTTCCCACATTGCGAATCTGTGGCGACCCCACCGTGCGGGCGGCCTGGGCCAGTGCCGGCACCATCGTCGCCAGGGGCCCGTCGAGCATCTCGCGATAGCTCACCGCCGCGCCGATCGTGACCGACGCCGTCTGCGGGTCGTGGCGCCACGAACGCAGTTCGGGGATGCGGTTCACCACCACCACAGAAGAGTCGGGACGCCGGTGGCCGTCGTTGACCTCGACCATCAGGTCGGTGCCACCAGCAAGCAGTGTCGCTGTCGGCTCGGCCGCAAGACGGTCGACCGCCCTCGCAACGGTGTCAGGCAAATGGACAGCCATGGCCGGTGACTGTACAAACTGTCAAGCGGCGCGGTGTGGACGCGCGACGATTTCATCGAGCCGAAACGATGCCCAGCCGACTCCCCTACCTCCCCGCCCTCGACGGGCTGCGCGCGATCGCGGTGCTCATGGTGTTCGCGTATCACCTCGAATTCGCGTGGGCGTCGGGTGGATTCCTGGGTGTCGACGTGTTCTTCGTGATCTCCGGTTACCTGATCACGCGCCTGTTGCTCGACGAGCACGGCGATCACGGACGAATCGGTCTGGCGAATTTCTGGACCAGGAGGTTCAGGCGTCTCGTACCGGCGATGGTGGTGATGATCGCTGCCACACTGCTGGCCACCCATCGCTGGGGGTTGCCGGAGCAGTGGCGTTCGATCCGAATCGATGCCCTCTCGGCGATCGGCTACGTCGCCAACTGGCGCTTCGTGATCGACAACCATTCGTACTTCGATGCCTCGCTCGGGCCCAGCCCGTTACGGCACACGTGGTCGCTGGCCCTCGAGGAGCAGTGGTACCTCATGTGGCCGATCGTGATGGTCGGGCTGTGCGTGTGGACCAACCGGCATCCGGGTGAACGTCGACGCACGACGGGGGTCGTGGTGATGATCATCGTCGCTGCGGCGGTCTCCTCGGCGGTGTTGATGGCGGTCCTGTTCGATCCGTCGGATCCCTCACGCGTGTACTTCGGCACCGACACGCGCGCCCAGCAGTTGCTGATCGGCGCGACGCTCGCATGGTTGCTGCACGCCGCCCCACGGATCGGCGTCGTCGCGTCGTCGCGTCGGTCACGAGTGCCATTCGGAGTCGCGCTGGTGCTTCTCGTGGCGGTGGCCGTGGTCGTGCAGGACGACTCGGCATGGCTCTATCGAGGGGGCCTGCTCATGGTGTCGGCGGTCGCCGCGATCGTCGTGCTCGGCACCACCACCGCACCGGGAACGGGCCTCGCATGGCTGGGCGCGTCGCCGCTGGTCTGGATCGGCCGGCGCAGCTACGGCATCTACCTGTGGCACTGGCCCGTCATCGTGTTCATGGATCAGGCCACCGGCGGTGAGCTGGGACGCTGGTCATTGATCGGACTGCAGATTGCCGTCACGCTGGCGCTCACCGAGATGAGCCACCGTCTGATCGAGACACCGGTGCGCCGATCGACCGCGCCACCTGTGCACACCGTCGCTGCCTGGACCGCCGGTGCGCTCGCGATCGGTGTCGCCGGATTCGTGTGGCTCACCCCATCGGCCAGCCGCGAACTGCGACGATCCGACGCGTCCTTTCCCGAGCTCGACGAGCTTCCCTCACCGTCCGCCTCCATCGCTTCCGCCAAGGTTCCGGTCACCGATTCGTCAGCAACACCCCTCGATGAGCCAACCGGCGATGCGATCGATGAACGTCGCCTGTTGCTGTTCGGAGACTCAGCGGCGTTCACGCTCGCAGAGCAGTTCGACGCTTCCGACGGCGCCGCATGGGACGTCCAGGCCTTCGCCGAGTTCGGGTGCCCGATCACGCCCGGCATGACGATCGATGCGGGGTCGTCGGAGCCGAACTCGGTGGATGCCGACTGCGACGGTTGGGTCGGACTCTGGCCCGAGTACGCACGAATCCTGCAGCCCGACGTCGTCGTGGTGATGATCGGCGCGTGGACGGTCCTCGACCATCGAGTCGACGGCACCGACCTGCGCTTTCCGAGCGTTGCATGGCGCAACACGGTTCGCCAGGCAATCGACGACGCCGCAACTGCCGCCGCTACGAGCGGGGCCCCCGTCGTCTTCCTCGACGTTCCCTGCATGGGACCCGGGCCGGGCACCACGGGTCGCGCCGACCCCGACAGGGTGGCGGCGGTCAACGAACTGATGCGCGACGTGGCCGTCGAACGCGACGACATGTCGGTCGCACCGCTGTCGTCGGTGATCTGCCCCGACCGCAACGCAGAGCTGACCATCGACGGCGTTCCGGCGCGCTACGACGGCGTGCACTACACGCGACCTGGCGCCGCTCTGGTGTGGCCGTGGTTGTTCGGCGAACTCGACCGCACGCTCGACTGACAGCGGCCCTGACAGCAACGTCGGCCCAGGTTGCCACGCCTTCAACGGTGCCCGATTGATCCGGGCCCGCGCTGCTACCGTCTCGCCGTGCACTCGCAGGTCGACTTCGCTGACCAGGGAGACCTCGCGGGCCAGGGAGACGCAGCGGTTCGTTCCGTTCGTTCGAACTGGCGCCGCGCTGTCTTCGTCGGCATGGCTGCCTACCTCATCTCACGGCTGTGCATCCTCGCAGCAGCCGGTGTCCGCGCCGCTCAACTGGCCGTGGACGCACGAGAAGATGGCATCGAGGAACCCACGGTGTACTCGACGATCAGCAACGTCCTCACGTCGTGGGATGGCCGCTGGTATCTCGAACTGATCCGCCGCGGGTATCCGGACTCCATTCCTGCCGACATCACCTACGAGCAGCTCGAGGCCCGCGCCGCGTTCTTCCCGGTGTATCCCTGGACGGTCGAGGCGATCGACGTCGTCCTGCCCGGCGGCGACACCTTCGCCGCGCTGTTCGTGAACTTCGTGCTCGGTGCCGTGGCAGTCGTACTCGTCGGTCTGCTCGCTCGCCGCCTCTTCACGATCTCGGTGGCGGCGCGGGCGATGACACTGTTCGCCATCTTCCCCGGCAGCTTCGTGCTGTCGTTCGCCTACTCCGAAGCGACGCTGATCGTGCTCGCTGCGGCATGTCTGCTGTTCCTCCTCGACGAACGCTGGTTGCTCGCCGGGCTCACCGCTGCGGTGGCGACGGGAGCCCGCCCGAATGGCATCGCGCTGGTGGCGGCCTGCGTCGTCGCCAGTGTCCTGGCCATCCGGCGCTCGCGTGACTGGTGGTCGCTGATGGCACCCGCTCTAGCGCCGTTGGGTTTCATCGGATTCCAGTGGTACGTCGACCACACCGCCGGCGAAACCGGCGCATGGTTCCGGGTCCAGCGCGAAGCCTGGACCGAGGGCACGAGCTTCGGTTACACCGCTGTCGAGAACACGTTCGGGTTCATCACCAATCCTCTCGGGTCACCCACAGATGCACTCACGGCGCTCACTGTCGCCGCACTGATCGGAGCTGTGTACTGCGCCTGGAAGGTTCGGCTGTCGCTCGTCCTCGCCGCATACAGCGCCATCGTGGTGGCGTTGATGCTCGCCCCCGAGACCGTCACGGCTCGACCACGGTTCATGTTCACTGCGTTTCCACTGCTGATTGCGGTTGCAGCATGGTGGCCGGATCCCGACCGGGCCGACAGCGACCATCATCGCGCCAGCTGGGATCGCGTCGGCTGGGATCTCACCTTGGTGCTGTGCGGCGCCGGGCTGACCGCCCTCACCGGGCTGTATGCCGTGTTCGGGGCGATCCCGTGAGCGCCCGCACGCTCGTCGTCGTTCCCACCCACGACGAGGCAGCGAACATCAGCACGTTGCTCGCCCAACTCCAGGTCTACGTACCGAACGCAGACGTGCTCGTGGTCGACGACGCATCGACCGACGCAACGCGCCCGCTGGTCCGTGAACGCATGGACGACACCGACCGTCTTCGCCTGATCGAGCGCCCCGAGAAACGCGGGCTCGGCGACGCGTACCGCGAGGCGTTCCGGCTCGGCATCGCCGAGGGCTACGACCTGCTCGTCCAGATCGATGCCGACCTCTCGCACGATCCGTCTGCGCTGCCCCTGATGCTGGCCGTCGCCGAACAGGGCATTCCCGTGGTGATCGGATCGCGGTACATCCCCGGCGGCACCGTCACCGGATGGCCGCGACGTCGTACCTGGCTGTCTCGGTGGGCCAACCGCTACGTCGCGGTGATGCTCGGCCTCGCCGTGAACGACGCCACCGCCGGTTACCGGGTCTATCGCACCGAGGCGCTCGACGCCGTCGGGCTCGACGATCTGCAGGCCAGCGGATACGGCTTCCAGGTCGAGATGACGTACCGGGCCGTTCGGGCCGGGCTCGCCGTCGTCGAGATCCCCATCGCGTTCCGCGACCGCGTCGCCGGACAGTCGAAGATGGACCGTCGGGTTGTCATCGAGGCATTCCGTCTGGTCACTGCGTGGGGTGTCCGCGACCTCGTGTCGTTGCGCCGTCGCCGTCGCGCCTACCGCACGTCGGACACGGCCACCGACTCGCTGTGACGTCCGTTGCTACCATTGCCCCGCTGATGTCTCGTCCCGCTGCCTTCACGTCGCCTGTGGGACGCTTCGCCGATTCGCTGCTCGCCCGGGACCTGCCGGCCCTCGACGACGCCCGACGAGGTGAGGTGGTCGCCTTCATCGAACGCCGCATCGACGTGCTCCCCTCGGTGACCAAGCTGGGCGTCGTGATCATCAGCCGCGCCGTCGACCTGGTTCGACGCGTCGGCGGTACCGAGCGCATGCTCGACGTGGCCACGGGACTCTCCTTGCCGCTGCTGTCCGAGTACCCCAGGCTCGTCCGATCCCTCGGGTACACGTTCGTGTGGGAGACCTGGCCCGGCACCACACGTGACGGTGGCGAACCGTGAGCACCTCCGTGACCGCCAGCACGACCCCTGGCCCGAGCCCGGTACGGCTCGACCGCCATCACGACTGCGACGTCTTGATCATCGGATCGGGTGCCGGCGGGGCGACCACGGCGGCCACCCTGGCCGAGGCCGGCCACGATGTACTCGTCGTCGAGGAAGGATCGTGGGTCCCACAGGGCACGGTCACGCCGTTCTCACTCGAACAGATGGACCTCCAGTACCGTTCGGGTGGAGTCACGGTGGCACTGGGTCTGCCGTCGATCGCCTACACCGAGGGTCGGTGCGCCGGCGGCGGCACCGAGGTGAACAGCGGGCTCTACCGGCGCCCGCCCGGCGACACACTGCGCCGGTGGCGCCAGGAGTACGACATCGTCGACTTCCACGACGATGCCATCGGATCGATCTGCGACGAGGTCGAAACAGCGCTCAGCGTGCAGACGGTGCCCGGCGCGCAGACCGCGGCCAGCGACATCCTGCGTCGCGGTGCTGATGCGCTCGGATGGCAGTACGACGAGAGCCCTCGATGGATGACGTACCCCGAAGGTGGCGCCGCCATTGAGGGCCGGCGCCAGAGCATGACCGAGACCTACCTTCCCCGAGCGATTGCCGCTGGCGCCCGCGTGCTCACCGAACACCGCCTCGATCACCTGGTGATGCACGACAACCGGGCGCTGCGGGCCGAGCTCACCTCCACCGCCGACGGCGAGCGCCCGGTCACCATCAGCTTCCGTGATGTCATCGTGTGCGGTGGAGCGATCCAGACCCCAGCAGCGCTCCAACGATCGGGGCTCCGCCATCGGATCGGGCGCACCCTTGCCGTACACCCGACGGTGAAGCTCGCCGCGCGCTTCGACAGCGCGGTCAACACCCCCGGCGACGTTGCTGTGATCCAGGTGAAGGAGTTCGCCCCCGAGATCTCGTTCGGGGGTTCGGCCAGCCACCCGGGCCTCGTTGCGCTCGCGCTCACCGACAACTGGCGCGACTTCGGCCACGCGGTCACCGCCTGGCCCGAGCTGGTCATCTACTACGCCGCCATCACCAGCCAGGGCCGAGGCTGGGTGCAGGCCGTTCCCGGGTTCCGTGATCCCGTCGTGACGTATCGCCTGACCCGTCGTGACCGTGATCTGCTGGGTCAGGGCCTCGCCCGACTCGCGTTGGTGATGCTCGAAGCCGGAGCGCTCGAGGTGTACCCGTCGTTCCGCGGTGCGCCGCTCGTGCGCTCACGGCGCGACTTGGCGGCGCTGAGCGCATCGTTTGCCGCCACCAGGGCGAGCGTGATGACGGTGCACCTGTGCTCGACTGCGCCGATGGGCGAAGACCGTCGGCGTTGTGCCACAGACAGTTTCGGCAAGGTGCACGACACCGAGAATGTCTACGTCAACGATGCCGCGCTGCTGCCCGACGCTCCGGGCGTCAATCCCCAGGCATCGGTGATGGCCGTCGCCATCCGCAACGCTCGTCGCTTCGCCGACTCGAAGGCTGGATGAGCGTGACCGATCGTGCGCCGCTGCGCGACGTTCCCGACATCACCGTGATCACCGGGGCGGCTGGTTGGCTCGGCACCGGACTGGTGAGTGCGTTCACCGCCGGCGACCGCGAGCGCAGCGGTCGGCTCCGACTTCTCGTACGAGACGCAACCGAAGCGGCGCACGTCGAGTCCGTGACGTCCGGTTACGCCGACCGAGTGGAGGTGGTCGTCGGCGATGTCACCGACACCGCCGACGTCGGTCGACTGTTCGGCGATCTCGACGGGACCGTCGATGTCATCCACACCGCCGGGGTGATTCACCCAGCCACGGTCGCGGACTTCGACGCCATCAACCATCGCGGCACGGCCACCGTGCTGAGCGAGGCCGAGCGGATCGATGTGCGCCGCTTCGTTCACGTGTCGTCGAACAGCCCCTTCGGTACGAACCCGTCACGGTCCGACACGTTCCGCAACGACGAGCCGTACCACCCGTACCTCGGCTACGGCGACTCGAAGATGCTCGCCGAACTCCGTGTACTCGAAGCGGTCGATCGTGGGCTCGATGCCGTGATGGTGCGTCCACCATGGTTCTACGGGCCGCACCAGCCGGCCCGCCAGACCACATTCTTCACCTTGGTGCGCACCGGGCGCTTTCCCGTGCTCGGCGACGGCGGCCAACGTCGTTCGATGTCGTACATCGACAACCTGGTGCAGGGCATCGTGCTCGCCGAACTCACCCCGACCGAACCGGGCCTGAGTTGGTGGATCGCCGACGCCCGCGCCTACACGGTCGGTGAGATCGTCGCAACGGTCGGCGCCGCGCTGCGTGACGAGGGATATGACGTGCGCCCCAACCGGTTCCGCCTGCCCGCGTTCGCCGGCACCGTCGCCGAGAAGATCGATCGGACGCTGCAGCGTTCGGGCCGCTACCTCCAGCAGTTCCACGTGCTCGGCGAGATGAACAAGACGATCGCTGTCGACATCTCGGCGGCACGACGCGATCTCGGCTACGAACCCGAGATCGAGTTGCACGAGGGAATGCGACGCAGCATCCGTTGGTGTCGCGAGCAAGGCATCGAACTGTGAACGGCATCGAACTGTGAGCAGCGTGCTCGTCGCCGGCGGGAGCGGCTATTTCGGTTCGCTCCTCGTGAGACGCCTCGTCGACGCTGGCCACCAGGTCAGGGTGTTCGACCTCCACGACGCCAACGACCGTCCGCCGGAGGTCGAGTTCGTCGCCGGCGACATCCGTGATGCCGACATCGTTCGCAGCGCCGTCGAGGGCATCGACGTGGTGATGAACAACGTGGCCCAGGTGCCCCTCGCGCTCGACCTGCAACTGCTGCGATCGGTCAACGTCGACGGCACGCGACGTCTCCTCGACGCGTGCGCCGACGCCGGTGTGGCCAAGGTGATCCACACGTCGTCGAGCGCAGTGTTCGGGGTGCCCGAGAGCAACCCGGTGCTGCCGAGCACCGTTCCGTCACCGATGGAGGCGTATGGCCACGCCAAACTTGCCGCCGAGTGGGCCTGCCTCGATGCCGCTCGCCATGGCCTCGACGTGTCGATCGTGCGGCCCCGCACCATCCTGGGCCATGGCCGCCTCGGCATCTTCGGGATCCTGTTCGACTGGATCGCCGATGGGGACGACCCGATCGTGCTCGGCGACGGCACCAATCGCTACCAATTCGTGCACTCGGACGATCTCGCCGACGTCTGTCTGCTGGCCGCAGAGCAGGACGGTCCGGGGATCTTCAACGTGGGCACCGACCGATTCGGCACGATGCGCGAGACCCTGGAGGCCCTGTGTCGCCATGCGGGTACCGGTGCCGTCGTCCGGTCGGTCCCCGCCGGTCCCGCAGGTGCGGCGATGGCCGTCAGCGCCCGACTGGGCCTCACCCCCTTCGCCCCCTACCACTGGCTGATGTACTCGAAGTCGATGTGGTTCGACCTCGACCACCTCCACGAGCAACTCGACTTCACGCCGGCGTGGTCCACCGACGACATGTTCGCCCAGAGCTACGACTGGTTCATCGCGAACCGGGACGCAGCCGACGACGAACGAGCATCGCACCACCGGCGCTCGGCCCGCCAGGGCGCACTGTCGGTGGTGAAGCGAGCGTCGGGCCTGCTGCCCCGGGCGCGGTGAACGCGGTGCACGCGACACCGGGCGATTCGTGGATCAGCCGCCGTACCACCGCCATCTCGGTCGCCGTCCTGGCTGCGCTGGCCTTCCTGCCGGCGCTGACGGCTGCCCCTGGTCGTATGCCGGCGGACTCGAAGCTCTACGTGTACCTGAACCCGGGCCGGTTCCTCTCCGACACCACCACGACGTTCGATCCGCGCCAGTTCGCCGGCTGGGTCCCGCACCAGCACATCGCGTACCTCTGGCCGACGGGGCCGTGGTTCTGGTTCTTCGAACGACTCGGCGTGCCCGACTGGGTGGCTCACCGCCTGTGGATCGGCACGCTGCTGGTGGCCGCCGGACTCGGTGTGCGGTGGATGGCACGCGTGGTCGGCCTGAGCCCGCTTGCGGCACTGGTGGCCGCGCTCGTCTATCAACTGTCGCCCTACATCTTGCCTTACGTGTCCCGGACGTCGGTGCTGCTGCTCCCCTGGGCCGGGCTCGGATGGATCGTCGGCTGCACCGTGCTCGCGGCCCGACGAGGCCGATGGCGATACCCTGCGCTCGTTGCACTGGTGGTGTTCACCGTCGGCGCGGTCAACGCCACCGCGTTGGCGATGATCATCCCGGCTCCAGCGCTCTGGCTGCTCCATGCCGGATGGCGCGGCGAGGTGTCGTGGCGGCGTGTGGCGGCGACCGCTGGCAAGGTGGCGCTGTTGTCGACTGCGGTGTCGTTGTGGTGGATCGCCATGCTCGTGATCCAGGGCCGCAGCGGCGCCGACGTCCTCGCGTTTTCCGAGTCGCTCGAATCGGTCTCGTTCACGTCGACGTCGACCGAAGTGCTGCGCGGTCTCGGGTACTGGTTGTTCTACATCCGCGACACGTTCTCCGCGACGACCACCGCATCACTCGACCATCTCGTGTCCATCCGGGTGATCGCTGCCGGCTTCGTGCTGATCGGTGGGTGTGTCGTCGGTGTCGTTGCGACCGCTTGGGTGCACCGCCGCTACGCCGCCATGCTGATCGGTGTCGGTGCGGTGCTGGCGGTCGGTGTCCACCCGATCGACGACCCGTCGCCGGTGATGTCGCTGTTGGTCGGCGACGGCGAGGGCGGACTGGCGCTGGCGTTGCGAAGCAGTACCCGAGCAGTCCCGGTGCTGCTGCTCGGACTGGCACTCGGTGCAGCGCTGCTCGTCGACGCGGTGCGCCGGCATCGGTTGTCACTTCCGCGCACGACGATCTCGGTGCGGTCCGAGCTCGTCGTGGCCACGGTGCTCGGGCTGATCGCAGTGTTCAATTTGCCGGCGCTGCGCAACGGTGGGTTCGTCGACCCGGCGCTCGAACGCGACCAGGACCCACCGCAGGCCTGGATCGATGCCGCGGCCGATCTCGACTCACTGCCATCCGGGGCCCGGGTGCTGCAGGTACCCGGCACCGAGTTCGGTGCCTATCGCTGGGGCTACACCGTGGACCAACCGCTGCCTGCACTCACCGAGCGGCCGTTGGTCACACGCGATCTGCTTCCCCTCGGGAGTGCGCCGGCGATGGACCTCGTATTCGCCCTCGACGACCGCTTCCAGGACGGCACCGCCGAGCCGGCGTCGATCGCACCGGTCGCCAGACTGCTCGGAGTCGACACCGTCTGGGTCACCGGCGACATCGCGTTCGACCGGTTCCGTCTCGCCCGGCCCGAACTCGTCGACGACCTGCTGACGAACGAAGACGCTGGGGCGGCCGACCTACTCCCGCCGCGCCGGTTCGGTGAGCCCACGCCGATGACACCCGACATCACGATGATCGACGAGCAGTCGCTCGGCGACGCACGCGTCGGCGCACCGATCGCGCCGGTGTCGCTCGTCGGCGTCGCCGATCCGGTCCCGACCATCCGGGTCAAGACCGACGAGTTGGTGCTGTCCGGCGACGGTGCGGGAATCGTCGATGCCGCCGCCGCCGGCGTCATCGACGGGACGGAACTGATCCGCTACAGCGCGTCGCTCGGCAAGGGCCTCGTCGAGGCAGTTGACGATGCCGGCCGGTTGGTGGTCACCGACACCAACCGTGACCGTGCGCATCATTGGCGCGGCTCGCAAGACGTGACGGGGTTCACCGAGTCGGGCGGTCCAGGCGCCGACGTGCTGCGGTTCGAGAGCGGCGACCAACGCCTGGCCGTGTTCGACTCGCTCGACGCCGACACGCAGACCGTCTCGATACAGGACGGCCCGGTCGTCGCTCGTGCGTCAGCGTACGGCGAACCGTTCGCCTATCTGCCTGAGCATCGACCCGTGATGGCGATCGACGGCGATCCGATGACGGCGTGGACTGTCGCTGACCGGTTCGCCGCTGTCGGCGAATTCATCGAACTCCGCACCGACGCGGGCATCGACCACGTCACGCTCCGCCAGCCGGACGGCGAACAGACGGATCGAGCAATCACCGCGATCGACCTGAGTATCGATGATCGTGCTCCAATCCGCGTCGACCTGGACGACGCCTCGCGCACCGGGAACGGACAACGTATCGAGATCGACCCGACCGGTGGTGCGACGACGGTCACGATCACCATCGCTGCCACCAGCGACCCCAACCGCCGATCGGGCCCGCCATCGGCGGTGTCGGCTTCGCCGAGATCGACCTCGGTCTCGGGCCGACCACCGAATACATCCGCCCCCCGATCGACGGCCTGGCCGCCAGCGCCGAGTCCCCCGCCACCCCGCTCACGCTGGTGTTCAGCCGACTGCGGGTCGATCCGACCGATCGTTGGCGCTCCGACCCCGAGCCGGAACTACGGCGACGGTTCGAGCTCGAACGACCGATCACCGCTGCTCTCGATATCACGGTGCGGCTCGACCAGCGCGCGAGCGGCGCCATGCTGGCCGAGTTGCTCGGCGATGCCGTCAGCGACGACGCCCACCTCACCGGCGTGCCCACGGCTCGTGGAGCGAGCGCGTTCGACGACGATCCGACGACGTCGTGGATCACCCCGTTCGGACGACCGGTGGGACCGACCGTGACGTTCGCCGGGATTGGTGAGGCAGCCGTCGATGCTTCCGCGACCGCGTCATCGATCAGCATCGATCAGCCCGGCGGAGACACCTCGCCGGTGACACGGCTCACCCTCACCGATGCCGACGGCCCCATCGAGGTCGAACTTCCCACTCCGGGATCGCCGGGGGCAACGACAACCGACCTCGCACTCCCCCGGCCGGTGTCGCTCGCCAGCCTCTCGATTCAGATCGCCGACGTCGAGGCTCGCACCACGATCGATCGCCGGTTCGGCGAGCCCGTCACGCTGCCGGCAGCGATCACCGAGGTCCGTTTCGACGGTGTGTCACCGGCGGTGACAACATCACCCGCCATCACCGCGGACTGCCGCACCGACCTCCTCACCCTGAACGGCGACCCCGTCGGTGTCTCGTATGCGACCGACGCAGCGACACTGCTGGCCGGCGACGGGCTCGACGTCGAGCTGTGCGATGTTCCGCCCACGCTCGCTGCAGGTCAGTACGACATCGTCGCCGCGAACGCGAGCGGGCTCCAGATCGACCGCGTCGTGCTCTCCGAGCCGGGGCCGGTCGGCGGCTCGGACGTGATCGTGCCAGCCACCGTGTCGACCTCGCGCACCGAGCGCGTGGTCGACATTCCACCGTGTCCGAGCGGCTGCTGGGTGGTGCTCGGCGAAGGATTCAACACCGCATGGTCCGCATCGACGAACTCCGGAACGCTCGGCGAGCCTCAACTCGTCGACGGCAACGCCAACGGTTGGTATCTCGCACCGTCGACAGCATCGCGCACCGTCACGATGACCTGGACGGCACAGCGCCCTCTGTCGATCGCTCTGCTCGCGTCGTTGCTGTCCGTCCTGGCACTCGTCGGGGCCGTCGTCGTCGACCGTCGCCGCACGGTCGACGATTCGGAGGTCGGCTCGGTCGTCGATGCCGCACCCGTGCTCGATCCGGTCGGGTCGGCGTGGAGTCGACGGCCGGCGATTGCCACCGTGGGAGCGTCGGTCGTTGCCGCAGCCCTCCTGATCGGCTGGACCTGGGCACCGATCGCTCTGCTCGTGGTGGTTCCCGCAATCGTGGTGCGTCGCAGCCGGCTCGTCGGGTGGGTCGGTGTCGCCATCGTGGTCGCTGCAGGCGGAGTCGTCACCTCGGTCGTCCGCTCGGAACGTCCGTTCCCGGACGCCGGCTGGCCGATCCGCTTCGAGTGGCTCCACGGCTGGACCCTGCTGGGCGTGATTCTGATCACCTGTTCGGCGCTGTTCGCTCGCGACACCCGACCGCCATGAGCGGCACCGTCGCCGGTGGCGCCATCGGGTCGTCGACCGCCACGTACTTCCCGGCACTCGACGGGCTGCGGGCCATCGCCGTCATCGCCGTGGTGCTGTATCACGGCGGCGCCACCTCGTCGCTCAGCGGCGTGGCCCCCGGCGGCTTCATCGGGGTGTCGGTGTTCTTCACCCTCTCGGGCTTTCTCGTGACCGGGCTGCTGCTGCGCCAGCTCGATTCGCCGGGACCGCTGCGACTCGCCGGGTTCTGGACCCGCCGCCTCAAGCGGCTGGCACCTGCGTCGCTGGTGGTCGTATTCGTCACCGTGGCGATCGCCAGGTGGTTCTGGGACGGGATGGAACCTTCCGACGCGCTGGCGGGAACGTTCGGGTACACCAACTGGCACGTGATCTGGTCGGGCCCCGACGCGCTGCTGCGCACCATCGTCGGGCCTCTCGGGCCGTTCTGGTCGCTCGCCGTCGAGGAGCAGTTCTACCTCCTCGTCGCAGCGGTTGTGGTCGGCGCCTCGCGGACCGCCCGGCCGGTGCGCAACCTCGCCATCTTCGTCGCGGTCGGGTGGCTGCTGTCGACCGGGGTGCAGCTCTTCGCCGACTGGCCGCAGTACCGCATGGAGTTCGGCACCGACGCGCGCGCCGCCGAGCTGTTGTCCGGCTCGGCGTTGGCGATCCTGCTGCACCAGCACCCGACGTTGCTCGCCCGATTCGGTTCGCGTCTCCAGCCGATCGGGATCGTTGCCATCACCATCGTCGTCGCGCTCGCAGCAACGACCGACTATGACCCACCGTGGCTGCTCCGTGGCGGCTACGCGGCGCTCTCGATCGTGAACGCAGCGCTCGTCGTGTCATTGCTCACCCCCGGGCCGCTCACCCGAGCGCTGTCGTGGAAGCCGGCGGTACGGATTGGGCGCCTCAGCTACTCGTGGTACCTCGTGCACTGGCCGGTGATCCTGGTGCTCACACCAGAGCGCTCCGGCCTCGACACGTGGGCCCTGCTCGGGGCCAAGGTCGTGGTGTCGTTGCTGGTTGCGATGGCGCTGCACCACGCGATCGAGCAACCCCTGCGCCGCCTCGAGCCCCCACGTGGGGTGGTCGTCGCGACATGGATCGGCGCCTCACTGATCGTGGCCGCTACGGCGGCCGTGGTTCTCTGACCCAAGGAGTTCCTCCACCGGCCACGAGCACCCGATGAAGGATCTTCAGGCGAAATGCCCTCTCGTTCTCCGACTGGCGGCGTTTCAGCGCCGCTGAGTCCGAGCGGATCGAGATCAGACCGCAGGAGTTGCAGCTCTGATGCGGTTGCAGACCGTCGCCTTCGAGACGCTCGAACTCGCTCGCGATCTCGGAGCCCTTCGGGAAGCACGCCCTGAAGCGGAGATGGGACGGCCAGCGGGTCCAGGTCTCTTGAACGGTTCAGACGGGGATTGTGTGGCGGCGAGATCACGTGACCCGTACGGCGGCCACGAGTGCCGCCACGCCGACGAACGCGAGGCCCATCAGCAAGACCAGGGTACGTATGTTGTGGTGCAGCATGTCGGCCCTGTCCGTCAGACGATCTGGAAACGTTCGGTGTAGATCTGACGCCAGGTCACGCCAATGTCGCGTAGCGCAGTCTCGGCGGCGTCCATCAGCGGCTCGGGCCCACACACGAAGAACTCGTAGGTTCGGCAATCCGCGGGCAGCACCCGCAGCAACAGGTCGCGGTCCACGAATCCGGATTCACCGTCCCAGTTCCCGGGTGGTTCTTCGAGCACGTGGACGATGTCGAGATCGAGCTGTCCGGCGAGTTCGTCGAGTTCGTCACGAAAGACGACGGCGTCGAGGTCGGTGTTGCCGTACACGAGCACGACCGGGCGTTCGTCGTCGGTGTCGCGCATCGTTCTCAAGACGCTCATCGCGGGAGTGACACCGATGCCGCCCACGATGAAGACGGCGCCCTCGGACGTCGGGTCGAACGTGAAGGCCCCGAACGGCCCCTCGAGGTAGACCCGCTCGCCAGGTTCGATTGCGTCCCATGACGACGTGAAGTCGCCGACCGCCTTCGACGTGAAGGTCAACTCCCCGCTGTGCGCGCTCGACGCGAACGAGAACGGGTGTTGCTGCATCGAGTACGGCGACGAACCCACCGTCATCCATGCGTACTGTCCAGCGCTGAACCGCATCCCGACGTGCTCGACCGGCTCGAGCACGAGCGTGAAGACATCGGCGACCTCACGACGGACCTCGACGAGCTGGTACGGCCGCCGCTTCATCAAGGCCGGCCTGACGACGCGGGTATGGATGACGAGATACATCAGGCCACAGAGCACCCCGGCCCAGATTCCCTTCTTCCAGAACTCGCCGAGGTATGCGCCGACCTGGATGCCGTGCACCATTCCGATGAAGACGACGGCCAGCGCCAGCACGCCGTGGCCCGCCCGCCACCACTCGTAGTTCAGCCTGAAGAGTTCACGCCAGAGGCTCGTCACCATCAGCAACACGGCGGCCGGCACGACGGCGGCCAGCGCCAGTGCGCGCAGGAGGTTGACGCGCGGGTCGAGAAACTCGAGGTAGTCGGGATCACCGATCACCAACAGCAGCGGATGAGCGACGATCAACACGGTCGCCACGATTCCTATCTGACGATGGAACTGCAGGACCACGTCACCGCCGAACACCGGCGCGATCGAACGGAAACGGCCCGTGATCACGAACTGCAGCCCGATGAGAGCAATCGCAACGAAGCCGAGCCCTACACCGAACTCGACCAAGAACGAGCGCGGCGCCGGCGACGCCCCGATCATTGCCAGCATCAGCGGGGTCAGCACCAGCAGCGCGTAGCCACCGACCCAGGGCACGACTCGTGCGACGTTGTACTTCATCGGCCCCAGCCCTACCCGTCGTCGCGTCGCCCCAACCCACGAGTACGAGCCACGCCGATCGATGTTGGCGTTTGACCCGAACCGCTCGAGGGGACGGTTGCGCAGTAAGTGCGACGTCACGGATCGCACAGATCGACGACGCGATCGCCGAAGCCTCGGAGCGCTGCCGCCTGGCGGACGGACCACCCAAAACTCAAGGGTTTGATCCGACGAGTCCGTTTAGCGGGGTGCGCTGGTTCGAGACCACCTGGCTCGACCGCATGCGCACCACGTAACTGTTCCGGCACGAGCGCGCCGAACACTTTGCCGCCCAGAATCCCTGGTGCATCGCTCCGGACATCGCTGCAGTGCGGCCCTTGTGCGGTCGTCCCATACTTCCGAGCGGCGTGGCCGGCCAGAGCGTCACCGATCACCGGCTATGCCGGAGCAGCAATCCATGGATCTCTGGCTCTGGCCCGGCGCGGGCGGATCGGGTGCTGCTGTAGGCCGGTCAGTGGTGCACCAGACAGGACTCGTTGTGTTCCGGATCAGCCGTGACGATCCATCGAGTCCCTGCATCCACGATCTCGTCGCTGACACTGGTCGCTCCGAGTGCGATCAGTCGCTCACACTCGGCGTACAGGTCGTCGCCGACCTCGGTGTCGATGTGGAGACGGTCCTTGCCAGGTGAGCGACCCTCGGGCACGTGCTGAAGGATCGACTTCGGCCCGGCGCTCCACCTGCCGGAACGGCCGACCGATACTGCTCGAACTCGCCGAACTTCTCGTTGCCAAGGGCGTCGATCCAGAAGTCGCGGAGCGTGTCGACATCGTCGGCATCACGCGATCGGTCACATGGTCCAGATTGCTGTGTCGGCGACCCTGACGCTGACTCACCCGATACTCGTCGGGCTGCCGTCACCTGACTGTGCTGTGATGAGAAGGATGGGACGAAGCGGTGTTCGATGCGAGTGGGGTGATGTTCCCGTCCACATCCGAAGCGAAGTCGAAGACATCGCCGGGGCGAGGGTCGTCGCAGCTCGCAACATCGACGGCGGCTTCTCGCCCGGACCGGCCGCGCGTTGCGATCTCGACGACGGACAGATCGTGTTCGTCAAGGCAGCCGGCACCGTCTTGAATGCGGTGAGTCCGGTGCTGCATCGCAGAGAGGCCGAGGTTCTCGCTGCGCTCCCCGCCGGGTTCCCTTCGCCGAACCTGATCGGTGTGGCCGACGACGGCGACTGGGTTGCGATCGTCATCTCCTGGATCGACGGCACGATGCCAACAGCACCCGTGACTGCCGTCGATTGCGCGCGCATTCTCCGATTGACCGAGCGGCTCGCCGAACTCCGGCAGGACATTGCAGTCGACGTATTGCTCCCGGTGGCCGTTGCTCACCCGGATCTCTCGGGCCACTGGCAACGTTTGAACAACGAGCCGATCGCCGGGCTCGATGCATGGACGTCGGCGCACCTCGGCGATCTCGCCCAGCTCGAGTCGGACTACTCGACAGCGATCGAAGGCGAACATGTCGTGCATCTCGATCTGCGCACCGACAACATCATTCTCGGTGCGGCCGAATCCGACGACGTCGTCGTCGACTGGCCCGGCGCATGTCGCGGCGCCGGATGGATCGATCTGGTCGGGCTGCTGCCCTCATTGCACCTCGACGGAGGGCCCGAGCCCGAAGAAGTGTTCCAGGCGAGCACCATTGGCCAGTCCGCCGACGCTGGAGCGGTCGACGTCTTCTTGGCGTCCATCGCTGGGTACTTCACCCGGATGTCGCTGCTGCCACCACCGCCAGGGCTGCCGACAGTGCGCCAGTTCCAAGCAGCCCAAGGTGTCATTGCCCGGGCCTGGCTTGAACGACGACTCGACGAGCACTGAACGTGACGACGGTGCACCCAGCAGGTCAACCCCGCCAATCTCACCCAGATCACCGCCAATGTCTCGTGTGCTGCGCCCCGGCGGACGCATCTCGTTGATCGACACCGATTGGTTCGGTCGGCCACGTCGCCGGGAACGACGACAGGCGGCGTGGTCGATCAGCGCAGCGTCGACCTGCTTGAGTCCTTTGGGGTGTCTGTGACGAGAACCTGCTGGCCATCCTCGGGGCTCCTCGTTCGCTGCACGAGTCCTCGTGCTTCGAGCCGGTCGACTCGGTTGGTCGAGGTGCCCGATGTGATCATCATCCACTCGAGGAGTTGACCTTGCGTCAGTGGGTACTGTGCGCCGCTGCGAAGAAGTGTGGCCAAAACTCGAACTCCCCTGATTCGAGTTCATGTTGTGCAAGCACGGCGTTGATTCGGGATTGGATGATCTTGTCGAGTCGGGACAGACGCCCAGTGATCGCCATCCCTGTCGAACATCGTCCTCAGGCTCCGTGCCGCCGACCGCGCCGATGTCATCATCCGGGCCCGCGACGCCGGACTCGGCCGGGACCGGTGAGCCGCGGCAGCGGGCGAATTTCCCGTAGCGGGAAGGTCCGCCGCCCCGTGACAGCAGGTCCTCCCCCAGCGCAAGCTGGCAGGACCGAACAACGACACAAAGGAGCACCAATGGAAGTCATGAAGCGTAAGGCGATCGCCGCAGTGTCGGTGACTGTTGCCCTGATGGGGACCGGCATGAGTCCTGTCGCCGCCGAGGAGGGGCCTCCGAAACATGGGCACGTCCTGTTGCTTGGCGTCAATGAGGCCGACTTGACGTACAGGAAGTGCATCGACCTCAAGCCCGTTGAGTTGCGAGCCCACCACTCGTCGGTGCACACGGGTCGGGCCGGCCAAGCTCTCGCACGTGCCGGACACTTCGTCCTCCCCACGTCGGAAATCGACCCTGACTCTGGCCTTCCCGAGAACTGCGCCGGTGTCGACGACTGGATCGCAGGTTTGGCGGGCTGACGCATCGTCTCAGCCTGAATCCATCGATCCCTCATCAGGGAGTTCCGGCAGCTGCGAGGACGTTTGGCAGCTGGGCGTCGTGCCGGATTGCGGCGGTCGAGAAGTTGTCGGTCGGAGAGTTCGTCAACGGAGACGGGACCGCAGTCCCGTGACGACGGGACTGCGGAACGGCAAAGATGGGAGTGTGCATGTCCTTGTCGCGCCCAGTCGGTTGACCAGCGTGCTCGCGGCGTTCATGGCAGCAACGACTCTGTTGCTGCTGGCCGTCATGTTCGTCGTGCGACAAGACGACCCGGTTGCTGGCGTTGCGATCGCTTGTGGGCTCGTCGTGACGGCGGGTGTCGGGGCTGTGGTCGCGGCCCGCCAGCCGGAACACCCGTGCGGATGGTTGCTGGGGGCGTTGTGCATCATGGCTTCGATCGCGATCGCCGGCACTGATTACGTGCAGACCTCGCTTGGGAGTCGTGAGCGGTACCCGGGGACCGTTGCGGTCGGCTGGGTCACGACGTGGATCGCGTTCCCCGCTGTCGCGATGGGAGCGCTCGTCCTTCTGACCTTTCCGACCGGCCAACTGTCGTCGCCGCGGTGGAGGGTGGCTGCGGTTGGGGTCGCGGTTGCCAGTGCAGCAGCTGCCGGCTCTGCTGCCCTGATGCCTGGTCGCCTACCCATCGCAGGTTCGGTCGACAACCCCCTCGGCGTTCGAGGGGCGGGCGGCGTCCTCGGGGCCGTGAACACCCTCGCAACCATCACAGCTGCTCTGGTCCTACTCGCGGCGGTGGCTCGCCTCGTTGGCCGGTACCGCCGAGCACGCGGGCGCGAACGGGAGCAGCTGAAGATCCTGGCCCGTGCACTTCCGATCGCGTTCGTCGGAATACTCGCCACCCCCGTGGCCTCGGGTCCGCTCCACGAGGCGTCGTTCTACTTCGCTGTCGCGGGCCTGACCGCGATCCCCGTCGCCATCGGCTGGGCGGTCCTGCGCCACCAGCTCTTCGGCATCGAGGTGTTGGTGAGCCGAGCGCTCGTGTACGGCTCGCTCACCGTCGTGGTCGGAGCGCTGTACGTCGGCATCGTCGTCGGCCTCGGACGGGCGCTCGATCGGTCGGGCGAGCTCGGTCTGCCGATCATCGCCACGGCCGTGGTCGCCGTGATCCTGGGTCCGCTGCGAGAGCAGTTCCAGCGGGCTGCGGACCGGGTCATGTACGGCGACCGAGCCGACCCGTACACCGCCCTGGCACGACTCGGACATCAGCTCGAAAGCGCAGCGGAACACGGCGAGCTGCTCCCGCTGACTGCCGAGACGGTCGGTCGATCGTTGAAGCTTCGGGCGGTGACGATCAGCGTGTTCCGCGACGGCTCGTCTCGCGCGGCGGCGGGGTGGGGAGATCCGGGCCGGGACGAGACTGCGGAGGTGTTCGATCTGGTGCATGGCCGCGAGCTCGTGGGCCAGCTCGCCGTGTGGCCCCGGTCCGGCGAAGCCCTGGCGGGCCGGGACCGCCTGCTCCTTGCTGACCTGTGTCGATCGGTGGCGCTGGTGACGCACGCCGACACGATCCACAGCGAACTCCAGGAGTCCCGGCGGCAGTTGGTGACTGCGCAAGAGGAGGAGCGACGCCACCTGCGCGCCGACCTCCACGACGGTCTCGGCCCCGAACTCGCGGGAGTCGTGTTCGGTCTCGGCGCAGCGCGCAACACCGTGCAGCGTGACCCCGCAGCTGCCGAGGCGCTGATCGCGGAGCTCCAGGAACAGGTGCGCAGCGCGGTGACACAGGTGCGATCCCTGGTCGACGGGCTCGCCCCGACCGTCGAGCAGCTCGGGCTGGGCGGGGCCGTACGCGAGGGCGCCAAGCGGTTGGGCGAGTCGGCCGGTCTCGAGACGATCGTCGACGTGCCCGAGGCCCTGCCCGAGTTGCCTGCTGCGGTCGAAGTCGCTGCGTATCGCATCGTGATGGAGGCCGTCACGAACGCGGCTCGTCACGCTGGGGCGAGCCGTTGCTCAGTGGCCGTGCGCGTCGGGGACGGGCTGTGTGTCGAGGTCACCGACGACGGACGCGGCCTCCCGGCGACTGTTGTCCCGGGTGTGGGACTTTCCTCCATGCGCCAACGAGCCGAGGAGCTCGGAGGATGGTGCGCGATCGAACCCGCACCTGGCGGCGGCACCCGTGTGACAGCAGGATTGCCGATCTCATGACTGAGCGGACCACCGTCCTCATCGCAGACGACCACCCCGTTTTCCGACGCGGGCTGCGAGCGCTGCTGTCGTCGACCCCTGATCTCGAGGTCATCGCCGAGGCGGCGTCGGGCGAGGAGGCAGTGGACCTCGCTGTCGAACATCTGCCCGATGCGGTGGTCATGGATCTCCGAATGCCCGGCGGAATGAGCGGCGTCGATGCGACCGCTCGGATCGCCGAGCGCGCTCCCGGCGTACACGTGCTGATCCTCACCATGTTCGATGACGACGAATCGGTGTTCGCAGCCATGCTGGCCGGTGCCGGTGGCTACATACTCAAAGACGCCGAGCAGGATGATGTGCTGCGCTCGATCCGAGCCGTCGCCCGTGGAGACGCGATCTTCGGACCTGGGGTGGCCCAGCGGGTGAGGAACTACTTCGCTGGCGGCCAGCCTTCGCGGGGGTCGCCGTTCCCCGAGCTGACGGCCCGGGAGATGGAGATCGTTGATCTGATCGCAGCCGGCGAGAACAACGCATCCATCGCCAAGCGCCTCGGGATCGCCACCAAGACCGTTCGCAACTCGGCGTCGAACATCTTCCTCAAGCTCCATGCCGCCGACCGCGCCGAGGTCATCATCCGGGCCCGCGACGCCGGACTCGGCCGGGACCGCTGAGCCGCGGCAGCGGGCGAATTTCCCGTGGCGGGAAGGACCGCCGCCCCGTGACAGCGAGTCCTCCCCCAGCGCAAGCTCGCAGGACCGAACAACGACACAAAGGAGCACCAATGGATGTCATCGCCTGGGTTGCCGCGCTGATTGCGGGCCTCAGCCAACCCTCCCTCCGCCGAGCGATCGCGATCGGAATGGCCGTCTCGCTGAGCATCCGCGCCTACCAGTACCTTCTGGCCGAACCCCGAGCATGGGGCGACACGATGCCCGAAGACCTCTTCGGAGCGGTCGCGATGCTGGCGCTCACCGCCGTCCTCGCGTGGATCGGATCGATCATCCGCGTGTCCAGGCTGCGGCGCGCCCAGGTGGTCTCGTGATCGCGGCAGCACGCGTTGCCGATGCATTGGTGTTGCTCGCCGTGGCGGTGGGTGTCCTGCTCGCTGTGACAGGGCTGGCCTCGTTCGACCCCCGCATCCGTTCTCGCCTGCCGGTGGCCGCTCTGTCGAACGGCAACGCTCTCGTCGGCGTGGTCCTCCTCCTCGCGGGACTTGTGGTGGTCAGCTTCGCGACGGGGTTCATCACGGGATAGATGACGCGGTGTCGTGTGCCTGCCGAAAACGACTCACGACGAGCTCGGTGAGTTGATCAGCCAGCGACTTGTAGGCCCTCGTCACGGTCGATGAGATACGAGGTAATGGAGCATCCGCC
>JBBQEU010000031.1:0-29837 GCA_038321235.1 Acidimicrobiales bacterium | reverse complement strand
GGCAGGGTTCGCCACGGTGTACCCGTGCGGTCAGACGCGACCGGAAGCGTCGAATCTGAACTTCGTGGCGGGCCAGACCGTCCCGAATCTGGTGATCGCGAGACCAGGTGTCGGTGGGAAGGTCTGCGTGTTCAGCGACGCGACCCTCGACGTGTTGGCCGATGTCGCCGGCTACTTCCCGGTGGGTTCAGGATTCACGGCGATCACGAATCCGACACGCATCCTCGACACCCGCAACGGCATCGGTGTGTGAGCCGACGGGAATCGACTGCGTCCGCCAACATTGACAAGTACACTTGACACTATGTCTTGTTTGCTTTACATTGGCCGCATGCAGCCACACGGCAACCTGACCAGCGAGTTCGACCGACGCCAGAACCGAGCAGGCCTACGAGACGCCGCCCCGGCAGTCATCGCATTGATCGTCTCTGAGATCATCGTCGCCTCGCTCGATCTTCGTGCCGACACCAACCGCTGGCACCTCGCCGTGGCGTTACTCCCAGTGATTCCGGCAATCTGGTTGGCCTGGGCGCAGTGGCGGATGCTGCGTCGTTCGGACGAGTTCCAACGCACCGCTCACCTGGAAGCACTGGCGATCGGTTTCGCAGTTGCGATGCTCGCGGCACTCACCGGCGGTCTGCTCGACTCTGCGGATGTCGGATCCACTGCCCAATGGCTGCAGATCACCTTCATCGGTGGTGTCCTCGCCTGGGTCGCTTCCCTCGCTCTGCGGTTGCGCTCCTGATCTCGATGGACAATCGCCTTCGCGAACTACGCGCAGTACAGCGGTGGAGTCAGGCCGAGCTCGCCGACCGGCTCGATGTCTCCCGTCAAACGGTGAACGCCATCGAGACAGGCCGCCACGACCCCAGCCTGCCGCTGGCGTTCAAGATCGCCGACGTCTTCGACCAACCGATCGAATCGATCTTCCGACCGTCCACCATCACGAACGAAACAACATGAGCCTCGAATCGCACGACGGCATCGACGACCGGCCGACTCCGTAGTACCCCTTCGTCGTGATGCAGGCATGAATCAATCCGGTGCCGCCGCAACCGTCCCGTCGGGAGACGTCTGGGCGTCGGATTCGTCGGCGCTGTTGGCGCGCATCGAGTTCCTCGGGGCGCGGCACGCGGCGGTGCGACCGTCCCCCGAAACGGCCAACCACTCTGCACCGGCCACCAACACCTCGAGGAAACCGGCTTCCAGGTGTACCGCGACGACCACGGCCACTGGCACATCATCGACCCCCACGGCAACGAACTCGCCTGATCGACGTCCGTACTGCGAGCGGATCAGCGAGGGCTGCGTTGTCGGACGATCTCCGACAGCCGGGCAACACCGGCGCGCGCCGCGCTCGCAGCAGTCGTCGGGAGCGTCGAGACGAAGTTCCAGGTCAGCATCCCACCGACCTGATCGTCGAAGATGCCGCGCGCTCCGTAGTCGCGATCGTCGTCGACCGGATGTTCCAGGTCGTCGGGTCGGTCGGGGTCGATGGGGATGTCGGTGAGCTGGCTGTCGATGCCGGTACGGCCCATGTAGTGGTCGCCGACGCCCGGCATCACCTGGTTCAGCTTCACCAGCATCCAGTTCCACACGCCGTAGATCTTCTGGCGTTGGCCACCCTCGAGCACCCGCATCACAGCCTCGGCACAGCGTTCGGGCTGGTAGATCGGTGGCACTGGCATCGGATGCGTGTCCGTGCGGCTCCGGCACCAGCCGAACTGGGGGGTGTTCATCGCCGGCATGTGCACCTGCGACACCGTGATGTTGCTGTTCTCGGCGATCAGTTCGCAACGCAGCGACTCCATGAACCCGCGCACGGCGAACTTCGAGCCGCAGTAGGCGCTCTGCATCGGGATCCCCCGATAGGCGAGCGCCGACCCGATGGAGATGATCGTGCCGGCGTCACGTGGACGCATCCGTTCCAGGGCGGCCATCGTGCCGTGCACCTGCCCGAAGTAGGTGACCTCGGTCGCGCGATGCAGTTCTTCGGGGCGGGTGTCGACGATCGTGGCGAACACGGTGGTCATCGCGTTGTTGATCCACACCTCGATCGGGCCGAGCTCGTCCTCGACCCGCTGGGCGGCGGCGTCGACCTGCTCCCACGACGCCACATCGGTGGGCACGACGAGCGCCCGGACGCCCGACGCCCGCACTTCCTCCGCGGCGGCCTCGAGCCCGGCGCGACCGCGAGCGATGAGGCCGACGTCGTACCCGCGCTCCGCGAGCTCGCGGACCAGCGCCCGTCCGAGACCTCCTGACGCTCCCGTCACGACAGCGACTCGAGCACTCATGATGCGAACACACAGACGGCGCCGGGAAATCGACCTGCCACCGCAGCGTCGGGTAGTTCCGCTTCGACTCGTCGTGCCGCCACGGTCGGCGGCGATGACCGGTGCGGCGCGCCTGCGAGTCGTTCGAGCGCCGTCCTCAATCCCGGCGTGACTGCGCGGGCCCACGCTCTGTGACCTTCGATCCCGGGATGGAAGAGATCAGGGGTGAAGACATCGCGGTCACGGAAAGCCGAGTTGGCAGAGGTCACGTCGAGGAGCACCGCGCCGTCGTGGCCTTCGACCACCCGCTCGATCATCCGCGTCGTTCGACGGCCTCTGAGCCGGATTGCCGACGACAATGGCGACGGCACCCGGGCCACGTTCCCGAGGTCGCCGACGTTGGCCACCGCAACGACGTCGACGCTGCGAAGCAGCCGGGAGATCGTGCTGTCGAGTCGTTCACGCGTCTGACGCAACGGCACGGCGTGGAGCGCGTCGTTCGCGCCGACGGCGACCACCACGATGTCAGGATCGAGGCGCAACGCATCCGGCACCCGCGTCAAGACGTCGGCGGCGCGTGAGCCGCCTACGGCCAGCGACACGTACTCGAAGCGAAGTTCGCCTCCGAGATCACGCAGCGCAAGTGGCAACCAGACGTCGTCGGGGCACGACAATCCCGGGCCGGTGAGCGTGCTGTCTCCGAGCGCCACGACCCGCACCTGACGCCCGGCGACGCCACTGCCGTAGATCTCGATGCGGGCGGCGGGTGGACGCTGAGTCGGCAACGGCCGTCGAGCGCACCACAACGTCTGGCTGACGAGTGTCCCACCGACGGCTGCGACAACCGCGCTGCCTCCCACGCCAAAGAGGCGCAGGACACGAGACGATTGGGCACGAGACGATTGGGCACGCAGCACGCCCGGACAGTTACCCATGGAGCGCTGATCCAACCCTCCGAACGGAGGGCATGCTGTGGTGACCCTGATCGCCGCGATCGTCCTCGTGGCCGGTTCGTTGTGCGGCTACTTCCGCTTCGCTGGTTCCAGCAACGCCTGACCGAACTGCGCGGCTTCGGTGCGCTCGGCAATCCGCTCCTCTGCTGCGGCCCACCGCCACACCGACACGATCAACAGCGGCAGCGTGATCGCCATCCCACCGACCCACATCAACGACGCAGCGGAGCGCTGGTCGTCGAGTGCGGCCTCGACACCCAACTCGGCGGCGTAGGTCGGCACCAGCGGGGTGGTCGCCGACAGCAGCACCACCCCGAGCAGCGCACTCCCGCCGATCACGCCGAACACGGCTCCGACCCGCCCGGGTGAACGTGCTCGACCACGTGCGGTGACCACCCCCCACAGCGCGCACGCCGATCCGACATAGGCCAGGTGTTCGAGATCGTGGACCGCTTGGTTGCCGAGCGCCGCGTCGTAGATGCCCGTGAGGTGTGTCACGTACAGCGTGAGGAGAAACGACGCCGGAGCAATCAGCGGACCTGCCCCACGCCACCATGACGCCGCACGCCGATGTGTCTGCCCGCGCAACCATGACGAAGACCACTTCGACGCAATCGTCGATATCGGTCTCGCGAGCACGAGCAGCGGTGCCGCGACGACGATCATCAGCAGGTGTTGCACCATGTGCCCCGTGAACGACGACGCTGCCCAACTCTCCACCGCGGGTGCCGTCGACACCGCGAGCGTGACCAGCCCACCCGTCCAACACCACAACCGCAGCGGCGATCGCCGTGGCGACGTCAGCCAGGCGATCCCGTAGAACGCCAGAGCAACACAACAACCGAGTACGAACAGCCCGTGGGCAACCGGGTTCGTGTGGGCGAGCATCACGTGTCCAGGTCGCGCACGAGCAGCATCACCTGCGAGGCAATGATGGCGAGTCCGATCATGCTGAGCCACGACCCGAGTGGAATCCCGAGCAGCAGCGCCGTCGAGCCGACAGCCAGCGCGACGGGACGCAGGCTCTCGGTCGGGTACACCCCGACGATGCCGGTGGCGTCGCTGGCGTCGGCCTCGGCCTGATCCTCGATGCGTTCACCGTGCCGGCGACCCCAATCCCATGACCATCCGGCGACGAGCCCACCGAGGCCGGTGGCCGAGAGCAGGACGCTCACGCCGACCGGGTCGTCGCTGACGAAGAGGTAGATCACCCCGATCACACCGAAGTACACCGTCACTCCACTCCAGAGCAGCGTTTCGAGTCTCATCGGCTCTCGCCGCTCTCGTCGGTCGGTCGTCCGTCGTGGTCGGGGATCACCGGGCGCTGTTCGGCGGTCGGTTCCTCGTCGGGGTCACGCGACCACTGGTGCAATGGCAGCCAGTGGTCGTCGTGGTGCTGGCGAGCCTCCCAGGCATCGGCGGAACCCGATGCCCCGATCTTCTCGTAGTTGATCCAACGAAGGTCGAACACCGGCCGCTCGGAGCGGATCGGTGGCAGCCAGGTGAAATTGTGTTCCGGCGGCGGCGACGTGGCCGCCCATTCGAGCGAGTTCGCGTGCCAGGGGTCGGCGCCGACCGTGCGGGGCCCGCGTAACCCCTTCACGAGGGCGATCAGGAACGGCACCATCGACGCCGTCAGCACGACGAAACCGACCGACGACACCATGTTCCAGAACTCGAACGACCCGATCGGTTCGTAGTCGGCAACGCGACGGGGCATCCCCTGGCGGCCGAGGATGTGCATCCCGAAGAACGTCATGTTGAAGCCCACCATCAGCAACCAGAAATGCACCGTGGCGAGCCGTTCCGACAGCATCCGGCCTGTCACCTTCGGCCACCAGAAGTAGATGGCGGCGAACATTGCAAAGATGACGGTGCCGCCCATCACGTAGTGGAAGTGTCCGACGACGAAGTACGAGTCGGAAAGGTGGAAGTCGAGTGTCGGCGAGGCCAGCATCACCCCGGTGATCCCGCCGCCGACGAAGGTGACGAGAAACCCGAGCGCGAACTTCATCGGCGCTTCGAAACTGAGCGAGCCCTCCCACATCGTGCCGATCCAGTTGAACACCTTCACGCCGGTCGGCACGGCGATCAGGAACGACGTGAGTGCGAAGAACGGCAGGACCACGGAGCCGGTGACGAACATGTGGTGCGCCCAGACCGACGTCGACAGCGCTCCGATCGCGAGCGTGGCGAGGACGAGACCCTTGTACCCGAAGATCGGTCGTCGGGAGAACACCGGGAGGATCTCGCTGACGACCCCGAAGAACGGCAACGCGACGATGTACACCTCGGGATGCCCGAAGAACCAGAAGAGGTGTTGCCACAGGATCGGCGACCCACCCCGCACCGGTTCGAAGAAGTTGGTGCCGAACTGGCGGTCGGCCTCCAACATCACCAGCGCGCCCGACAGCACCGGGAACGCCAGCAGCACCATGAATGCCGTGATGAACAGGTTCCACGTGAGGATCGGCATGCGGAACAACGTCATGCCCGGTGTGCGCATCATCGTGACCGTGGTGATCACGTTGACGGCTGTCAGCGTGCCGGAGGTGCCGGTGAGGATGATCGAGACGATCCACAGGTCGGCACCGAGCCCCGGTGACCCCGACATTCCCGACAGCGGTGGGTAGGCGAACCACCCGAACGCGGCCGCTCCCCCGTCACTGAGGAACCCGAGGATCATCACCGCGCCCCCGATCACGTACAGCCAGTACGAGAACGCGTTGAGCCGCGGGAACGCAAGATCGGGGGCGCCGATCTGCAATGGCACGAGGTAGTTGGCGAGCCCGAACCCGAACGGCACGGCGAACAGATACACCATCACGCTTCCGTGGATGGTGAACACTCCGTTGTAGGTCTGTTCGCTGACGACCTGGATGCCGGGTTGAGCCAACTCGGCCCGGATGATCCCGGCGAGGAGCCCGCCGATGGCGAGGAACACCATCGACGTGACGATGTACGCGATCCCCAACGCCTTGTGGTCGGTGGTCGTCAACCAACCGGTCACCGAACGGGGCAGACGGCCGCGATGGCTCTCGTCGACGAACTCGTCGACCGACACGAGGCGGTCGGCGTCTCGATCGCCGAGGCGACGTTCCGGATCGATGGCGGTCATGGCGCTGCACCATCCACCAGTGCGCCCACGACTCCACCTGCGACTCGTTGCTCGGCCAGCCAGTCCTCGAACTCCGCTGGCGGTACCACCCTCAACCGAAAGCGCATCTTGGTGTGATCGAGGCCACAGAACTCGGCGCACACCCCGGCATTGGGGAACTCGCCGACGGTGTCGCCGATGTCGACGCTGAAGCTGCTCGGGCTGCCCGGGATCATGTCGCGCTTGAAGCGGAAGGGGGTGAGCCAGAACGAATGGATGACGTCGATCGCCTCGAGATCGAAACGCACCGTCGACGACGCCGGGAGCACGAGTTCAGGATCCTCGTCATCGCTGTCGTCGATGATCGTCACACCGGCATCCGGGTATTCGAACTGCCACGACCACTGGTAGGCCACCACGTGCACGACGAGATCGGGGTCGGCGTCGGTGTCGTCGATCGCTCGGACGGTGGCAACGGTCACGGCGAACAGGGCGCACACGACCAGGAAGGGGATCACCGTGTAAGTGATCTCCATCGGGATGTTGTAGTGCTTCTGGCGTGGTAGCCGGCCGTCGGTGCGACGGTAGCGGATCATCACCCACAGCACGAGCCCGACGACCAGAGCGAGCACGCCGAACCCGATCCAGAGGAACAGCGCCCAGACGTCGTCGACCGATTCGGCCTGGTCGGTGATCGGCGGGTCGAGGGCCGCGGACAGGGCATTCGACGTTGCGCCAGTCATCGCCCCACCCCGCGCACGTGCTCGGGTTCGGTGATGTCGTCGAAGTGACCGGGAGCGGCGCCACCCGAGTCCATCCAGTCATCATCGTCCTCCGGCTCCGCGTACCCGCCGACAGCCGTGCGTTCCACCGGCACGCGGCGCTCGGTGCGGTCCGGGGCCGGACGTTCCTGCAACGCGAGGCACGATCGGCGGGCGATCACGAGCGCGATCGGCGGGGCAATGAGGAACAGGATCTGCAGCAGCGCGTTCATTCGCCCCACGCCGACGTTCAGGGTTCCGGCGATCACGTCCTGTGCACCACCGAGGAACAGCACGCTCACCGCCGTGATCGACGCGACGCCGATCGCCGTGCGATTCGCGGTGTCGCGAGGTCGGTCGAGCAGATGGTGGTCGTCGTCGTCGCCGCTGAGGCGACGTTCGAGCCAGGGGACGGCGAACAGCCCTCCGAAGATGATGCTGGGCACGATCACACCGGAGAACACCAAGTTGTTGATCATGTAGTCGCCGATACGGATCTCCCATGGTGGGAACAGACGCAGCGACCCTTCGAGAAATCCGATGTACCAGTCGGGTTGTGCGTACGACGTCGCCGCCGCAGCGTCATAGGGGCCGTAGAGCCAGATGGCGTTGATGTCGAACAGCGCCCCCATCGCAGCGATGACGCCGGCGACCATGAAGAACAACCCGATCGACTTCATCGCGAACGCCGGCCACACCCGCTCGCCGACCACGTTGCTCTCGGTGCGCCCAGGACCCCGGAACTGGGTGTGCTTCTGGTGCCACACGAGAGCGAGGTGAGCCGACAGCAACGCGATGATCAACCCGGGGATCAGCAGGATGTGCACCGGGTACAGCCGCCCGATGATGTCGGTCCCGGGCCACTCGCCACCGAACACCAAGTAGGCGAGGCGTTCGCCGACGAACGGCAGCGACAGGATGATCGCGTTCGTGATGCGCAGCCCGGTCCCCGACAGCAGGTCGTCGGGCAACGAGTAGCCGGTGAAGCCGGCGGCGAGAGCGAGGATCAAGAGCACCAGCCCGAAGTACCAGTTGAGATCGCGAGGCTTGCGGAACGCACCGGTGAAGTAGATGCGCGCCATGTGCAAGGCGATGGCACCGACGAAGATCAGCGCAGCCCAGTGGTGCATCTGGCGGATGAGAAGCCCACCCTTGGTCTCGAACGAGATCCGCATCACCGAGTTGAACGCCGCCGACACCTGCTGGCCCTGCAGCGGTTCGTACGAGCCGGTGTAGATCAGTTCCTGCTGCGATCCCTGGAAGAAGAACGTCAGGTAGGTGCCGGTCAGCAACAGCACGACGAAGCTGTACAGCGCAAGCTCGCCACACAGGAACGAGAAGTGGTTCGGGAACACCTTGCGCAGCGTCTTGGGGAGCCACGACCCGGTGCCCGTTCGCGATGTCACCGAATCGACGTACCGCTCGACCAGCCCGCGTGTACTCATGCCTCGTCCCACGTGACCGGACCGACCGGACGGTCGAAGATGCCGAGCGCGATGAGGTACCCCTCGGCGTCGACGCCGATCGGCAGCTGCGGCAGTGATCTCGTCGCCGGCCCGCCCACCGGCTGGGCGGCGTCGGCTGGGTCGAACACCGACTGGTGGCACGGGCACACCAGCTCGCGGATCTCCTGCGGCGCCCGCGAATCCACCCCGAACAGCCCGACCGAACAACCTGCGTGCGTGCAGATCTTCGAATAGGCGACCCAGCCGGCAACCGTTCCACCCTCGATCGTTCGTTCAGTGAGAACATCAGGCCGGAGTCGCAACAGCACGACCTGGGAATCGTCGGCGCCGATCGCCCCAGCGGGGAACACGGTGGCGAGTTGGTCGAACGCGGTCGACTCGGCAGCGATCGGCAGACCGTCCGAGGTCACGAGGCGCTTGCCGGCCGCCCACGACGTGCGCCCGCGCTCGCCACGGGGCCTCGGTCCGAGCGAACCGATCGGGCCGATGAATCCAACAGCCAGGCTGGCGACAGAGCCAGCGAACAACGTGGCGAGCAATGGTCTGCGTCCGAGCGTGTGCTGAGTATCGGCCACCTGTTCGTCGAACTGCTCGCGCTCGTCGGGCGTCGTCGTCAACCGTTCACGCTGCTGCACGACGTGTTCGTCGAGGTCGAGGTACTTCGCCCACGACACCAGCCCGAACCCGATGCCCCCGAGCGCGAGCGCCAACCCGACGCCCAACCACACCTCGGTGTGGTCCGACCAGTAGCCGTAGGCGGCGAGCAATCCACCAACGATGGCGACCACGAACGCCACGATCGAAGCGCGTTCGGCGCGACGATTGTTCTCCGGTGTCATCGCTCGCCCGCCACCTGGTTGTCGATCTGATCTGTTGTCTCGTCGACGTCTCGCCCACCCTTCGGGCTGCCGATCCAACGGGTGAGCGCCACCAGGGGCACCAACGCCAGCAGCCACGCTGCGAGCCCTTCGGCGACCGGACCGGCACCGCCGAAGCTCGAGGTGCCCGTGGTGTTCTGCTCGTTGAGCACCTCGACGTACGCCGCGATGCTGTTGACGTCGGACAGCTCGAGCGCACCGAACACGGGCATGGCGCCCGGACCGACGACGATCGCCTCGCCGACCTGCGTCGGCGTCGACTCTGCAAGGCTCGGTGCTTGGCGCCCGCCACCGATCGGCGCCCCCGCGAGCGAGGCAACGTGGCACGCCGCACAGTTCAAGCGGTACAGCTCGCCGCCCTCGGCGACGTCGCCGAGCGAGACGTCGACCTCTGGGATGTCGGGTCCGTCACCGATCAGCCCGACATAGGCCACGAGGGAGCGGATCTCCTCTTCGGAGTAGCGGACCCGGCTCCGTTGAGCCTGCATCGTCGGTGACGCCAACGGCATTCGGCCGGTCCGTAACACGAAGTCGGCCGACGCCGTACCTTCGACCAGCAACGAAGGCCCGCGCCCCTCGACCCCGTCGTAGTCGACACCATGACAGTTCGCACACTGCGTCGAATACAGCTCGGCGCCGAGTTCGAGGTCGGGTTCCGGTTCCGGCGGTGCCGCCCGACCCGTATCAGCTTCACCGACGGCGAACACGAGCGCTGCGACGGCGCACGCTCCCACCAGCGCCGCCGGCAGCGATGCGAGCACCCTTCGCTCGGCACGCCGCTCGCGTCTCATCGGATGATCCAGATCGTGGTGAACACGCCGAGCCATACGACATCGACGAGGTGCCAGAACAGCGAGATGCCATCTGCCCAGGGACTGATCTCGTCGAGCGACGGCGAGCGCGAGGCGCGTACGTACAACAGCGCCATTGCGGCGAGACCTCCCAGGACGTGGGCCGTATGGAGTCCGGTGATGCCCCAGTAGATCGATCCGTAGGGATGGTCGCTCGCCGAGAACGACAGCGTTGCGTACTCGGCGAACTGGTTGGCGATGAACAGCCCACCGAGAGCGATCGTTACAAGGAGCCAGCGCTGCATGCCTGCTCGGTCATCGCGTCGATGCGCATGATCGGCCACGACGAGCGTGAACGACGACGCGACCAGCACGATGGTGGCCAGCGCAGCACGGAGCACGTCGAGTTCCACCCCGTCCGGGGGCCACGGCTGGTTGGTCGACCGGAGGAGGAAGTACGCCGCGAAGAACGGTGCGAACAGCATCACGTCGGACGCCAGGAACACGATCACGCCGAACTGACCGGTGGAGCGCTCAGGCCGGCCTGACCGCGCGTCGACGGTCACCGGCTCGGCTGTCATCGCGGCGTCATTCCCCGCTCCGCGGGTGCCGAAACATGCGCGGGGCTCCGGCCGGTCATGGGCGCTGCTGCTGACGGAGAACGGATGCCGGGTCACTCGCCGATGCCGTTCCCGCGCGGAGCACGGCGAGCCGGACACAGACCGACCCTGTCAGCACCGCTGCGGCGGCAATCGACGTCCGAAGTCTGCTCTGGCGAGCAGCGACCAGGCCAACGGCGCCGCCGATCGAGAGCAACTTGGCGAGCCGATCGAGTCGTCGCGTGGGCGCGTCGGAGTGGTAGGTGGACAGATCACCGAGCCGCCGCTGCATCACCGTCGAAGCGATCGCTTCGGCAACCGCCCCGCCGGCGCCGACCGCCACCGCGATCGGGTCAGGGCGGCCTGACATCGCGGAGAGGACCGTGACGGTGGCACCAGCGCTCCCCGCAGCACTGGCAGCGAAGACGTACGGCAGTTCTCCCTTCGCCTCGTGCCAAGCGGGTGTGGCCGTGTTCGTGACCAGCACCGCCGTGTAGGTCGTGACGACCGCTCCCGTGACAGCGCCAACGAGTCCGAGCATCCGAGTCGACGTTGGCAAGCGACCGAGCTCACCGAGAATCCAGGCTCCCCCCGCAGCCGGTGCGAACACGGCGAGCAGCCACGAGCCGATGTTCATCGGCGAGGTCGGTTTGACGACGCGGAGCATGTTCGCGAAGCGCTCGGGTCGTCCGAGGTCGGCGATCAGCAGCAGCGGACTGGGGACGAGCCCGATCATCGCAGCCCGCCGGGCATGGGTGGCGAGGCGCTGCTTGCCGGCGATGTCGGCGGCCGATGCCAGCACCGCGGAAGCGCCTGCCAAGCCCCCGGTGAAGAAGTACCAGCCGATCGTGTCCTCCCACACGTGTGGCGCAACGATCGGCTGTCCGTAGTAACCCGCCGTCGACGACGAACCGGTGGACGTCGCGACCGTCACGGCCGCTTCCCGGACCGACCAGCACGTGTGAACAGCGAGGCAACAGACACGACGGCGCCAATGGACACGCCAAGTGCGGTTGCCGCAGTGAACGCCGACTTCCACATGCTGGCAAGGTCGCGGGTCGTGGTCCGTGGTGCGGGAGGGAGGCCATACACCTCGGGATCGTCACGCAGCAGGAACATCGCTCCCATGCCGCCGACACCGTCGTCCTCGTCGTGGCCGTACAGTCGGGCGCGGTGGTCGCCGGCGCCGCGCAGTTCGTCGAGTCGCTGGCTGGCGCGCTCGCGCAGTTCCTTCAGCGGGCCGAATTGGATCGAGTCGGTCGGGCACGCCTGCGCACACGCCGGTGTTCGGTCGCTGCGGAGCCGGTCGTAGCACAGGGTGCACTTGGCGGCCTGGCCGCTGTGATCGTCGCGGCCGATCACCCCGAACGGGCAGGCCGGCACGCAGTAGCCGCAGCCGTTGCAGATGTCGGGCTGGACCACGACGGTGTCGAACTCGGTGCGAACCAGCGAGCCGGTGGGGCACACGTCGAGACATGCGGCCTCGGTGCAGTGCTTGCAGACGTCGGAACTCATCAGCCACACCATCGACGACGCCTGCGCGCGCAGTTGATCGGCGAGCGCGTCGGGCACGGCGACGTCCGCCGGCTGTTCCACGAAGGCGACGTGGCGCCAGTGGGTGGCATCGAGGGCGACGGTGTTGTCGTAGGAGTGGCCGGTGAGTCCGCGCACCTCGCTCGGCAACTCGTTCCATTCCTTGCATGCCACCTCGCACGCCTTGCAGCCGATGCACACGGTGGTGTCGGTGAAGAACCCGACACGTTCCGGGGCGGAAGCATCGACGGACAGATCCTGGTGGTCGACAACGGTCATGGCCGGTACTCCTCGACGAGACGGCGCCGCGCTGCGCCAGTGGGACGGCGACCAGGAACGATGGTGCACACCTGCGACTTGGTGTCCTGGATGTGGACGTTGGGGTCGAGTCCGAGGCCGAGCAGGTCGTTGGCCGAGTCACCGGTCACCTGACCCTTCGAGCCCCAGTGATACGGAACGCCGACCTGGTGCACGACCTGGTCGCCCAGCCGCAGCGGCGCGATGCGGTCGGTCACGATCACGCGCGCCTCGATCGCTGCCCGTGGGCTCACGATCGTCGCGAAGTCGAGATGCCGCAGACCCTGGAGTGCTGCCAGTTCCGGGCTCACCTCGCAGAACATCTCGGGTTGCAGCTCGTTGAGGCGGTCGACGTTGCGGCTCATCGCACCGGCTGTGTGGTGCTCGGTGACGCGATAGGTGGTGAGCACGAACGGGTACCGGTCGTGCCCTGGCTCGCCTGGCGATGGCGCGATCGGGTTCTCGGGTCGATCGATCCGCTGCATCGCCGGGTTGTCCTGCTGTTCGTACAACGGGTTGGCGATCGGCGACTCCTGCGGTTCGTAGTGCGTCGGTAGGGGTCCGTCCTTGAGACCCGACGGCACGAACAGCCATGCCCTGCCGTCGGATTGCATGATGAACGCGTCGGTCCCGGCGAGCGCCTCCACTCCTTCGGCGCCGTCCGGCGGTTCGTAGTCGGGCCGCTTGTCCACCTGGAAGTCGGCGACATCCTCGCCCACCCACTGCTGTTGGTCGTCGTCCCACCAGACGTACTTCTTACGCTCCGACCACGGCACACCGTTCGGGTCCGCCGAGGCCCGGTTGTACAGGATCCGTCGGTTCGCCGGCCACGCCCATCCCCACTCGGGCGCCACCCAACTCTGCTCGTTCCCGGGTCGTCTGCGGCGCGGTTGGTTGACGCCGTCGGCCCGACAACCGCAGTAGATCCAGCATCCGCACGCCGTCGAGCCGTCGGCGCGCAGGTCGGTGTACGCGGACAGAGGCGATCCGTCGGGACCCCACCCGTTGATCTCGGCGAGTACCGCCTCCGAGTCGGGGTCGTCGTAGGGGCCTTCGGTCGGATAGTCCCACGTGAGGTCGAGCACCGGATGGTCGCGTGGGTCGGTCGAGCGAGCCAATCGGTGACGCACCAGTTGACCGAGCCGGTGGAAGAACCACAGGTCGGACCGGCAGTCGCCCTGCGGCTCGACCGCTTTGTCATGCCATTGCAAGAGGCGCTGGGTCTGAGTGAACGACCCGCTCTTCTCGGTGTGCGCCGCTGCGGGGAGGAGGAAGACTTCGGTCGCGATGTCCTCGGTGCGTAATTCGCCGGTTTCGATCTCCGGCGAGTCGTACCAGAAGGCTGCCGTCTCGATCTCTTGGAAGTCGCGCACCACCAACCAGGCGAGCTCGGCCATCGCGCGGCGGTGCATCCCGGCGTTGGCGGAGCCGACGGCCGGGTTCTCGCCGAGCACGAAGAAGCCGTCGACCGTGCCGTCGAGCATGCCGAGGATGCTCTGATAGGTCGAATGGTCGCCGGTGATGCGAGGAAGGTGGCCGTACGCGTAGTCGTTGTCCTCGGTCGCCGCGTCGCCGAACCAGGCCTTGAGCAGGCTGACCGTGTACGACGCCATCGCTCCTCGGTGGCCGGTGTCGGCGGCGGCGGAGTCGAGGAACTCCTCGAGGGTGTCGCCGTGGTCGGCATGGGGCATCGGGATGTAGCCGGGCAACAAGTCGTACAGCGTCGGGATGTCGGTGGAACCCTGGATGCTGGCATGGCCACGCAGCGCCATGATGCCGCCACCAGGACGGCCGATGTTGCCGAGCAGCGTCTGCAGGATCGCGGCCGTACGGATGTTCTGTACGCCGACCGAATGATGGGTCCACGCCACCGCGTAACAGAACGAACCGGTTCGTTCCCGGCCGGAGTTCTCGATGATCGCGTCCGCGACCCGGTCGAACAGTTCGCGCGGGATACCGCAGGTGGCGGCCACCATCTCGGGGGTGTAGCGAGCGAAGTGCCGCCGCAGGATCTGGAACACGCAGTTCGGATGCTGCAACGTCGGATCATCGGTGTCGTGCTGGCCTTCGTCGTGCTGGCCTTCGTGGTGCTGGCCACCGTGGGCACCTGCGCGTTCCCCGGTTGCTGCGCCCCCGTCGTCACGGTTGCCCGACGAGGCCTCGACGTTGCGGTCTCGATAGGCCCACGAGGCGTCGTCGTAACTGTTCGTGCTCGGCGTCCATCCCGAGAACATCCCACCGAGGTCCTCGGCGTCGACGTAGTCGTCACTGATGATCGACGACGCGTTCGTGTAGGCGACCACGTACTCGCGAAAGTCGCTGTCGGTGTCGAGCACCCGGTTGATCAGCCCACCGAGGAACGCGATGTCGGTGCCCGGGCGGATCGGTACATGGACGTCGGCCACGGCGCTGGTGCGGGTGAAGCGCGGGTCGACGTGGATCACGGTTGCACCACGTCGCTTGGCTTCCATCACCCACTGGAAACCGACCGGGTGGTTCTCGGCCATGTTCGATCCCATGATCGTGATCACGTCGCTGTGCTGCAGATCCTGCAGGAACGACGTGGCTCCACCCCGCCCGAACGAGGTCCCCAGACCGGGGACCGTCGACGAGTGTCAAATGCGGGCCTGATTCTCGATCTGCACCGCCCCCCACGAGGTGAACAGTTTCTTCCAGAGGTAGTTCTCCTCGTTGTCCAGCGTCGCCCCGCCGAGCGACGCCATGCTCATCGTGCGCCGCAGCGGGCGTCCGCCGTCGTCGGTGTCCTGCCAACCCGCAGCTCTGGTGGACACGACGCGATCGGCGATCATCTCCATGGCGGTGTCGAGGTCGAGGTCCTGCCATTCGGTGCCGTGGGGCGGCCGATAGCGAACCGAGGTGAGCCGGGTCGGCGACTGGACCATCGCCTTGGTGGCTGCTCCCTTCGGGCAGAGGTGCCCTCGCGAGATCGGCGAGTCGGGGTCACCCTCGATCTGGATGATCTGGTCGTCCTTCACGTAGACGCGCTGGCCACAGCCCACCGCACAGTACGGACAGATCGACTGCACGACACGGTCGGCGTCATCGATACGGGCCCGCAGCGTGTCCGACCACGACGATCGCGCGGCGTCGCTTCGGGCGGTCGGGTCGGGGCCACGGAGTTGCCGGAACACCGGCCATCGTGCTGGCACGTCGAGTCTCCTCTCATCCAGGTCGCCGGCCGACAGTCGCGACGCTCGGCTCGTGGTACCCGAGCACCATGCGGTCAAACGTCTCCGCACCGGTTCGACGAATAGATGTTCATCCGTCCGTTGCGGAAGAAGCCGGCCAACGTCATCCCGGCGCGACGGGCACCATCGACCGCCAACGATGTGGGGGCACTGACGGCGAGCACGGTGCCGAAGCCTGCCGCCCACGCCTTCTGCACCATCTCGATGCTCGCCCGACCGCTGACGAACAACCCGAGGTCGCTCGACGGCTGGGCGCGATCGAGCACCAGACGGCCGACGACCTTGTCGACGGCGTTGTGGCGACCGACGTCTTCGCGCACGAGATGGATCTCGCCGGTGCGGTCGAACACCGCCGCGCCATGCACCGACCCGGTCGCGGCGAACAGTTCCTGTCGCGACCGGACGGTGTCGGCGACAGCGGCGAGCACGCTCGGAGCCATCGGCTCGTACGCGTCGACTGGCGCGAGGCGTAGGCAGAGATCGTCGAGCTGGTCGCTCCCGCACCAACCGCAACTCGACGAGACAGTGCCCAGACGCGGCGTCGGAGTCGGCGCGCGTCCACCGGTGTCGACATCGACGAGGTTGAACCGTTCGGTGGCGTTGTCGTCGACGAGGTAACGCACTGCGTCGATCCGCGTGCCGGCGAGCAGCCCGTCGGTGAAACAGAAGCCGGCCGCCAGCTCGAAGTCGTTCCCCGGCGTGCGCATCGTCGTGGTGACCACGTTGCCGTCGAGACGGATCGACAGTGGCTCCTCCACGATCACCTCGTCGACGCGACGGCTGTCACACTCCGAAAGCTCGCGGCCGCCGATTCGATGGATTGCCACCCGCACGGTCCGTCGCGGCGAGCGTTGCTCAGTCATGGGTGCGCTGTAGCCGGTCGTACGTTCGCACAAACCACGACGCCCGCCATGGCACGAGTGGTTCACGAGTCGATTGGTTCGATCGGTGGTGGGTAGGCCTTCGCGATGTCGCTCACGATGCCTCCCGGACCGCTGTCGACGTCGCCGCCGAGCGACACCAATTACACCATCGACGGTCCGAGACACCGGCTGCTGGCGACGCCGTTCCCGCGCCGGGTCCGGGCCGAGTTCGGCGGGGCGACCGTCTTCGACACCGCCAGCGGCGTGCTGTTGCACGAGAGCAACATGCTGCCGATGTTGTACGTGCCCGAATCCGATCTCGTCACCAGCCTCCTGGAGCGCACCGAGCACTCGACCCACTGCCCGTTCAAGGGTGATGCCTCCTACTGGTCGATCACCGCCGGGGGTCGTACGGCCGAGAACGCCGTGTGGTCATACGAAGCGCCGCTTTCCGGAGGGTCATGGCTGACAGGCAAGTACGCGTTCTACTGGGACCGACTCGCTCACTGGTTCGACGAAGACGAAGAGGTGTTCGGCCATCTGCGAGACCCGTACCACCGCGTCGATGTCCGTCCCTCGAAGCGCAAGGTGCGAGTCATCGTGGGCGACGTCGTGGTTGCCGAATCGTCCGAGGCCAAGGTGCTGTCGGAGACGGCACTCCCCAACCGCTGGTATCTCCCACGCCAAGACGTACAGATCGACCTGTTGGAACAGTCCGCCACGACCAGCCACTGTCCCTACAAGGGCGACTCGGCCTACTGGTCGCTGGTCGACGGACCGGCTGATGTCGCATGGTCGTACGAGGATCCATTCGACGACGCCAGACGTGTTGTCGGACATCTGAGCTTCGACGGCGACGACGTCAGCATCGAGGTGACACCCTGACGTCGTGACACCCTGACGTCGCGCCCACGGTGCGATCCGTCCCGTTGACCCGCCATGCTCCATACTCGTAGCACCTACGAGACGGAGGGGAACGTCGATGAGCACCGATCAGGACCACGTGACCGGACAGGCGGCCCGGCACGGGACCGGCCAGCCACCGGTGACGGACTGGACGACCGACTACGACATCTTGGATCCCGACTACGTCGCTGACCCGTACCAGATCTGGGACGACCTGCGTGAGCAGTGCCCGATCGCCCACTCCGACCGCTGGGGCGGGTCATGGCTCCCCACGACGTATGCCGACGTCCAACGATTCGCGCAGGATCACACCCACTTCTCCTCGATCGATGTCGGGGTCCTGAGCTTCACCGCCGAGGAACGGCCGCCGCGGCCGATCGAGATCCCGGTGCCACCGATCGACCAGGACCAGCCGGTGCACACCTGGACCCGACGGCTGCTGCTGCCGTGGTTCTCGCACAGCCGCGTCGCCCAGTACGAGCCGTACACCAAAGACCTGTGCCACCGGCTGATCGATGGTTTCATCGAGAACGGCACGGCCGACGCGGCTGGCGACTACGCCCGCCAGATCCCGGTGCGTGTCATCGCCCTGCTGCTCGGCGTTCCCGAAGAGATGTCCGACACGTTTACCGGTTGGGTCCAGGACGTGTTGGAATTTGCGCACGACGAGAAGCGCAGCGGTGCTGCCACAGACGCCCTCACCGCCTACCTGGTCGCGAAGTTGGAGGAGCGTCGTCTCGATCCGGGCGACGACCTGATCAGTTCGCTGTTGCACAGCGAGGTCGACGGTGAACCGGTCGATGACCTGATCATCCTCGGCATGGCGGCGCTCGCCCTGATCGCCGGGGTCGACACCACCTGGTCGTCGATCGGTTCGGCGATGCTGCACCTCGCCACCCACCCCGACGACGTGCAACGCCTGATCGACGAGCCCGACATCATGCCGCTCGCGATCGAGGAGCTCCTGCGCGCCTACTCGCCGGTCACGATGGCACGCATCGCCACCGACGACATCGAGGTCGGCGGGTGCCCGATCAAGGCGGGCGACAAGGTGCTGATGAACTTCCCGGGCGCAAACCATGATCCAGCGGTGTTCGACCGCCCTCACGAGGTGATCCTCGACCGTGCCCAGAATCGCCACGTCGCCTTCGGCGCCGGCATCCACCGCTGCGCCGGGTCGAATCTCGCCCGCATGGAGCTCCGCGTCGCCGTCGAGACCTGGATCGAACGCATTCCCGACTTCCGCCTCGCCGACGGCGGCGAGGTCACCTGGGCAGGCGGACAGGTGCGCGGCCCTCGCTCGGTTCCCGTCCAGTTCTGACGACGTGATGACGAAGCTCTGACGGAATCTCCCGGCCGGAGGTTCACATCAGCACGGCAGTCTGGCACACTGTTCCAAACCTCGATCGCAAGGCAGGGACATGAGCACCGACACCAGCACACCGGATACCAACGCCGGCCCCGTCACTCCCCCGGTCACCGACTGGGCGAGCGACTACGACATCTTCGACCCGCAGTACATCGCCGATCCCTATCCGATCTGGGCCGAGCTGCGCGAGACCTGTCCGATGGCGCACACCGACCGTTGGGGCGGTTCGTGGCTGCCGACCCGCTACGAGGACGTGTATGCGATCGCCCACGACATCGTGACGTTCCCGTCCGGCAACGGCATCAGCGTGGTGCCGATGTTGCCCGTCGGCAACGAGAACGAGCAGGGACACATCCCGGCCCCCGTGCTCACGTCGGGTGTGCCGCCGATCAGCGCCGACCCGCCGCTGCACACCTGGACCCGGCGGCTGGTGCTGCCGACGATGAGCACCAACCGCGTGGCCGAGTACGAGGTGTTCACCCGTGAACTCTGCCGCCGCCTCGTCGACGATGTGATCGAGCGCGGCGAAGGCGACGCCGCCGCGGAGTACGCCCAGCAGATCCCGGTCCGCGTGATCGGCCACATCCTCGGCGTGCCCGAGGACATGGCGGCAACCTTCACCGAGTGGGTACGTGACGTGCTCGAATTCGCCCACGACCCCGAGCGGCGTCGTCGTGGCATCGTCGGCATCATCCAGTACCTCGACGGTGCGATCAGCGAGCGCGAAGCGAACCCGACCGACGACTTCATCAGCGAGCTGATCCAGTCCGAGCACGACGGCGAGCCGATCACCCGCGATGTCGTGATGGGGATGTGCGCCCTGCTGCTCATCGCCGGCATCGACACCACGTGGTCGTCGATCGGCTCGACGATGTGGCACCTCGCCACCCACCCCGACGACCGGCGACGCCTGATCGCCGAACCCGAACTGATGCCGACGGCGATCGAGGAGTTCCTGCGTGCGTACGCTCCTGTCACGATGGCCCGACGCCTGATCGAGGACGTCGAGTACAAGGGTTGTCCCATCAAGGCCGAGGAGCGCATCCTGATGAACTTCCCCGCCGCCAACCGCGACCCCGAGGTCTTCGAACGACCCGACGAGGTGATCCTCGATCGCCAGCAGAACCGTCACCTCGCGTTCGGTGCCGGCATCCATCGCTGCGCCGGCTCGAACCTCGCTCGCATGGAACTGCGCGTCGCCGTCGAGGAGTGGCTCGCCCGGGTCCCCGAGTTCGAGATCACCGACCCAGCGCTCGTCACCTGGGCCGGCGGACAGGTGCGCGGACCACGGTCGATCCCCGTTCGCGTCGTCTGACACACCGACTCCACGCCGAATCGCATCCTGATCCGCCGGGCCTCGATTGACGTCGCTCGCCGCGGGCTGACAGGCTGCTCACGTGATCAACGCCTTCGTGCTCGTCCATGCCGAACCCGACGCCGTCGCCGAACTGGCACCACGGCTCGCCGCAATCGAGGGCGTCCGCGAGTCGCACTCGGTGGCGGGGGCCGACGCCGACATCGTGGTGATCGTCACCGTCAGCAACCACGAAGACGTCGCGCGGGTGGTCACCGAGCACATCGGGCGCGAGTCCGGGGTGCTGTCGACCACCACGATGATCGCATTCCGGTCGTTCTCGCAGGCTGACGTCGCCGACGCGTTCGGCGACTTCAGCTGAGCGTGCCGACCCGATCTCAGGTGATGTCGCCTCAGGTGATGGGGTTGGCGCGCAGGCCGCCGAGTTCCTCGCGTCGGATCATCGTCTGGTCGTCGTTGATGTCCACCTCGTAGACCGGCTGCGGCGCTGCGGCCGGACCACGACGAACCTTGCCCGTGTCGAGATCGAAGCGGGCGCCGTGCCACGGGCACTCGATGCACCCATCCACGACCGCGCCCTCGTGGAGTGGGCCTCCGCGATGGCTGCATCGCGACTCCATCACGTGCGGCGCCCGGCTCGCCCCATTCCGTGTCGAAGACCGGGCAACCACTGCGAAAGGAATCCCGGAGGCCGTTGCTCGCACCGGCCGTTCCGTGGAGGGTTCAGCGTCGAGCTGCAATGGTTCCCAGTCGTCCGGTCCGCTCTGGAACGCAACGGTGGTGACACCCACACCGCGCCGGAACGAGAGGTGACCGCCCACGAAGGCAGTGGCACCGGCGAGCGACGCACCGATCAAACCGGCTGCCATCGCTGCACGATCGTGTCGACGCATCCGCAGCAGCCACGAGATGCCGTACATCACTGTGGCGCCGTCGGCCAGCGCGGCGTGTGCCGTTCCGACGCGCTCTTCGGCGCTGTTGGTGGTCAACCAGTCGGCAGCACCCGTCATCGCTGCGGGCATTGCGGCCAATGTGCCCGCCCCGATCAGTCGCCGGGCTGCCGCGTTGGATCCCGAGCCGCCGACCACGTCGAGCAGGGTCCCACCGAACCATCCGGCGAGTGGGGCGATCACCACGGCGGGGTGTGCTGGATGACCCAGCCAACGGCCGGTGAGCACGTCACGAACGACGCCGTCACCGATCAGCGGCTCGAAGCTTCCCTTGAGCTTGCCGGCGAGTGTGCTGAGACGCTCGTCGCGTTCGAGTCGATCGATCACCGATTCGAACATCAGCGCATCCGATCGCTCGGCACTTCGTGGACGGCCGCGACTTCGGCGGCGCTGTCGGCGTCGTCACCATGTCGTGCCACGAGCTGTTCCTCGTCGTCGAGTCGATCGGGGTCATCCGAGGGATCGAGCAGGTCGTGACCCAATTCGTCGGTCTTCGGCGGGGCATCGCCAACTTCTGGCTGCTCACGCTCCGACCGGGTCTCGACATCGTCGGTGGCAATCGAACCGTCGCCGAGGATCGACGGGTCCTCGACTCCGAGCGGCTGATCGGGCGGATAGATGTCGCCGGGATTGTCGACTTGGCCGACGGTCTCGCCCAACTTGGTCGAATCGGTCTGTTCGGAGTGCGACTGGGGTGCGTTGGCGTCGGTCATGCCACCGGTGCTACCCAGACGGGTGGTCGAGTAACCAGCACCTCAACCCGGCACGCACACGATCAGCGAGCCGGCGGCGACCTCGTGGTGCGTCTCGGTCACCATCCCCGTGGAGTCACCATCACGCTGCGCCGCTACGGGTACCGACCAGCGCACGTCGATCGACCGCCCATGACCCAACACCAGATCATCGCTGTTCGGGTCCCGATCGCGCATCAGCGCCCAGATCGTGCGGGCCATGCCCCATGCCGTGTCGCAACGCTGCACCACCACATCGAGCTGGCCGTCGTCGAACGCAGATCGGCGCGCCACGGTCAGGTCGGGCGAACCCCGCTCGCCGACGTTGGTGACCATCACGGTCAACGCCCGTCCTTGGAAGAACCGTTCGCCGTCCACGATCACCTCGACGGTGCGTGGGCGATGCGCGCGGAGTTCACGCAACCCGGTGACGAAGTAGCCGAGCCGACCCCATCGCTTGGCGCTGTCATCGACGCTTCGGATCACCGCCGCGTCGTAGCCGGTACTGGCTTGGAGCACGAACGTCTCGCCATCGACGGCACCGGTGTCGATCGTGCGGCGACGTCCGCTCTGGATCGCCGCCGCCGCCCGCTCGACCGACGACGTACCGATGACGCGGGCGAGCAGGTTGACGGTGCCGCCGGGCACGACGGCCAGCGCTGTTCGCGAGCCCTTCAACACCGACGCAACGATTCGCTGTGTGCCGTCACCGCCGATCGCCGCGACCACGTCGATTCGCCCCACAACGTCGGACACCGCGGACTCGAGGCCATCGGCGTCGTCGGGTTCGAGCACGTCGACGTCGGAGCGACTGACGCCCAGCGCGTCGAGCAGGTTGTGCAGTTCGTCACTCCGCTCGGGGTTGACCACGATCGCGATCGACGGCTGCGTCATGGTGATGCCCGTACCCCCGATGGCGCTGACGCAACCGGCGACAGTCAGCCCACAGGACGCGCGAGACGAAGGGCGTCGAGGGCGGGTGCGACCTGTTCGGCGACGAATCGTTCGTTGAGCCCCGGCGCCAGGTGCACGCCGTCAGGCCGGCCGTCGGGGCCCTCCAGGCCGTTCACGGCCAACCATCCGGGCAGATCGATCTGCACCACGCCGAGACCGTCGATGATCGCCCGGATGGCATCCCAGCGACCGGGGTCGTTGACCGGGTCATCGAATTCGCCCCATCCCAGGTGGGAGTCGGCAGGCGTCACCCACACGATGGTGGCGCCCGCATCGGCGACCGGCGCGGCGAATTCCTCGTAGGCGGCGGCGACCAGCCGGCGTCCGACCCCGTCGGCGACCGACACCACCCGACCGTCGGCGAGGTGCATGTCGAGCGCGTCCCAGGGGCCGATGTCGACCAGCACCACGTCGATCGCCTCGTCGCGGACGCGTTGCGGCACCGATGCCCACTGCCCGACGCACCCGCTGATGTCGAGCAGTTCACGCTCGCGGCTGACGTTGGTGAACTCGTGGAGTCGTGCGTCGGTGGCTGCCGACAGTCCGCAACCGCCGAACGCGGCGCTGCCTGCGACGATCTCGTCGGGTCGGGACGCTGCATGTTCCAGCAGCGCCTCCGACAGGTGCACGGCCAAGCTGTCACCGGTCACGAGCACGCGTAGCGGCCCGCTCGGGGCCGCCGGCGGTGCGGTGGTTGTTGCGCTGTTGCCACTCGGCGCCTCGGTGGGCTCGCCTGGTTCGAGCGAAGGCTCCGACGATGCCGCGATGTTCGGCGCGGGCGTGACATTCGCCGGGGGCAGCGTGATCACCGATTCCGCCGACGTCGACGCTGGACGGGGCACCACCGTCACCAGCAGCACCGCAAGCAGCGCCAACGACAATCCAGCAGCGACGGTCGCGTGCCAGCGCGGTAGCCGCTGTCGACGACGGATCGGTGTCTCGAGGTAGCGGTACGACACGTCGGCGAGCACCACTGCCAGCGCAACGCGAACCGCATCGAGCGCCAGCATCGGCGCCCACCACTCGTCGATGCCCAGGCGAGAGGCAGACAGCAGCAGGAACACCGGCCAGTGCCACAGATACAAGCCGTAGCTGCGATCCCCCAACCATCGCATCGGTGGAGAGGCCATCACAGGTTCCGCGAACCCGTCGGCCGTGGCCACCACGACGACGACCATGGCCAGCGCGAACACCGGGAACCCCCAACTGAACAGCCACGTCGAACGCTCCGACGACGCCACGATGATGGCGACCGCCACGGCAGAAGCGATCGGCGCGAGGCGACGCGCTGCGGTACCGAATCGCAGTCGGCCGTCGGCCAGCACGACGGTCAACGCTCCTGCGGCAGCACCGATCAGCAACGTGTGCGCACGGGTGAAGGTGTTCATGTAGGTGGCGGTCGGATCGGCCGGATCGAACAGCACGTTCATGAACACCACCGACGCCACCGCTCCCGCACTACTCACGACTGCGACCACCAGACGGACACGCACCGTCATCGCGACCACCACCAGCAGCACGATCGGCCAGAGAAGGTAGAACTGCTGCTCGATCGCGAGCGACCAGAAGTGCGTCAACGGCGATGGTTCGCCGAAGCGGGCCCAGTAATCACCGCCCCCCGAGATCGTGCCCCAGTTCGACAGGCCCACCGCCGCCCAGGCGATGTCGCGACGCAGCGACGGCACGTCGATCCCGGCGAGAGGCCAGACCACCGCCAGCGCGACGAGCACCGCCATGCTGGCCGGCATCAACCGTCGGAGTCGGCTCGTCCAGAACTTGCGGATCTCCACCCGTCCGTCGCGTTCGATGTCGGACAGCAGCTTCCAGGTGATCAACCAGCCGGACACGACGAAGAACGCATCCACGCCGAGATTCCCGCCGGGCAGGCGGTCGAGATGGAACGCCAGCACTGCCGCGACGGCGAGGGCCCGTATGCCGTCGAGCCCGGGCCGGTAGGCCCGCTCGGGCGTACCGATCATGCCCCTGACGGTACCTCAGGCAGCGGATTTCTCGAGCACGTGGATGCCACAGGCCGAGCCGAGACCGATCACGTGTGCGAGCCCGACCTTGGCGCCCTCGATCTGGCGGTCGCCTGCCTCGCCGCGAAGGTGGTGGCAGACCTCCCAGACGTTCGCGATGCCGGTCGCCGAGATGGGATGCCCCTTCGACTGCAGCCCACCAGACACGTTCACCGGGGTCGAGCCGGTCCGCCACGTGGCTCCGGAATTGAAGAAGTCGGCGGCGCCGCCTTCTTCGCACAGCATGAGGTTGTCGTAGTGCACCAGCTCAGCGGTGGCGAAACAGTCGTGCAACTCGACGAGGTCGAGGTCGTCGGGCCCGACGCCGGCAGCCTCGTATGCCTGCCGTGCGGCGTTGCGGGTCAGTGTGTTGACATCGGGGAGCACCTGGCAGGCCTCCTCGTACGGATCGGTGGTGAGGATCGATGCCGACACCTTGACCGCTCGACGCTGTTGCTCGAGCGACAACGTCGTCAACTTCGAGCCACTGACGAGGACCGCTGCGGCACCGCCGTCGCAGTTGGCCGAACACATCGGCCGAGTGTTCGGGTAGGCGATCATCATGTCGCCCATGATCTGCTCGAGGCTCATTGCCTTGGTGTACGCCGCGAGCGGGTTGAGCGTGGAGTGCGAGTGGTTCTTCTCCGAGATCCGGGCGAACAGTTCGAAGTCGACGCCGCCGTACTTGTGGCCGTACTCCATCCCGATCTGGGCGAACACCCCGGGCATCGTCTCGGTCCCGACGCGGCCGTCCAAGGGCGCAACGGCGCCGTATCGACCGTCGGGGGTCCAGGTGTCGCTGTCGGCCTTGCGATTTCCGCCCGCGAGCAGACCTGCCCCGGCGAGTTTCTCGACGCCGACGGCGAGCCCCATGTCGCATTCACCAGCCTTGATCGCCATGATCACCGTACGAAGAGCCGTCGCCCCGGTGGCGCAGGCGTTTGCCACGTTGTACACCGGGATACCGGTCTGGCCGACCTGCTTCTGGAGCGACTGGCCGAAGCCGCCGCCGCCCATCAGGTTGCCGGCCGCAAGGATCCCCATGTCGGCCATGGTGACGCCACCGTCGGCGAGTGCAGCTTGCACCGCCTCGGCGGCGAGGTCGACGATGTCCTTGTCGGGATGCTTGCCGAACTTGGTCATGTTGATGCCGAGGATGAAGATCTCGTCGGATGCACTCATGGGTTTCTCCCTGGTTCTCTGCGATGGTGGACGGTGGTGGATCGGTCGTCGACGTTCGCTGGTCAGTCGACCGGTTCGAAGCCGAAGCCGATGGCTTCGACCCCGTCGGCGTCGGCGCCGATCGAATAGGTCGCGAGCCGAACCTTCATACCGGTGTGGATGTTGTCCGGGGCCGGCTCGGTGTTGATGATGTTGGCGCGCACACTCGTGCCGTCGCAGTCGATCACTCCGGCAACGAACGGCACGTCGACACCGGGAGCAGCGAACGCCACGATGGTGAACGTGCGCAGTTCACCATCGGTGGGTATCGAGACCTCGTCGAACTCCGTGGCGAAACACGCTGCGCACGCGTTGCGGCGGCCGAAGAACCGTGCGCCGCACGAGGCGCACTCGTTGGCCACCAGATGGGCGGGACCATCGTCGAGCACGAGGTAGTCGACGAACGGGATCTGACTGACTGTCGACATGACGCGGTTCGGCTCCTGGGATCGGGTGGCGCGTCGACGGGACGCGCGCGTTGGCGACGCTGACGTTACGTCTCGCGTTCTCGCGTTTCGCTACCGGTCGGCCCGCCGCCCCGGCCAGTAGGGTCACTCGACGATGAGGATCTCGGAGCGGGTCGACAATGCCGTCAGAGCGATGGCCGAACTCGCTGCCTGCGACGGGCCGTCGATGAAGGCCGATGCCATCGCCACCGGCCAACACATCTCGCTCAAGTACCTCCTCGACATCCTCCGCGACCTGAAGCTCGCCGAACTCGTTCGCTCCAAGCGCGGTCCGGATGGCGGCTTCACCATCGCCCGCCCGCCGAGCGACATCTCGCTCGCCGACATCTTCCGGGCGGTCGACGGCCCGCTCGCCGACATCCACGACGAGAGCCTTCGAGACCTTCGCTACGACGGGCCGGCCGAGGCCTTGCCCGAGGTTTGGATGGCGATACGCGGCAGTCTGCGGCGCGTCCTCGAAACCGTGACGCTGGCCGATCTGGTCGCGGGCGAGCTTCCGCCCGACGTTGCCGATCTCGCCAGCGAGTATCGCGACACCACCCAACGGCGCTATGGCTGACACCGCACACCTCACATGACATCCGCCACTGCTCTGCAACCAGAACTCGCCGTTGCGCTCGTCGCGGTCCGCTCGGCCGCAGCGATGACCAGCCACGCCCAGGGGCGGCTGTTGTCGGGCGACACGCTCGCCAAGAGCGACGACAGCCCTGTCTCCGTCGCCGACTTCGCTGCGCAGGCGATCGTCTGCGCCACGCTGACCGAATCGCTGGGAACGCTCGACCTGGTCGGTGAAGAGGATTCCGACGACCTGCGCAGTCCCGAGCGCGCGGCACTGCGTCAGGGCGTCGTCGACTTGGTGCGTCGGCAACGCAGCGACGACGTCGGGGCCGCGACCGTGCTCGACTGGATCGCCGTCGGATCAGCAGATGGCACCACCGACCGCTACTGGACCCTCGACCCGATCGATGGCACGAAGGGCTTCCTGCGCGGCGAGCAGTACGCGATCGCGCTCGCGTTGATCGAGCGCGGCGAGGTGATCCTCGGGGTGCTCGGGTGCCCGAACCTGCCGAATCCCGATGGTTCCACCGGAGCGATCTTCGCCGCCATCGATGGTGTGTGCCTGGCCTGGTACGGGTCGACGACCGACCCGGTGGCCGTTCGGGTGGCAGCGCCCGCCGACCTGGCCGAAGCGCGTTTCTGCGAGTCGGTCGAGTCCGGCCACTCGAATCAGGACCACTCGGCTCAGATCGCCGCCCGGCTCGGCATCACCACCGAGCCGTACCGCATCGACAGCCAGTGCAAGTACGCAGCCGTGGCACGCGGTGACGCGTCGATCTACCTGCGCCTGCCGACCCGGGCCGACTACCGCGAGAAGATCTGGGACCACGCCGCCGGCAAGTTCGTCGTCGAACAGGCCGGAGGTGTGGTCACCGACGTCACCGGCGCGCCGCTCGACTTCACCCACGGCACCAAGCTCGAAGCGAACAGCGGCGTCGTCGCCACCGACGGTCGCTTCCACGAGCAGGTGATCGAGGCGGTCGGCAAGATTCTCCAATAGATCAGACGCGGTTTCCTGTATTCTCCACCGAGTTGGTAGAGAATCGATGACCGAGGAGATCCGGATGACCGCAGCCACGAAGGACACCGCCGCAGCGACCACCGCCCCAGCACTCACCGGGGGGCGGTTGACGCACTTGCAGCGGTTGGAGGCCGAGGCGATCCACATCATGCGCGAGGCGGTCTCGGAGGCAGAGCGTCCAGCGATGCTGTATTCCATGGGCAAGGACAGCTCGGTGATGCTGCGCCTGGCGGTCAAGGCCTTCCACCCGTCCACTCCCCCGTTCCCGCTGGTGCACGTCGACACGATGTGGAAGTTCCAGGCGATGTACGCCTTCCGCGACGCCACCGCGGCCGAGCACGGCTTGGAATTGATCGTGCACCACAACCCCGAGTGCATCGAGAAGAACATCAACCCGATCGATCATGGCTCAGCGGTGCACACCGACATGTGGAAGACCGAAGGGCTCAAGCAGATCGTCGACGAGCGCAAGTTCGACGTGATGTTCGGCGGCGCCCGACGCGACGAGGAGAAGTCGCGGGCGAAGGAGCGGGTGTTCTCGATCCGCAGCCCGCAGCACCAGTGGGACCCGAAGCGTCAACGCCCCGAGCTGTGGCAGCTCTACAACGGTCGTCGCAACAAGGGCGAGACGGTGCGGGTGTTCCCGATCTCGAACTGGACCGAACTCGACGTGTGGCAGTACATCCACCTCGAGCAGATCCCGCTCGTCGATCTCTATTTCGCGGCGCCTCGCCCGGTGGTCGAGCGTGATGGCACGCTGATCGTGGTCGACGACGATCGGATGCGTCTCGAGCCGGGCGAGGTGCCCGAGATGCGAACGGTTCGGTTCCGCACACTCGGTTGCTACCCGATCACGGGTGCGATCGAGTCGACCGCCGACACCTTGCCGCGCATCATCCAGGAGATGTTGCTGGCCACCACCTCGGAGCGTCAGGGCCGCGTGGCCGACCACGATGGCATCAGCTCGTTGGAGAAGAAGAAGCAGGAAGGTCACTTCTGATGGCTGCCCCGGCATCGAACACGGCATCGAAGGCACACGAGCTGATCGCGGAGAACATCGACGAGTATCTGACGCAGCATCAGTACAAGAGCCTGTTGCGGTTCATCACGTGCGGCAGCGTCGACGACGGCAAGAGCACCCTGATCGGGCGTTTGCTGTACGAGACCCATCTGGTGTTCGAGGATCATCTGGCCGCGCTCGAGGTCGATTCGGCCAAGGTGGGCACCCAGGGCGGCGACCTCGACTTCGCGTTGCTGCTCGATGGGCTGTCGGCCGAACGTGAGCAGGGCATCACGATCGACGTGGCCTACCGGTTCTTCACCACCGAGCACCGCAAGTTCATCGTGGCCGACACCCCGGGTCACGAGCAGTACACCCGCAACATGGTCACCGGAGCGTCCACGGCCGACGTGGCGATCATCCTGGTCGACGCCCGCAAAGGCGTGCTCACCCAGACCCGACGTCACAGCTTCCTCGTGTCGCTGCTCGGCATCGAACGGGTGGTCGTGGCCATCAACAAGATGGACCTCATGGACTACTCCCACGAGGTGTTCTCGGCGATCGAGGAGGAGTACATCGACTTCGCCAACCGGATCGGGCTCGA
>JBBQEU010000030.1:0-30088 GCA_038321235.1 Acidimicrobiales bacterium | reverse complement strand
GCGCGTCGAGCGCTCCGGCGTGAGCCACGACGCCCTGCGCCGCACGATCGCCGAGCTCCAGGTGAGCCCGGTGATCACCGCCCACCCCACCGAGGTGCGCCGCAAGACGGTGCTCGAAGTACTCGAACAGGTCAGCGCACTGCTCGAAGATCTCGATGTGCAGCGCGCAGATCCCACGGCGGCCGACCGCATCGAACGACAGCTGTACGTGTGCGTTCTGCTGCTCTGGCAGACCGCACTGCTGCGACTGTCGAAGCTGCGTGTGCGCGACGAGATCAACGAAGCAATCCGCTACTACGAGACCAGCCTGTTCGACGTGATCCCGGCGCTGACGCGTGATCTTGCCACAGCGGTCGGGGGCCAGGCGGATCCGATCGACACGTCGACTTCGATCACCATGGGGTCGTGGATCGGCGGCGATCGTGACGGCAATCCGTTCGTGACCGCCGACGTCGTGCGCTACGCCACCGGGCGCCAGTGTGAGACAGCACTCGGTCGGCACCTTGCAGCGCTGTACCACCTGTCGCACCGACTCTCGATGACCGACCGGGTGGTGGCGACCAGCGCCGAGGTGCAGGCGCTCGCTGCTGCATCGGGCGACGATTCGCCGTTCCGCGCCGACGAGCCCTACCGGCGCGCACTGCGGGGCATGCACGCGCGTCTCCACGCGTTCGCACGATCGGCGCTCCCGTCCGACGTCGAAGTGCCGGGTCCGGTCCCGGTCGACGCACGCATTGCGTACCACGACCTGTCCGAACTGCTCGACGACCTCGACGACGTGATCGCCTCGCTGCAGGGCCATGGCGCCGGCCCGCTCGCCGACGCGCTGGTCGAGCCGGTGCGACGCGGCGTGGCGATCTTCGGCGCCCACCTCTGCGGACTCGATCTCCGACAGAACTCGGCGGTCCACGAGGACGTGCTCGCCGACCTGCTTGCTCAGGCCGGCGTGTGCCACGACTATCTGTCACTCACCGAGGTCGACCGCGTCGACGTGCTCACGAGCGAGCTGCACACGCCCCGGCTGCTACGCCACCCCGGCGCAGATCTGGGCGAGCGGACCCGTTCGGAACTGGCGATCCTCGAGGCCGCCGCCGATGCCGTTCGCCGAGTCGGCCGGCGCATCGTGCCGCACTACGTGATCTCGATGGCGCACGACGTCAGCGACGTGCTCGAGGTCGCGGTGCTGCTCAAGGAAGTGGGCCTCGCCACCGCCGCCCACGGGGAACAGCACGCCGAGTCGCAGCTCGACATCGTTCCGCTGTTCGAGACGATCGACGACCTCCAGCGCTGCGCCTCGGTGCTCGGCTCGATGCTGGGCAACGACGTCTATTCCGACATCGTGCGATCACGTGGCAATCGCCAGGAGGTGATGGTCGGATACTCCGACTCGAACAAGGACGGCGGCTACCTCTGCTCGCAATGGAGCCTCTCGTCGGCCCAGACCGCACTGACATCGGTGGCGCACCACGCCGGGGTGCACCTGCGGTTCTTCCACGGGCGCGGTGGCACCGTCGGACGAGGCGGCGGGCCTGCGTATCAGGCCATCCTCGCCCTGCCGCCGGGCTCGGTCGATCACGCGATCCGCCTCACCGAGCAGGGGGAGATCGTGGCCGCCAAGTACTCGAACCCGGCGATGGCGCGCCGCAATCTCGAAACGCTGGTGTCAGCCACGCTCGAAGCGACCTTGCTGAACCGTGCGCCACTGGAGACCGAGGCGGATGTCGATCCGGCGAACGCCGACATGATGGCCGAGCTGTCGACGAACGCATTCGATGCCTACCGGGAACTGGTGTACGGCGACGACCGGTTCGTGGCGTTCTTCCGGGCGATCACGCCCACCAACGAGATCGCAACGCTCAACGTCGGGAGCCGACCCGCATCGCGGAGCACGTCGAATGCCATCGAGGACCTCCGGGCGATCCCGTGGGTGTTCGGCTGGACGCAATGCCGGTTGATGATTCCCGCGTGGTACGGCGTCGGTAGCGCGATCGATCGCTTCGTCGACGGCTCCGACGACCGGCTCTCGCGACTCGTATCGATGTATGCCGACTGGCCCTTCTTTCGCACGGCCATCGACAACATGGGCATGGTGTTGGCGAAGTCCGACATCGACATCGCCCGCCGCTACGCCGACGTGCTCGTGGAGGACGACTCGATGCGCACCGACATCTTCGGAGCAATCGCCGCCGAGCATGCCCGCACCCTGTCGTGGCAGGCCCGCATCACCGGTTCGGCCACGCCGTTGTCGGACAACCCGTTGCTGGAGCGAAGCTTGCGCAATCGATATCCGTACCTCGACCCGTTGCATGTGATGCAGGTCGACCTGCTGCGCCGATTCCGCGACGGCGACCGCGACGAACTCGTCGAACGCGGCATCCAGCTGTCGATCAACGCGATCGCCACCGGTCTACGCAACTCAGGCTGACGTGACTGGGGTTCGATCGCCCTGTCGATCTACCCTGCGACCGTGACGCTGAGTCGACGGGCCCGTTTCTTCCGCAATCGAATCGCCAAGATGGAGATCGGCGACGATGTACCGATCGAAGAGCGGCGAGCCGCTATGGACAGGTTCGATCTGATCCCTCGGCCCCGCAAGGTCGACTACGTCGACACCGTCGTCGGCGGCATCCCGGCGATCGTGGCCACACCGACCGAGGTGCAGCTCGATCGTCACATCCTCTACATCCACGGCGGTGCCTACGTCCAGGGTTCACCCAGGAGCCACATCGCGATGTGTGCACGCTTGGCCAAGCGGGCCGCCGCAACGATCACCGTGATCGACTACCGACTCGCCCCCGAGCACGTGTACCCGGCAGCGATCGACGACTGCGTCGCCGCCTACCGGGCGATCATCGCCGACATCGACCCGGCGCTGGTCACCGTCGCAGGCGACTCTGCTGGCGGCGGCGCCGCGCTCGCCACGATCGGCGCACTGAAGGCGGCGGGCGATCCGATGCCGGGCGCCGCCTACGTGCTGTCGCCATGGGTGGATCTGACCTCCTCGGGCGAGTCGGTGGTGACCCGAGCGCCCTTCGATCCGATGTTCGACGGCAATGGTCTGTTCGAAGCTGCCACCATCTACGCCGGCGACACTCCGCTCGACGACCCGGGGGTGTCACCCTTGTTCGCCGACCCGACGGGTTACCCGGCCACCCTGATCCAGACCGGGATGGACGAGATCCTGCTGTCGGACTCCACTCGCCTCGCAGAACGCTACGAAGCGGCGGGCGTCGACGTGCGCCTCGACCTGCGCGACGATCTCTGGCACGTGTACCCAGCGTTCGCGGGCTACATGCCCGAAGCGACCGATGCACTGGTGCGCGCCGCGGTGTTCATCCGCGAGCAGACACCCGCCGCGCTGCCGTCGTCGACGTCAGCATGACCGCACCCAGATTCCCCGAACTCGGCTTCTACACCCTTGCGGGCGGAGCCCAGGACCCGAGAGACCTCGTCACCGAGTGCCGACGGGCGGAGCAACTCGGCCTCGGAGCGGTGTTCATCAGCGAGCGCTTCAACGTGAAAGAGGCTGTCACGCTGTCGGGCGCGGCTGCGGTCGCCACGACGAACATGCAGATCGTCACCGGCGCGACGAACCACAACACTCGCCATCCGATCGTGACGGCCTCGTATGCCACCACGATGCACCGGTTGACCGGTGGACGCTTCGTACTCGGCATCGGCCGAGGCATCGCTCCCCTGTTCGATGCCTACGGCATTCCCCGGATCACGACGGCACAGATGGACGACTTCACCGATGTGATGCGTCGACTGTGGCACGGCGACACGATCATCGGCCACGACGGCCCGATCGGGAAGTACCCAGTCCTGCGCCTCGATCCGACGTTCGACGAGGACATCCCGCTCGGGCTGGTCGCGTTCGGTCCGAACTCGCTCGAGCTGGGTGGCCGGGCGTTCGATCACGTGATCCTGCACACGTTCTTCACCGACGAGACGTTGCAGCGTTGCGTGCGAACCGTGAAGCACGCTGCGGAGCGAGCGGGACGCAATCCCGATTCGGTCACCGTGTGGTCCTGTTTCGCCACGATCGGCGATCACATTCCGGAACCGCTCCGTCTGAAGAAGACCGTCGGGCGCCTCGCCACGTACCTGCAGGCCTACGGCGACCTGATGGTCGAGACGAACCGCTGGGACCCCGCGGTGCTCGCGGCGTTCCGTTCCGACGAGATGGTGTCGAGCTTCCGGGGCGCGATCGACGTGAGCGCAACGACCGAACAACTCGAGCACATCGCCACGTTGATCCCCGACGAGTGGCTGGCCCCGGCGGCGACCGGTTCAGCCGAGCAGTGTGCAGGCTCGGTGCGCGGCCAGTTCGACCTCGGCGCCGACGCGGTGATCATGCATGGCGCCAGCCCCGACGAACTCTCTCCCATCATCGAGGCCTACGCATCGACGTGAGTGGGTACGTCGAGACATGACCGAGCCCACCCTTCCCCTCGGCCTCATCGAGGCGCGACGTACACCATTGTTCGACTTCAGCACGCTGCCGACGCCACTCGGCGAGTCGCATCGAACCACGGTGTGGGCCGAGATCGTCGTGCAGGCAGGAAGCGTCCGCTACGTCGACCTCGACGGAGCCGCAGATCGAAACCTCGGTCTCGGCCCCGGTGACACCGCGGTCATCGAACCGGGAGTCGAGCACCAGGTGGAACCGTCGACCGATGCGTTGTTCTACATCCAGTTCTACCGCGAGCCCGCTGCGCCGCTCGTGCCCGGTGCCGCTGCAGCGGTCGAGCGGCGACGTTCAGGACCGTGGGAGCATCGAGGCACCGATCTCGACACCGCCGAAGAGATCTTCGAGATGGTCACCCGCCAATACGTCGACATCGTGCAGGATGCCCTCCTCGAGCCGTACTTCACGGTCTCCCCCGGCCACGTCGACTGGCAGGCCCACATCGAAACGGTGACCGACTACTGGTGCCACGTCTTGCTGTACGCACCGAGCTACGACATCGACGTCATCGAGGCCCACCGCCCGATTCACGATCGCGATCCATTCAGCCCCGCTGTCTTCGACCGGTGGTTGGAGATCTTCTTCGACACCGTCGAGGGAGGGTGGTCCGGAGTCCAGTCCGAACGTGCCAAGAAGCGGGCAACCGGGATGGCCTGGTCGATGGCCCGACGATTGCTCGGAGCCGGGTCCTGGAACCCCCGCCAACACCGCTCAGAAGGAGACACGACATGAAGATCACCCACCTGTCCGACGCCGCCGGGTACGACCCCGCGTCGTTCGTCGCCGAGCCGTTGCTCGACGGATCGAAGTCGAACGTCCGGATCATTCGGCTGAGCGCCGGCCAGACGCTGCCACCACACACCCACGGGGTGTCTGATCTGATGCTCTTCGTCGTCGAAGGCACCGCGACAATGGTCACCGAGGACGGGCCCACGCCGTTCACAACCGGTTCCCTCGTCTTCTTTCGAGGCGACGAGGAGCTGCTCGTCTCCAACGACGGAGAACAAGGCGTCACCCTGCTCGCGTTCCTCGCACCGGCGTTTCCGCCAGCGGCTCCTTGAAGCCTCCAGCACTTCGGCGTCAGCGCTGACGCCAGAGTGGTTCGATCTGCGCGCGGGGGTCGTCGTCGACGCCGCGAAGGAGGCGCCGCATTGCCTTGGCCATCTTGAGCGCCCTCGCCTTCGCGACCTCGGCCGTGGGGCCGACGAAGTACTCGTCGATCGTGCCGGTGAACAGCTCCAGCCACCGCTCGAAGTGCGCGTCGGCGAACGGCGTGACGGCGTGCACGGGTTCATGAGCGCGCAACGGATTGCCCTCGTAGCCGGGTCGGCCGAGCAGCTGCCACGCCCAGAACTCGGTGAGGGTGTCGATGTGGGACGGCCAGTCCACCTGTGCGGTCTCGAAGATCGGACCGAGGATCTCGTCCATCGCCGCGTACCGGTAGAAGGAACGCACGAGCACGTCGACGTCGTCGCGCGTCGTGATGTCCGTGCGTTGGGCCAGCTCGGCGTCGGTCAGCGGGTGCACGATCACGTGGTGCGCTGCTGCTCCAGCTCGATCACCTTCGGAAACAGCACGTTGTTCTCTTTGTGGATGTGGAGGTGGGTGTCGGCCTCCACCTGCTCGAGGCCGGCGAGCAGCGCCGAGTACGACTCGCACCCGTCAGACGGCGGCGTGTAGTCGTTCGTCAACGACCTGAGTTCGCGCAGGAGGCCACCGAGATCGTCGTGTTCGCGCAGCATCGCCGAAATGGGGTTCCCGATCGAGCCGAATCCGAACGTCGCCTCCCTGGACACGTCCGCCAGCTGTTGGATCGCCGGGAACAGCACCCGTTCCTCTTTCGCGAGGTGCGGTTCGATGTCGGCCCGGATCGACGAGAAGCACCGGGCGATCTCGACGAGTTCGGGATGGCGGTCGCCGTGCACGCCGAGCACTTTGTCGACCAGCGCGTTCAAGCGGGGCAGTTCGTTCCACAGATACCGATGGTGTGTGCTCACGAGATGCTCCACCAGTTCGTCCGCGTTCATCGACGTCCATGAAGCAGGGGCGTCGTCGTCGCCGACATGTGCGACCAACTCGATCACCACCGCTCCGGGATCGAGTTCGTTGACCCGACACGCATCCGCGAGTGTGCGGTCACCGCCGCAGCAGTAGTCGAGGTCGAGACGTTCGAGTTGGCGCGCGAGAGACGGATACGCATTGACGATCGCTCCCAGGCTCATGTCAGGATCGAGCGCAGTGGTGGTGTTCATGGAGTGCTCACTTTCGTTGATGAAGGGTTGGAGAGAACGTTCACCCTGAACTGACCTCGGACAGTTGCAATCCGGCCAACGACGTGCGCAGTTCGGCACGAGCGAGAGCCCATGCAACATGCAGGACGCACGGTTCGCCGGCGTCGCACATCCGTTCGGCAACGACGCATCGCCCCGTGTCGGTGGGCCCGTCGATCATCTCGACCACGTCGAGCACCGACAGTGTGCCCAACGCGTGCACCAACTCATAGCCGCCGGTGGGACCGGGAACCGACCGTACCCACCCGGCCCGCACGAGCGGTCCCATCACCTGGGGCACGAACCCGGCTGTGGTGCCGAGTGTGTCGGCGAGGTCGGTGCTCTTGAGCCTGGCGGGCGCATCTTCGAGCGCCACCAATGCCCTGACGGCCAGTTCGGCTCGCTGCGTGATCTCGAGTCTCATGGTTCGCCGTCGCCGGCCTGGAACAGCCCCAGGGCGCCGCGGCCGGGGAAGTTGAAGGCGTGGGTGACCATTGGGTAGAGCCCATCTTCGGCGGCCTGCAACTCGACCACTGCGCCCTGTGCCGGTGCGAGATCGACGGCTTGGGAGCCCCAGTTGCCGTCGTTGCCGCGCTCGAGGTGGACACCTTCCTTGGTGACCTGGTCGAAGATCGTGCCGACGATGTGGAAGGACGAGTCGATCGACGGGCCGACGTTCAGGACGAACAAGCGAATCTCTTCGCCGGTCGGGATCTCGATCGGGTTGTCGCGGTACTGGAACGCCGCACCGTTGAACATCACGAAGTCGGGTTCCGGCGCCGCCTGGTTGGCCTTGACGAACGAGGAGATCTCACCTTGCGGGCCGAGGTACCACTCGTGCTGCACGATGAAGAATTCGTCCTCGATCGGCGGCAGACCACCCTCGGGTTCGACGATGACCATGCCGAACATGCCGTTGGCGATGTGGTGCAGCACGGGGTCGGTCCCGCAGTGGTACATCCAGACACCGGCGTAGTCGGTGGTGAACTCGTAGATCAGTTCCTCACCGGGGGCGATCGATCGCATCTCGTCGTTCCACGCCACCTGAGATGCGTGGAAGTCGACCGAGTGCGAGACCGTGGCCTCGGGCGGATTGATCAGGTGGACCCGTACGGTGTCGCCGACCTGCGTGCGGATCACCGGGCCGGGCATCGTGCCGTTGAAGGTCCAGATCTGCTGCACGTAGCCCTCGGCGACCGTTGCCAGTCGCTCCTCGACGACCATCTCGACCTCGATGAGGTCACCGCCGTCAGGTGCTCCGCCGGGGGTCAGCGTGAAGCCGTCGCCCTCGCCACGCTCAGGAGCGCGGGAGTCGCGGAGGTCGTACGGAAGCGCGTCCGGGTCGGCTTCGACGATGGCCGGCTCGTCGCCACCTGCGCTGTCGCCTCCACCGGAATCGATCTCAGGTGTCGCGTCGGTGCGGATGACTCCCTCCATGCCGGCTTCGGCGTGGCCAGGGATCGAGCAGATGTACCTGATGCCCTCGGCGGGCACCTCGAAGTCGAACTCGACGGTTTCGCCGGCTGCGGCGACGATGGCGTCGCCGTTGTCGAACATGATGTCGTGTTCGATCGTGCCGTCGTTGACGAGCGTGCCCGAGTACGAGCCGGCGGATGCCATGACGGCTGACGGATCGAATGCGAACTCGGTGGCGACGAACTCCACGCTGTCGCCCGGCGCGATGTCGGCCGCTCCACCCTCACTGCCACCTGCCGCGCCGTCTTCGGTGCCCGTGCCACCACCGGCTCCCGATGACCCGCCTGCGTCGGGTCCGTCTGGACCGCACGCGGCGGTGGCTGCGACGACGAAGAGTACGACTGTGCCCACTCTGACGATGGATCGGATGTGCATGGTGACCTCCTGAGCCGGCCGAACGACGGTGTTCTGGCTGGTCCATGAATTACACACTCATCGACTCATGGATTCCCAGGGACCAAAGTCCCGTTCTCGTTCGATCGGAAACGTGGGCGAGATCAGTTGGACTTCGAGACGACCGTTACCGGCACCGACACCTTGCGGCCGATGCGGCACGGAAGGTCCTGGCGCAGCCACCGTGACACCTTCGTGGGCAGCGTCGACACGATGACCTCCTCGAAGCCGTGCGCATCCACGAGGCGGGACACTGCCGCCGGAGTGTCAGCATCCAGCGACAACTCCCCCGTCGCCGTGGCTCCGAGCCCACTCAGCCACTCGAGTCCGAACGTCAGCTGCTCCTGGGCCACCCGGCGGTCGTCCTCGATGTCGCGGGTGAGCGTTGGCGCCATGTCGGGCGCCGACGCACCGATCGCCACCGCTGACGCGACCGGGTTCGGAACGGGCACCATGAGATGCACCTCGCACGGCGCCATCTTCACGCGCTCGTCGACGAGCGCCGCCAGTTGCGAACCGCCCAGCGACCGGTTCCCGACGATCAGTACCTTGCCCATCTTCCCCCCAGAGTGCGATGTGGTTCATCGCACTGTACGACACCGGCGTGCGCTTCGCCCCCACGACGCACGTTGCTCGACGACACCTTCACGTCAGTTGAAGCCGCGGTCGTCCTGCTTCAGCGCCGTGTCGACGCTGACCGCAGCAGCGACCACCAGCGAGCGCAGTGGCTCGGGGATCTCGTTGTGGATCTGCACGACGTAGTTGTCGGCGGTGGTGAACGCAGTTCGCATGATGCCCTCGAAGGTCTTGGTGATGCGGGCCACTTCCTGGTCGTTGGCGTCGTCGATCCGGAAGTTCCATGCCTTCCAGTTCTCGGCCCTGATCATCCCGACCGTCTCGCCCTGACTCTCCAGTGCGAAGCGAATCTTGCCGATCGCCTTGCGCTGCACGATGCGCCCGATCTCGTTGTCATCGGCGTCCGACACGATCATCGATGACTTGACGATCTTCTTCGGACGGGTCAGACGAAGCAGCACCACGCCTGAGGGATCTGCGATCTCCAACTTGTGGGTCATGAACTGATCGAGACTCGACACGAGGCGGGCGGCCTGCTTGAGCGACGACTGGCCGACCTGGTTGACGGTGGCGATCACGTTGCCGTCCTGGTCGTACACGCTGTACTGGTTGCTGAGTTCGATCACCTTGGTCTTCTGGTTCACCACCAGCACCGATTCGGTGAACAACGAACCGCCGCCGGCGTCGGTACGGGCCTGCACACCGGTGCCGAAGCGGCCCGCACCGTCGACCTGGCCACGCACCTTGTGTTTCGCTGCGTCGCTCTGGTCGTCACCGACTGTCACTGCAGCCTCGAGCCGGGCGAAGAGCGATTTCTTCGGCATCACCGGATCTTTGGCTGTCACCCCGGCGTCGGAGACATGGTCGGACCACGTCGACCCATCCCAGTAGCGCATCTCGTGGCGTCCTTGCGGGTCGGGGTGCCAGCCGGCAGGAACCTCTACGGGCGTGTCGCTCATAGCGTCAAGGTAGTTCGCCGCCCGCTTCGACCGTGACGAAGCCGGGATGGAACAGTTGGCCGATGTTGCTGACCACACTCGACGTGACCGCCGACGCCTTCGAAGCCGCAACCGGCTGGGCTGCTAAGCCCGAAGGGATGTGCAAGGGCGACGCCTGCGTACCGATCCCCGGCGGGATCGGTCCCGACGGCCTCGTCGACGTCGCCGCCGTTGCCGACCGGCTCGGCATGGCACTGGTCGCCGACGACAAGGCCGGCGTGTGGGCGCTCGGGCCCGAGAGCGGAGGGCGAGCACTCACCACGTCGCTCGCGCCCGACATCGAACTGCCCGATGTCGACGGCAACCCGTTCAACCTCTCGGCCATGCACGGGCGCAAGGTACTGCTCGTCGCGTGGGCGTCGTGGTGAGGGTGTTCGGCTGACCTGCCCGTGTGGCAGGCACTCCACGAAGAACTCGAACCGCTCGGCCTCAGCGTCGTCACCGTCGCACTCGACCTCGATCCGGAGAAGGCCCGCCCCTGGATCGAGGCGGCGAGCCCCACACATCCGTCACTGATCGACAGCCACCACCGCATCGACGAACTGCTCGGCGTCTCGAACGTGCCGATGGCGGTGTGGATCGACGAATCAGGCACGCTCGTACGCCCGGCCGAGGGGGCGTCGATCCAACCGAGCCCGTTGGCCGCGATGGAGATCACCGACGAGATGCCCGAGCGGCTGCAAGCGGTCTTGCGCGAGTTCAAGCAGATGCCCCAGACCGGCGAGGCCTATCGCGCCGCGATCGTCGACTGGGCGAACCTCGGCGCCGACAGCCGCTTCGCGATGTCGCCAGATGAAGTGATTGCGGCGTCGCAACCTCGTTCAGCCGACCACAGCCGTGCCGCAGCCTGCTTCGAACTGGGCATCCGCGCCGAAACCCATGGCGACCATCTGGCGGCGATCGACTGGTGGAAACAGGCCCATGCGCTCTTCCCCGAGAACTGGACCTACAAGCGCCAGGCCTGGACGCTGGAGTCGACCCCCGAGGGCGCCGACTCCGACAAGGCCCAGGAGGTCCAAGCCACCTACGCCACCTCGTGGAGCGATGAGTTCATCGCCACCGGCGGAGCGAACTACACGGTGTTCCCGAGGCTCTGACACCCGCCATCGGACCTAGACATCACGTTCAACCTGATGGCGCGACAGGCGCCAGTTGGCCGTATCGTCGTCGGATGCGTTCACGATCGTTCCTCGCCGTCGTCGCTGCGTTGGGCAGCATCGTCGGAGCCACGCTCGTCACGGCGGTCGCTGCTCCCTCGGCCTCGGCCGATGCAGCAGGCCCCACCAGCTCCTACGTGGCCATGGCCACCTCGCAGCGGCTCCTCGACACCCGACAGTCGTCTCCCGTCGCCGCTGGCGCCACGGTTTCGATCGAGATCACCGGCGCAGCACCACTGCCGGCCATCGGTACCGTCACCGCGGCAGTCCTGAACCTCACCGTCACGCCGCCATCAGGGCCGGGGTTCTGGACGATCTGGCCACACACGAGTCCTCGACCCGAGGCCTCGAACCTGAACGTCGACGAACTGCAGTTCCTGTCCGGGAGCGTCACCACCAATCTGGTCACCGTTCCGGTCGGTGCTGACGGTGTGGTTGACGTCTACAGCAACGCCGGCGGCAATGTCATCGTCGATCTCCTCGGGTACTACACGCCCGCCGCCACAGCGACCGCAGGTCGGTTCGAACCGTTGCCAGCGCCCACCCGCGTCCTCGACACCCGTGGGGCCACCACGTTCGCGCCGAACGAAACCCGCACGTTCACCGTTGCCGGAGCGGCCGGCGCGAGCGCCGTCGCCGTCAACCTCACCGCGGTCACCAATAGCCCCGGATTCTGGCAGGTGTCCGCACAGGGCAGCCCCGTGCCGGATACCTCGAACCTCAACTCCCCTGCTGGCAGATCTGCGGCGATCGCCAACCAGGCGATCGTCACCGTCGACGCGAACGGCGCGATTTCGATCTATTCCCAGAGCGGCGGCGACCTGATCATCGACCTCGTCGGCACATACACCGGTACCGGGGCACCCGAGTCATCGACCGGCCTGTTCGTCCCGATGACGTCGCCGACACGCATCGTCGACACCCGCATTGCTGGCCTGAACCCGCTCGGGGGCACCAAACGCCCGTCGATGAACACCAGTTTCGAAGTGCCGGTCGCGAGCAACCCGGCGATCGGCCGAGCCGACGTGTCCGCCGTCGTACTCAACGCCACGACCGTCGATGCGCTCACCGTCGGCTTCATCACCGTCGGCACCGCAGGAGCGACCGACCCGAAGGCAGCGCCCGCCACCTCCACCATGAACGTCGTGCGGCCGTCGCAGATGCTGGCGAACCACGCCATCGTGCCCGTGTCGACCCGAGGGTTCTCGATGTTCACCCAGCCCGGCGGCCACCTCCTCGCCGACCTCGCCGGCTACTTCGTGGGTAGCCCCTCCCCCGCGGCGTTCGGACCACGCACGAACCCGGCGGCTCCGACGTGCTCCACCCAGACCGTCGGCGAGCCCGTCGCTGCGGTCGGCCCGATCATCAACGGTTCGTCTCGCGCTGCGGTTGCGAACCTGCAGAATCGGCTTCTCGCGCTCGGGTTCTGGAACGCTGGCGCCGACGGTGGTTATGGCCTGAGCACCACCCAGTCGGTCATGGCATTCCAGAAGTGGAAGGGTCTCCCCGCCACCACCGTCGTCGACGCCGCGACTGCCATCGCATTGAACACCGAATTCTGCCGACCAGCGGCCGGACGCAGCGGCGACCTGCTCGAAGTCGACAAGACCAAGCAGATCGCGTTCGTGGTCCGCGGCGGCAAGGTGCAGCACGTGTTCAACGTCTCCACCGGTAACGGCGAGTCCTACGACGAGGAAGATCAGAAGAGCGCCGGCCGCAGGTCGATCGGGATCGCTCTCACACCCTCCGGCACGTTCAGCACCTACCGCGAACACGATGTCGCCCGATACGAGGGCACCCTCGGCACGCTCTACCGGCCCAAGTTCGTCATCGGTGGCATCGCGGTGCACGGCGCCCCCAAGGTGCCGAACTACCCGGCGTCACACGGGTGCATCCGGGTCGCTAACCCGGTGATGGACTTCATCTGGAGCCAGAATCTGCTCCCGTTGCGTTCCACCGTGTGGATCCACGACTGACCTGGCGCTTCAGGCGAGGTCGGCGGTGTGCGCTCGATGTCGACGCCAACCTTGGTAACCCGTGACGGCGAACGTCATGGCCACCAACGGCGCGACGATCAGGGCAGCCGGTCCCACGACGCCGGCGGCCGAGGAGTCATTGGCGTCGAGCACCAGATAGGCGACGTATGCGAGATAGAACGCGATCAGGACGAAGCCTTCCCATCGCTTGATCTCGAAGCCGTTCCACACGATCGGAACGAGCACGACCGTGGCGGCCAACATCACCGGGAAGTCGAGTCGCAGCGACACGTCGCTGACCGGGATGCCGTCGTTCGACACGATCGACGTCAACCCGAGAACCGACATCAGGTTGAACAGGTTCGATCCGATCACGTTGCCCACGGCGATGTCGCGCTGGCCCCGGATGGCCGCCATGATCGACGTGGCCAGCTCGGGCAGCGACGTGCCGATGGCCACCACCGTCAGTCCGATCACCAGATCGCTGATCCCGGCCTCTTCGGCGATGTCGGTCGCTGAGTTCACCAGCAGCTGCGATCCGACGACGAGCACGACAAGTCCCGCCACGACCAAGCAGACGTTGAACCACAGGGGCCGTTCGACCGTCGCACCCTCCAGGACCTCGACCGACTCGGCGTACTCGGCGACGACGTCGCCACGTTCGCTGCGCGCCTCGCGGATCAGCCAACCGCTGTACATCACGACACCGAGGAAGAGGATGACACCGTCGATGCGGCCGATGTTGTTGTCGAGCGACATGAGCAGGACAATCACCGACACGGCCACCAACAATGGAATGTCGAAGCGGATGATGCGTTGCTGCACGGCCAGTCCACCGACGACGGCGGACGCACCCAGGATCAACAAGATGTTGCCGATGTTGCTACCGACCACGTTGCCGAGCGCCACGTCGGCGTTGCCGCCGAGGGCAGCGGACACGCTGACCGCGAGTTCCGGAGCGCTGGTGCCGAACGCTACGACCGTGAGGCCGATGACCACCGGCGCGATGCCGAGCCGCGTTGCGATCGTCGCCGCTCCCTTCACGAGCAGCTCGGCTCCACCGACCAGGAAGACGAGCCCGATGACCAATGAGACGATCGTGAGTGCATTCACCGCTGCGTACTGTGCCACGCTGAACGGCAGAACAGTCCAATCCGGCGCCTCAGGCGTAGCCGTCGACGTCGGAGGGTGCGGTCCCGCACCACCGACCACCGCCGACCCGGCCCGGCCGTCGCCAATGCGTCGATCGCCACGAGCACACGCTCGACCACGGATTCATCAGTCTCGTGGCCATCCGGTCGGCTCGGCCCTGCCATCGACGAACCGAGTTACAGGTCGACTCGCCGTGACGAACGATGAACAACGATGTCGTCTCCGAAGGTGCGGACCGCGGTCACAAGCCCGAAAGCGGGCCACGCGGGTACACACCAGCGGGTTCCAAGGCGTCGTCCCAACCCACCGGGCACCGATCGGGTGCGATGTCGGCCAACGGGGCCAGCACGAAGCGGCGCTCGGCGAACCGGGGATGCGGAACCATCAACTCATCGCTGCGGATCTCCACGCCGTCGTACAACACGATGTCGACATCGAGCGTTCGCGGACCCCAGTGCACCACCCGCTGACGCATCGCCTCGGCCTCCAGGCGCTGGCACCGCCGCAACAGCGCAAACGGGTCGAGCAGCGTGTCGATCTCGACGACCATGTTCAAGAACGCACCCTGCCCGTCCGGGCCACCGATCGGGTCAGTCTCGAACACCTGCGACTCGGCAACAACGCGTGACAGGCCCCGAACTGCGGTGCGCAGATACGACACCCGATCGCCGAGGTTCGAGCCCAACGCGATGAACGCGTGACGCGATCTCGGCTGGACGACATCGCGCTCGAGTATCGACCGACGGATGCGGACCGCGGTCGACACCACATCGACAGGCACCGGAGGCCGCAACTTGGTGAGCAGCACCTCGACGGTCTCGACCCTCGAGAATCCCAGCACCTCATCCGCGATACGGGTCGCCAACCGCTCGAGCAGGACATCTTTCGACTCGGCGACGAGCGCGACGACGTTGTCGGCGACCAGCGCGTAGTTCACGGTGTCGCCGAGTTCGTCGGATTGTCCTGCTTCGTGCAGATCGGCGTCGATGGTGAGGTCGATCCGCAACGGCTGTGCGGCCTCACGCTCGTGCGCAAGCGCTCCCACGATCGCCATCACACGGATATCCGAGATCACGATCTGGTCGTTCATCGCCATGCTCCCGTCGTTGCCGGACACGAGCGTGCATCGTACGGTGTCATTGTCGCGCTGAGCTGAAGCGTGCCCGAGTATCATCGCTCGAACCGACCCATCCACCGACCGATCACCGACCCATCCACCGACCGAACCCACAGGACGTGCTGATGGGCATTCATATCGGCATCGAGCATCGCACGACGTACCGCTTCGATCGATCCGTTCAGATCCACCCGCACGTCGTGCGGTTGCGACCCGCTCCTCACTGCCGGACGCCGATTCTGGCGTACAGCCTGCGCGTGTCGCCGAGTGAGCATTTCGTCAACTGGCAGCAAGATCCCTTCGGCAACTTCATGGCCCGCTTGGTGTTTCCCGAACCGGCCAAGATGCTCGACATCACCGTCGACCTGATCGCCGACCTCACGGTGATCAACCCCTTCGACTTCTTCGTCGAGGAATCGGCCAGGGCATTCCCGTTCGCCTACGAACCCCAACTCGCCAAGGACCTCGAGCCGTATCTGCGACCCGACGGCCCGGTCGGGCCCCAGTTGGAGAAGTGGCTCTCCCGGGTCCGGGTCTCCGACGCCGGCACCCCCATCGCCGACTTTCTCGTCGAACTGAACCGGCGCCTCTACAACGACATCGCCTATTCGATTCGGATGGATCCAGGTGTTCAGACACCCGAAGACACGCTGACGCGTGGTATCGGGTCGTGCCGGGACACCGGTTGGCTCCTCGTCGATGCCCTGCGTCGACTCGGGCTCGCGGCGCGGTTCGTGTCCGGCTATCTGGTGCAGCTGACATCCGACCAGCCGTCGCTGAGCGGCGCCGACGGGCCGGACGCCGACTTCACCGACCTGCATGCGTGGGCAGAGGTCTTCATCCCGGGTGCCGGCTGGATCGGCCTCGATCCGACGTCCGGTCTGTTCGCGGGCGAAGGCCACATCCCGTTGGCGTGCACACCGCACCCCACGACCGCCGCTCCGATCTCCGGACGCACCGGCTTCGCCGAAGTCGAGTTCGACTTCTCCAATGTCGTCCACCGCGTCCGGGAGGATCCCCGGGTCACGCTGCCGTACACACCCGAACAGTGGGAGCGCATCGACGAACTCGGCGAGGCAGTCGATCGGCGCCTCGAAGCGGGCGACGTCAGGCTCACCATGGGCGGCGAGCCGACCTTCGTCTCGATCGACGACATGGAGGGCGCCGAGTGGAACACCGCTGCCGACGGCGACGCCAAGCGCGTCCTGGCTCACGAATTGGCGATGCGGATGCACGACCGGTTCGCCAATGGCGGGTTGATCCAACACGGTCAGGGCAAGTGGTATCCGGGCGAGGCGCTCCCCCGCTGGCAACTCGGCATCGTGTGGCGCAACGACGGCGAGCCGTTGTGGACGCGAGGAGATCTGCTCGCTGAACCCTCGAAACCGGGCACGGCGAAGATCGAAGACGCCCGACGTTTCTCGGACGCGATCGCGGCCCGCTTCGGACTCGACACAGACCGTGTCATCGCGGCATTCGAGGATCCGATCGACCAGGTGTGGCGTGAGGCCCGACTCCCCAACGGCGACCCGCCAACCACCGACATCGAACCCGCGGACGCGGATCAGCTCGACGAACCCGATGCCCGAATCCGGCTGGTCGAACGCCTCCGTGGACCGGTCACAGACCCGGCCGGATTCGTCATCCCATTGCATCCGGCACCCGATGGCAGCGGTTGGCGCACCACATCGTGGAACCTGCGGCGTGGGCGTCTGTACCTGATCGCCGGCGACTCGCCGCTCGGACTCCGACTCCCGCTCGACTCATTGACGTGGTCGCCGCTACCGGTCGACTTCGAGCGTTCACCGTTCGAAACGCGTAACGATCTCCCGGCGCCGGGGACGTTGCCCGAGCCTGCAACGACCGTCGATCGCCACGAGGCCGCACCGACGGCGATCGGGGTCGAGGTCCGCGACGGCCATGTCCGTGTCTTCCTCCCACCGCTCGAGAATGCAGACCACGCAGTCGAGCTGTTGAGCGTGGTCGAGTCGGTTGTGGTTGAGCTCGACCTCGCCGTGGTGATCGAGGGATACGCGCTGCCACGTGACCAGCGGCTCACCACGTTGATCATCACCCCTGACCCAGGTGTGATCGAGGTCAACGTGCAACCCAGTGCGTCATGGCCGGAACTGCGCCATCTCATCGAGACGTTGCACCAAGAGGCCAGGCTCACTCGGCTGGGTACCGAGAAGTTCTCCCTCGACGGAAGCCACACGGGAACGGGCGGCGGCAATCACGTGACGCTGGGCGGCGCCTCCCCAGCCGACAGTCCCATGCTGCGCCGTCCCGATCTGCTGCGGAGCATGTTGACGTTCTGGCAGCACCACCCCGCCATGTCGTACCTGTTCTCGGGCCAGTTCATCGGGCCGACCAGCCAGGCACCCCGGGTCGACGAGGGTCGCGTCGACACCGTCTACGAACTCGAGATCGCGTTCGCCGAACTCGAACGCCAGGGTGACGACGTGCCGCCATGGATGGTCGACCGCCTCCTACGACATCTGCTCGTCGACCTCACGGGCAACACCCACCGATCCGAATTCTGCATCGACAAACTCTTCAGTCCCGACACCGATCGCGGTCGGTTGGGCATCGTCGAACTCCGGGCGTTCGAGATGCCACCCCATCCGCAGATGGCGCTGGTGCAGTCCCTGCTCGTCCGTGCGCTCGTCGCCCGGTTCTGGGACGAACCGTATTCGGGCCGCCTCGTGCGCTGGGGGACCGATCTCTACGACCGCTATCTCCTGCCCTGGTACGTCCGTGCCGACATCCATGACGTCGTCGCCGACCTTCGTCGTCACGACCTCGACTTCGACATCGCATGGCTCGAACCGTTCCTCGAATTCCGTTTCCCGCTCGTCGGCGAAGTCGAGTTGGATGACGTTCGACTGGAACTGCGCGGTGCGATCGAACCGTGGCACGTGCTCGGCGAGGAGGTCGCCGGCTCGGGGACCGCCCGATACGTCGACTCGTCGGTCGAACGCCTGCAAGTGCTCGTCGAGGGATTCAACGAGGCGCGCCACATCCTGACCTGCAATGGCGTACCGGTGCCGCTGCACACCACCAGCACTCCCGGCACGGGCGTCGCCGGCGTCCGATTCAAGGCGTGGGCGCCGTGGTCCGCGTTGCACCCGACGATCGATGCGCACGGTCCGCTCGTGTTCGATCTCATCGATCGCTGGAGTGCGAAGTCCATCGGGGGCTGCACCTACGAGGTGTCACACCCCGGCGGACGCTCGTACGACACGTTCCCGGTGAATGCCGCCGAGGCTGAAGCACGTCGGTGCAGCAGATTCTTCAAGCACGGCCACACTCCCGGCGCCGCCGATGTCGCCGAGCTCGACCGGCTCGCCGCAACCGTCCAACGTGAGTACGCCCGCACACTCGACCTTCGCCGCCATACCGCCACCCCCTGACCAGCCGCTGACGATGCTGTGACCGCCCTCCCGACAACCGATCCGATCGCCGGCTATCACCCGCTCGGTGACGGCCACGACGAGATGATGAACGCTGGCGGGACCATCCGCGAACACTGGTCCGAGCTGATGGACGCGTATCGGACACTCGGAGCCGGTGAGCTGACGCGGCGGCAGGGCGAGATCCAACGCCTACTGGAACAAGACGGAGTGACCTACAACGTCGGTGGCGACGATGGGCGGCCGGACCGACCGTGGACACTCGATCCGATCCCGTTCGTCCTGCCGAACGAGGAATGGAGTGCCATCGAGCGAGGCATGATCCAGCGTGCCGAGTTGCTCGACCTCGTGCTCACCGACCTCTATGGCGAACGCCGACTGCTTCGCTCCGGAATCGTCCCACCCGAGATGATCCTGTCCGACCCGCAGTTCTTTCGCGCCTGTGACCGCATCACGCTGCCAGGCGACAAGCAGTTGGTCGTGTTCGGGATCGACATCGCCCGCGCCGCCGACGGGAGTTGGCTGGCACTCGGGCACCGGGCTCAAGCGCCGTCCGGCGCTGCGTACGCGTTGGAGAACCGCCGCGTGTTGTCCCGCGTCTTCCCGCACATCTTCCGCCAAACCGGCGTCCAACGGCTGGCGCCCTTCGTGCAGGCCTTACGGTCTGCGCTGCTGGCCGCAGCTCCGATCGGAGTCGAGGATCCATCGATCGTGATCCTGTCGCCGGGGTCGCTCTCCGAGACCGCGTTCGAACACGCATCGATCGCGGCACAGCTCGGCTACCCGTTGGTGCAGGGCTCGGATCTCGAGCTTCGGCGCGGACGTATCGGCCTGCGCACGGTGAGCGGATGGGTCCCGGTCCACGTCATCCTGCGTCGAGTCGACGCCGGGTTCTGCGATCCGCTCGCACTCCGCCCAGACTCGACGCTCGGCATCCCCGGACTGGTCGATGCCTGCCGAGCCGGCACTGTCAGCGTCGTCAATACGCTCGGGTCGGGAATCCTCGAGAATGCCGGACTCGCCAGCTTGATGTCGTCACTGTCCAGACACCTCCTCGGGAGTGACCTGCTGTTGGACTCCGTTCCGTCGTGGTGGTGTGGCGAGCCAGTCGGCCGTTCGCACGTGCTCGCCAACCTGGGATCGCTCGTGGTCCGTCCGCTCTCGCGCGTCTCGTTGGAGTACTCGATCGACACCGCACGGATCAGCACCGCCGAGTTGGACGAACTGCGACGACGTATCGAGGCGCACCCCGACCAGTGGGTGGGCCAGCAGCGGCTCACTCCCGGTTCGACGCCGGTGCTGAACGCCGACGGCGTCGAGCCCCGTCCTGCAGTCTTGCGTTCGTTCGCCGTTGCAGGTGGCGGTTCCTACATCGCACTGCACGGAGGACTCGGCCGCACGGCGTCGGGAGAGGCCGACGCCCCGATCACGAATCGGACAGGCGCGAGCTCGAAGGACATCTGGGTACTCGGTTCCGAGTCGCAGAGCCAGTTCGAGTTCTGGCCGTCCGGCGACGCCATGGCGGCCCACGCATCGACGGACGCCCTGCCGGCGCGGGCCGCGGAACACCTCTTCTGGCTCGGCCGATACGCCGAACGCGCCGAGGCCACGGTCCGTCTCATTCGTACCGTCACGGCCCGCTGCGACGAGTTCGTCAACACCGCGACAGGCCCGGGACCCGCATCGCTCACGGTGGTGCTCGAATCGTTGACGCGTGTCACCGGTACATACCCCGGTTTCGTCGGCGACGACGCCGCGGCGCTGTTCGCTGACCCGACCGGTGAGCTGTTCTCACTCGTCGTCGACGAACGGCGACCGGGGACGGTCGCCCACGCCGTCCGCCACCTGTTCGATGCGCTCGACGTGGTTCGCGATCGATTGTCGGTCGACACCTGGCTCGTCGTCGGCTCGTTGCAACGCGAACTGGAACGTCTCGAACGAGATGGCGTTGTTCGAGATGCCGTTGTTCGAGATGGTGATGTCGACGACGCGATGACGAGCGTGCTCAGCGAGATGCTCCAGGGACTGCTGTCGCTGTCCGGTCTCGCGAACGAGTCGATGGTCCGCGACCTCGGCTGGCAATTCATGGAAGCAGGGCGGCGAATCGAGCGAGCGATCCACGTCGCGACCTTGGTGGGAACGACACTGGGCACACAACGCAGCGCACCTGTCGAGAGCCTCGTGGTGGAATCCGTACTGATCGCCGGCGAGAGCATCATCACGTCGCGTCGGCGCTACCGGTCACGGGCCTTCGCCTCGACCACGATCGAACTCCTGCTCGCCGACGCCGGTAACCCGCGTTCACTGCAGTTCCAGATCGACAGGCTCGCCGACAGCCTGGCGTTGATCGGCACCGATCGCGCTGACGGACCGACGGCGACGGCAGCACTGCTCGGCGAGCTGACTCGGCTCCTGGCATCCACGAACTTCGTACACCTCGCCGACATCGATGAAGTCGGTCACCGGCCGGGACTCGAGTCGTTCGTCGGCACCGTACGAGCGAAGCTCGCCGCGATCTCGAATGCGATCGCCCTTGAATCGTTCAACCGACTGCACTGGCAGCACGCGATGGTCGGCCCGATCGACCATCGACAGTCGCTCGGTGCGACCGAATCGACAGTGGGGAGCTCGGTGTGATCTACGAGGTGTTGCACACGACGCGGTACGACTACGACGCTCCCGTCGAGACGAGCTTCGCCGAAGTCCGGCAGTTGCCGGACGATGTCGACGGCCAGGTGTGTGTCCGACGCCAGGTCACCACCGACCCCAGTTCCGACTACGAACGCGACCATCGTGACTACTTCGGCAACCTCGCGAGGACCGCCGTGATACGCGAACCACATACGCGCCTGGTCGTCACCAGTTCCAGCCTGATCGACACCTCCGGTCGTCCGACCGAGTTCGGCGCCGACGGCCAGCAGCCGTGGAGGTCGTACACGGCCGCTGAGGCCGACCCCGAAGATCTTGACGCGATCGAGTTCTCGCTCGACTCCGCGTTGGTGACGCGTTCGGCGCAACTCGCCGACTATGCGCGCCCCTCGTTCGCCGACGGTGTCTCACTTGCCGACGGTGTGCTCTCGCTGTGCGCCCGAATTCATGCCGACTTCGAGTTCGACGCGGAAGCGACCCAGGTCGACACACATCTCGCCGACGTGATGAAGATGCGCAAGGGCGTCTGCCAGGATTTTGCTCACGTCATGGTCGGGTCGTTGCGTTCGCTCGGGCTCCCGGCGTGTTACGTCAGTGGATATCTCGAGACCGAACCCCCGCCGGGTCGACCTCGCCTGACCGGCGTCGATCGCACTCACGCCTGGGTCGGCATCTACCTCGGCAACGGCCGGTGGATCGGTGTGGACCCGACCAACAACCAACTCGCCGGTCCCAGGTATGTCACCGCCGCTCGCGGCCGCGATTACTCCGACGTCCCGCCGCTGAAGGGGCTCATCTTCACCGATGCCGAAGAGAGCCGGCTCACCGTGTCGGTCGATGTGGCCGCACAGTAGACCGAACGATCGCCGTTAACTTCTGTGCATGCAGCCGTTCCCGTGCTCGGTCTGTCAGCAACTGCTGTTCTTCGACAACTCGACCTGCCTGCGCTGCGGGTCCCCGCTCGGATACCTCCCGGACGACGGTCAGCTGGTCGCCCTCCGTTCAGTCGAGTCCGGGTTCGAACGAATCGACGGTCGGCCGGGTCGGTACCGCCACTGTTCGAACCGGCTGGTCGCCCGCTGCAACTGGATGATTCCCGAAGATGACGTGGCCGAACGTTGCGCGAGCTGCCGCCTCACTGCTGTGCGCCCGAACGACACCGAAGTCGACTCGATCGAGGCATTCGCCGATGCGGAAGCGGCCAAGCGTCGACTCCTCCATCAGCTCATGGGCCTCGGGCTCCCGGTCATCGATCGGTCGGTCGACGCACAGCGCGGCGTGGCGTTCGAGCTGTTGTCGTCGCGCGGCAGGAATGTGATGACCGGTCACGACTCGGGTGTCATCACGCTCGATCTCTCCGAGTCCGACGATGCACACCGCGAGTTCGTTCGCCAGCAGCTCGGTGAGCCGTATCGCACGGTGTTGGGGCACCTGCGCCACGAGATCGGTCACTACTACTGGCCGAGTCTTGTCGAGCAGCACGGGAGCGTCGCGGCGTTTCGCTCGCTGTTCGGCGATGAACGCGTGCCCTACGAGGACGCCCTCGGTCGCTACTACTCGCAGGGCGACGCTGACTGGTCGGGCGCCCATGTGAGCAAGTATGCGACGATGCATCCGTGGGAGGACTGGGCCGAGACATTCGCCCACTATCTCCACATCGATGCAGGGCTGGCGACGGCCGAGGCGATCGGGCTGACGGTTGGCGAGCCGGCCCAGTCGGCGGGGCGGACAGCGTGGGCGACACGCGACCACATCTCCATCGGCGACATGGTGCAGTCGTGGTTGGGTCTCACGCTCGCACTCAACGCGATGGCGCGTTCGATCGGTCAATCCGACCTGTATCCGTTCGTCCTGTCGCCGGAAGTGGTCGAGAAGCTCGACTTCGTGCATAGGTGCATCCGACGGGCCGTGGCCTCATGACCAATCCCATGAACGTCGACCTTCGACCAACACCCAATTCTCAGCGGTCCGTCACGGCCCATCTCGAAGTCTTCGTCGCCGAGGAGTCGGACATCGTGCTCGCAATCGCCGCTGCCGACGGGTACGACCGCCAGAACGAGCAACTCTTGGTGAGCCTCGATGGTGTCCCGATCAACGCCACGTGGCACGGCAATCTGTGCTTTCTCGAGAACGTCGCGCGCGGCTTGCTGCTCGTCGATTACCAGGCGACGGTGCTGGGCGATGCACCGCCGGCGACGGCGACGGCGACAGCTCACGATGTCTTTCAGTACATCCGGCCGAGTCGTTACTGCGAATCCGACCGTCTCGGTCCGTTGGCGCGAGCCGAGTTCGATGGACTCGTTGGTGCTGATCTTCTCGCCGGGGTGTCGAGTTGGGTCGGCGTGAACATCGCATATGTGACCGGTTCCTCCCGCCCGATCGACGGTGCCGTCGCGACGTTGCTCGGAAGGGAAGGAGTGTGCCGAGACTTCGCCCACCTCACCGCGGCGCTGCTGCGGGCGAACAACGTCGCTGCGCGAGTGGTCTCGGTGTACGCGCCGGGGCTCATGCCGATGGACTTCCATGTCGTGACCGAGGCATGTCTCGACGGAGCCTGGTACGTCGTCGATCCGACCTGCCTCGCTCCGCGCAGTTCAATGGTGCGGATCGCAACGGGCGCCGATGCATCGGACATCGCGTTCCTCACCACCCTGCGTGGTGTGGTCGAACTCAACTACATGTCGGTGTCGGCGACCACAGACGCCGACCTGCCGAGCGACGACCTGACTCGGCTCACCCGCCTTCGTTGAGGCTGGGCCATCTCCGCCGGTGGTAGCGGCACAGAACCTGCCCTTCGAACTGAACCCGCCCGCGCAAACTGGCGTTCGGAGGCACCCGTCGATGCTCAGCCGAGTCGTTCTGCCGGGGTGACGTGTGAGAACGGCCGCAGTCGGGAACGCCTGCCACGTCGACATCCGCCAGCCGACGAGACGAGGAGTGCCATGAAACACATCGAGAGCGACGCCGCACAGCAAGCCGAATCGACCGCATCCGATCTGCGCTCCAAGCTCGCACCGGTCGGATTGATCGGAAAGGGGCTGTTGTACGTCGCGCTCGGCTTCATCGCGATCAACGTCGCCCTCGGCAACCGCAATTCCGAGGACACCTCGAAGTCCGGGGCGATCGAGCGAGTCGCTGCGGCGCCGTTCGGGAAGTTCTTGATGATCGTGCTCGCCGTCGGACTCGTGGCGCTCGTGCTCTGGAAAGCAACGCAGGCCATCGCTGGTGACCCGGTCGACGGCAGTGAGGCCACCGATCGCGCAAAGTACGCGGTGAAGGCATTCCTCTACACGGGCTCGGCAGTGACGGCGGTAACGATCCTGATCGCCAACTGGTCGAGCGGGTCGAGTGGGTCGTCCAGTTCGGACGGAGGATCCGGAGGAGGCCAGCAGAAGGCGGCCGCTGTCCTGATGGACCTGCCGGCGGGACGCTGGCTCGTGATGATCGTCGGAATCGGGATCGTCGGCTTCGGCGGATACCAATTCTACAAGCACGTCGTGGGCACCGAATTCATGGACAAGATCGAATCGGCCGACGAGAGGACGACGAACACGATCGAGACGGTCGGACGTATCGGGTACGGCGGTCGGTCGGCGCTCATGATCGGCATAGGGCTCTTCTTCTTCGTGGCCGGAGTGCAGCACAACTCCGACGAGGTCAAGGGTCTCTCGGGTCTGCTCGGCGAGCTTGCAGGAAATCCGTGGGGACAGGTGGCCCTGTGGGTCATTGCCATCGGCACCTTTGCGTTCGGCGTGTACACCCTCATCGAAGCGAAGTACCGGCGCGCCTACTGACCTGCTCAACGGGAATGCATCCAGACACCGTGAACGCCATGAGCGCCAGCCGTACACTGTCGCACGGTGTCCAGGGTCGAGGACCTCACCATTGCCAGCCGGTGAACGGTCCGCAGTCGAGTTCGTCAACATCCTGTACAACGGTCCCGATGGCATGGTCGATTTCCTCGGCACGGTCGACCTCGCCCGGGGATGGTTCCGCGCCCTCGAGCCGGCGATCGTGTGCGACATCGAAGGTCTCGATGAGACTACCCGTCACGGCTTCGTCGCTCTGCGGGGCGCCATCCGCACATTGTCCGACGCAACCCGGCGACCGAACTCGACGCAGCAATCGTCGTGTTGGAGTCGGCAGTCAACGCCTCACCGGGCCGTTTGGAACTCACCGTCACCGGTCAGAACCAACTCGTCGCGCGCACGACCCACGACCCCCGCGATCCTGCCGGTGTCGCTGCACTGCTCGCACACGCAGCGATCACCATCGCCACCGAGCCGTCTCAGGGTCGCGTGCTGATCTGCGATCGACCCGGCCGCAACATGCGGTACTCCAACGTCGACGTCGACGCCGCCGCTACTGCAACCCGGCGTGTGCGAACTCCGACCGCCAATCCCGATTCCAACAACGCCACAGGAACTGACAGCGCCATGACCGACCACACCATTCGACCAGCCACAGCCTGCGATCTCGATCGCATCGAAGAGATCGCAGGCGCCGCTGACATGCCTCGTCGTCGGTGCCGCCCAGTTCGCGCCCGAACCATTCGCCGACCGCATGTGGAACCTGTACTTCATCGCCGTCGACCGCTAACGCGCTCGCACCGTATGCGAGAGCCCCCGAGCCGGCGATGCGATCGACGCGACCTGCTCCAGAATGGCTTGTTCGGTCCGGGCGGATTCATCACCTTCGACGGCCATTTCGTCAACCAGCCGCAGTCGAACCGCGCGTGGAGTCCCTCAGGTTCCTCGGGTCAGATGAGGTAGCCGATGCGGTCGATGATGACGTGGGTCGAACCGTCGCCGCCGCGGATCTTGATCTTGCCGGTTGCATCAACCGGCGTGATCACGCCGTTGGCGATGTTCTGGTTGGCGCCGCTCCAGTTGATGCTCGAGTTGCCGGGCCACGCGATGTCGGCACGGAACACCGCCACGTAGCCTGCCCCGACGGTCTCCGTGACCGTCAGGTTGATCACCGCCGTGCGAGCCCCAGGGATGCCCAGGTCGACGACCCGCTCCTCACCCGGCCCGAGCTTGACGCCGCCACGCGTATCGAGCACCCGAGGCGTGCCCGTGAAGGGGACGAAGCTCTGCGTCGGCGGGAGATAACCGATCGTGCAACCGAACACTGACGAGCCCGGGCCGCAGAAGAAGCTCGCCGTGTACGTCGAGTCGGCCTCGATCCTGACCGGGGTGGCCAGGTTCTCGGTGGAGGAGAACGGACCCCCGGGGCTCGCCTGCAACGTCTTCTGGAAGACCTGCCCAGGCTGGACCGCTGGGTTCGGTTGGGTGACGAGGCGACGGGAGATCTCGGCGATCGGCTGGCCCTGATAGCCGACGTTCATCTGATGGACGACCGACCCCGCCGGCAGCATCAGCGGTGCCCAGATACGCGTGTTCGCCGCGGTCGGTTGCGAACCCGTGAGCGTCTGGTAGATCCGCGTGCCGGCGTCGCCGAAGAACCCGAACGCATCGATGCCGACATAGGCCAGCCCAGGGATCGCGTCGCCGACCAGCTCGCTTGACTGGGCGGGGACGACGCTCGGGACCGAGCCGGCGGCGTTGGCAGTGAACGGCAGCACGGTGACGGCAGCGGCGGCGCCGGCGACTGCGCCGAGGCCGATCAATGCATCGCGTCGGGTCACACCCGAGCTCGACGGAATGGTGGGTTCGGACATGGCGGCATCCTCCAGGTATCTACGGGTGCCGCGATACTAGGTGCACTGCACACGTCCAAAGTTCGATCGTGCTGGCATGGGACGGATCGGGACTGATCTCCCGGCGAGATCAGCAGAACCCAGCAACTGCTCGTCTGCGAGCATTGACCACCGAGGGACTCGAGTCCGGTGAGGGACGAACCGTCACCGACGTCGTGGTCGACGAACTTCGTGACCGCGAGTGCAGCGACGGACCGCAACCGAGGCTCAGTTGCGGCCTCAGGCCGGAAGCGTTGCACGTGACGGGCGGTAATCCGACCGTCGTCCCGAGGCTGGCGAGCAGGCCGAGCGCTGTTGCGGCGTTGCCGCTTCAACCGGTGAACCATCCAGTGACATCGAGCAGGACGGCGGTCGTGCCGAAGCTGTAGACCTGGGCCGCACCTCCCGACGCAACAGGAGAGACCACGGCGTTGGCAATGGTTTGACTCTCATACGAAGTGTTGAGGCTCGACGACGCTCCAGGCGACACCGGGCTTGGCCCGAGCTGGAGGTAGCCACCGACTCCTCCACCTGTCGAGGTGAGGTTGCCAGCAATGGCTGAGGCACCCGGCGCGATCGAAGCAACACCGACGTTGACAATCCCACCCGAGGGAACCTTCGGCTGCGGTGCGGGAAGTCGCGTGTCGACGTTGCGCGTTGGCGTGATCGGCACGAACAGCCCGGCCGTGGTGGACAGTGCAGTTGCGTCGGTGAAATACCCGACAACATCGGCAAGCAGGTCGAGCGTTCCGGTGGTCGAGTACAGCTCGGTGTACAGATCGACTTGACCGCCCGATCCGAGAGGCACCACCACGAGGTTGGCGATGGTTCGACCGGGCTCAGGGTTCAGGTTCGAGAACGCTCCTTTGTTGACGGGTGTCGGTGCGACCTGCACGAATCCGGCAGCGGTCGGCGATGCCACCGTCACGTTCATCACGACGGCTGACACACCCGAGATCGGGACGCCGCCACGTCCGGCAACCTGCAACGTGACCGTCTGGCCAGCGTTGAGCGACGCCACCGTCAGCGCTCCGGGCAGCGATTCGCACGCAACCCCGTTGCCGTCGCCATCGAGTTGAGCGACGTCGCCGTAGAACGGGAAGTAGGTGTTGAACCACCCCTGCGCCTCGGGCTGTGTCGCGAAGTCCGAGCAGTTCTTCGTGTTGCCCGGATTCGCTGGGGCGGTCGGCGGGATCGGGGTCGGCGGGTTGGGGGTCGGCGGCGTGTAGCCGATGCCGTTTCGAGTGTCGAGAATCCTCGTGGGAGCGAGCGGCAGGAGACGACCGGAGGTCGCAGTAACAGCCGGAACGAAGTAGCCGAACACATCAATGATCACATCGGTCGTGAACGTGGTGAACACCGTGACCTGTCCACCGTCGCCGAGCGGCGCGAACGCTGCGTTCGGGATGACCTGCCCGGCGAAGTCGAGGTTGAGCGTCGAGCTGGAACCGACAGCGGCGCGCCCGGTCGGGAACACCTGCACGTATCCGTTGCCCTCTGAATCCACGGCGGTCACGTTCAACACCACGGCCGTCGCCGTGGCAGGAACCAGCGCTCCCGTGATCTGGAAATCTCGTGTCGTGTTGGCTGCGATCGGCGCACCCGAGCGAGTGTCGGCGATTCGCGTTGGCGACACCGCAACGTAGCTACTCGTGGCATCGGCACCGCCGACGGGCTCGGGACCTGCCACCGACGCGGCAGACGTCGCCACCAAGGCCACGGCGACCAGAACGGCCCGAAACCGGTGCCGACTGGCGATGCCCGTCCGTGGTGTTGCCGCCAGGACCGGTTCGCTCGTCACGGGGAGACAGTAGCCATTCCCTTTCCAGCACTTGGCAAGCCGCGCACCGGCCGCAGAATTGTCCAGACTCGCCGGTCGCCCCGCATCCGTTGGAACAGCTCAGATCGGAGCACAGCGCCCCTCATTGCACCGCAACGACCTACCATGACGGCGCGCGCAGCCTCGACCCGCTGATCGAGTTGCGCCCGCAGCGGCAAGCCGCCGGCACACGACTCGAAGCGATGTGGCTCGCCATGATCTACCTCGGCCTCCGACCAGGCGAGGCGGCCGAGCTGTCGAGACCCGATGTCGACTTCGACCGCAAGCACATCCACATCCGGCGTGCCATCTCCCGCGACGAGCACGGGGCAATCATCCTGTCCGAACCGAAGACAGTGCAATCGGTCCGATCACTCGATGCGCCCGAGACAGTCCTCGAAGCGTTCCGTCGCCACCGAACCGAACAGAAGCGTCATCAGCTCGAAGTCGGCGAGATCTGGTCGAACCCGGACGCGATGATCTTCACCTCCCCCACCGGGCATCCGATCGACCCGATGATCTGTCGAAAGGAGTTCAAGCGACTGGTCGCCAGTATCGGTCTCGATGGCTGGACGCCCAACGAACTCCGCCACTCCGCAGCGTCACTGATGTCCGACGCCGGCATGCCGATCGAGCAGGTGGCCGACCAACTCGGACACAAGGATCTACTCATGCTCCAGAAGCACTACCGCCACCGGATTCGTCCCACGGTCTCTGGCGGCACCGTGCTCGGCAGCTGAACCAAGTCGAATCGACCAGCGGACGATCACCCAAACGGTCCCGAGAGCGGGGACTACCATGACCGCATGGCAACCCGCCGGGCGATCGTGGAAGGAAAGCGAGACGAGATCAACGCGCTGGTCCGCCAGCACCATGGTCGCGGCGTGTCACTGTTCGGCTCGGTCGCACGGGGCGACGAC
>JBBQEU010000029.1:0-30157 GCA_038321235.1 Acidimicrobiales bacterium | reverse complement strand
CTTCTTCCCCGACGCCGGCTTGATCACGGATCCACCCGCAGTTTCGGCGGTGCCGGGTTCGCCGACCCCCGTGATCGTGATGCTCTTGGAGATCGAGAGCGTGCTGCCGAGCAGATAGTCGCCGAGGGCGAGGACGATGGTGTCGCCGTCGACAGCGTTAACAACTGCAGGGACAAGCTCGGTTCCATTAGTGACCATAACGACCGTCGCCGACCGCAGCTGCGCACCGACCGGTGGTGCGGTCTCGACCGCCACGACAGCGACGAACGCCATCAAGGCCACAAGAACGAACGTCCCCGCACGTCGCACACGGCCCGGACTCACCACTGACACTTGACCACTCTGCGTCGCCACTACTAAAGGCCCATCTCTCGAACACCCGAACCGACAGGTATGTCGGCGATCGGTTGCTTCGACGCTAGTGAGGCCTCGGTCCACAAACAAGCCGACTTTCTCCAATCTGCGTCAATTTCTGTCACACATCAAGCCATGAGTAGCGGACCGAACGCTCTGCGTGTTCGTCAGCGAGAAACTTGATCAATCGAAGAAGATCGTGACGCCACCTCGTGAGGGACGGACTCGGCCACCGCGTGCGGCGTCGGACCAGCCAACCGACCGCCCAGCCATGATCGGATCGCGCCTGCCCGTCCCGCGACGTAACCTGCGGGGATGACCGACCTGTTGATCGAATCGACGGCGCTCGAGGACCGGCTGCGAACTGCACTGCCGGCGGACGTCGACTACGCCTCGGCCCGCTTCGTCGACGAGCGCGCCGAACACCTGAGCGTTCGACGCAACCAGCTCGAGCCGATGTTCACGCAGTACGACACCGGCGTGATGATCACGATCTGGAACGGCGGCGGCCTCGGCTACTCGGCCACCACCGACCTCAGCGAGACCGGCCTCGCCGCCGCCGTCGAACGCGCCCGCTACTGGGCGGGCGTCACCGCTGGCGCAATGGTCACCACTGCGGCTCCGACCAGTCACGCCGTCGGCACCTACGTGTCACCGGTGGAGGTCACGTGGGACACGCTGCCGTTGAACGACCGCCTCGAACTACTCCAACAGCAATCGCGGCTGCTCGGCATCGACGACCGCATCGTCAACTGGGGTGCCTCACTGGTTCGACGTGACGTCGACCAACTCCTCCTGACCGCCTCGCGCAACGGCGACACCGGACGTATCGAACAACGCTTCCGCTTCGTCTACCCGAGCCTCAGCGCCACGGCGAACGAGGGCACCAACACCCAGACCCGCACGTTCGGTGCGCACGCCTTCTGTGGGCAGGGCGGCGCCGAGGTGCTCGGGCGCTACGGCTTCGGTGACGCCGCCAGCCGAGTCGCCGAGCAGGCGCTCGAACTCCTCACCGCACCCAACTGTCCGACCGGGGTGATGGACGCGCTCCTCGCCCCCGACCAGATGATCCTGCAGATCCACGAGTCGATCGGCCACCCGCTCGAACTCGACAGGATCCTCGGCGACGAACGCAACTACGCCGGCACCAGCTTCGTCACCCCCGACATGTTCGGCACCTACCAGTACGGCTCCGATCTGCTCAACGTCACCTTCGACCCCACCGTGCCCGGCCAGCTCGCCTCGTACGGATTCGACGACGACGGCACCCCCGCCGAACGTCAGCACCTGATCGAGAACGGCATCTTGGTGCGCGGCCTCGGCGGCAGCGTGTCGCAGGAACGCAGCGGTCTACCCGGCGTCGCCAATTCGCGCGCCCAGAACTGGAACCGACCGCCGATCGACCGGATGGCCAATCTCAACGTCGAGCCGGGCGACTCGACCGTCGACGAACTGATCTCCTCGATCGAGCACGGTGTGTACCTGCACACCAACAACTCGTGGTCGATCGACGACAGCCGCAACAAGTTCCAGTTCGGCTGCGAGTACGGCCAGCGGATCGAGAACGGCGAGATCGTCGGCGCCGTCCGCAACCCCGGCTACCGGGGGATCTCATCGACGTTCTGGCGCAGCCTGTCCGGCGTCGCCGACCGCAACAGCTTCACCGTGATGGGCACCCCGAACTGCGGCAAGGGCGAACTCAACCAGGTGATCGGCACCGGCCACGCATCGCCCGCGTGCCTGTTCTCGAACATCGACGTCTTCGGAGGCGAGGAGTGAGCGCCGACACGACCGGCGCTTCCCCCGGAGGCCCGGGCGCGGGGAACCACGATCAGGGGTACTTCGACGAGTTGGTCACTGCAGCCACCGGCACCTTGACCGGCGACGAGGTGTTGCTCGCCAACATCTCGGGTGAACGCACCGACTTCATCCGGCTGAACAACTCCGAGGTCCGCCAGGCCGGCACCGTCGACCAGCGCACCCTCACCGTCGATCTGGTCGACGGTCAGCGCCACACCGGGGGCAGCATCCGCCTGTCCGGCGATCGCAGCGTCGACGACGCCCGCATCGCGGTACTGCTCGCGCAGCTCCGTGAGCAGCGGGCGTTCGTGGCCGACGATCCGTTCCTGCTCTACAACACCGAGCCCACCTCCACCGAGCGCGTCGAGCGAGGCTCGATCCCCGACCCCGACGCAGCGCTCGCCAAGATCCGTTCGGCCGGCCACGGCCGCGACCTCGTGGGGATCTACGCGTCAGGCGACACGTTCAAGGGGTTCGCCAACAGCCTCGGGCAGCGCAACTGGTTCCAGTCGTCGACGTTCAACCTCGACTGGTGCTTCTACCTGCGTGCCGACAAGGCAGCCAAGAACCTGTACGCCGGCTTCGAGTGGGACGACGCCGCGTTCGCCGCCAAGGTCGACTGGTCAGCACGCCAGGTCAAGGCGCTCGAACGGGATCCGATCAGCCTGTCGCCCGGCGAGTACCGCACCTATCTCGCTCCGCGAGCGATGGAAGAGTTGATCCAGCTCTGGTCGCACTACGGCGCGTTCGGACTGCGGGCCCACGAGACCAAGCAGACGCCGCTGTTGAAGATGCTGGTCGAGGGAACCACGCTGTCGCCGCTCGTGAACATCAGCGAGGACACCGCCCACGGTGTTGCCCCGAACTTCCAGTCGGCCGGATTCCTGCGTCCCGACGAAGTGCCGCTGATCGTCGAGGGCGCCTACGCCCAGACCCTGGTGTCGCCCCGGTCGGCACAGGAGTACGGCGTGCCGACCAACGGTGCCGTCGGATACGAGTACCCCCAGTCGCTGGCCGTCGCACCGGGCACCATCCCCACCGACTCGGTCGGCGAGGCGCTCGGCAGCGGACTGTTCGTCGGCAACCTCTGGTACACGAACTTCTCCGACCAGGCTGCGTGTCGCACCACCGGGATGACCCGCTTCGCCACGTTCTGGATGGACGACGGCGAGATCGTCGCCCCGGTCAACGTGCTGCGCTTCGACGACACCGCCTACCACCTGCTCGGCGACCGCCTCGAAGGGCTCACCGACAACACCGAAGTGCTGCTCGACACGTCCACCTACGAGCAGCGATCCACCGACAGCGCCCGACTTCCCGGCGCGCTGGTCGGCGCCATGCGCTTCGTGCTCTGACGCGATCCGTCCGTCGACCGGTCGGGGTCAGGTGCGGTCCGACGGGCTCCCGATGTCGCCGCGCTCGTGGCCGATGATCGCGTCGACCGCTGCGCCCACAGTGGGGGCGAAACGGTCCGGACCGAAGCGGTCGGCGAGTCCGTAGCGCGCGATGTGGTCGCGCACCGGGTCCTTCATCTCGGCGAAGATGAGCTCGATCCCCTCCGCCGCGAGGTGATCATCGAGCGCCACGAGCTCGTCGATCGCCGTGGAATCGATGTCGGTGATCGGCTCGGCGGCAAGCACGACGTGGCGGATGGGAACGGTGCCAGCATCGGCGTCGACCACCGAGCGGACCCACTCGTCGAACATGCCGGCGTTGGCGAAGAACAGCGGGGCATCGAAGCGGACGATGACGATGCCGGGTACCCGATGACCCTCCGGATGACGCGAGAGGTCGTGGTAGCCGCGCAGTCCGGTGATCTGTCCGAGCTCGGCTCGATATGGTCGCCATGACCGGTCGACGAACGCCACGAACGACAACGCAATCGCCACCACGATGCCCTGCAACACGCCGATCAGCGCCACGCCGAGCAGCGCTGCAATCGAGAGGAGCCCGTCGACCCGGTCGACCCGGAGCAGCCGGACCACCCCGCGCACGTCGATCAGGCTCGCTGCCGCCACGATCACCACGGCTGCCAGCGCCGAGCGCGGCAGGTAGTTCGTGAGGTTCGGGGTGAGCACGACGAACCCGACGAGCAGCAGTGCTCCCACGACGCCGACCAACTGAGTGCGAGCCCCGGCCCGCTCAGCCACCGGCGTGCGCGACGTCGACGCCGAGACCGGGAAACCGCCAAGGATCCCGGTTGCGACATTGGAGAGCCCGAGGCCACGCATCTCGTCGGTGCCGCTGACCGTCTCGCCATGTCGCGAGGCGAACGTGCGTGACAGCACGCCGGTGTCGGCGAACGCGATCAGCGCAATGCCCGCGGCCGGCCCGATCAGCGAGGTGACGTCGCCCCAGCCGAGCCCGCCGAGCGCAGGAGTCGGGAGTCCGCGTGGGAGTGCACCGACGACGGGGACCTCGTCGCGCAAGCCGAACACGGCAACGGCGATCATCGACCCCGCAACCGCTACGAGTACGCCAGGAACACTGCGGGCGACGACGCGGAGTACCAGCATCACCGCCAATGCGATGGCGCCGATAGCGACGACCGTCGGGTCAGTCAGGCCGTCGACCACCCCGCGCACGACGCCGCGGGCGTCGCCGATCATGCTGTCGGCGTCGACGGTGAAGCCGAGAAGCGCCGGGAGCTGACCGACGATCACCACCAAGGCGATGCCATTCAGGTAGCCGATGCGGATCGGCTTCGACAGCAGGTCGGTGACGAACCCCAAACGGAACAGCGCGCCGATCACCAGGAACGCGCCCATCAGGATCGCCAGCACTCCGGCAAGGGCCACCGCGCGAGCGGGATCCCCCGCTGCGAGCGGCAGCACCGAGGCACCGACGATCGGAGCGAGCGACGAGTCGGGCCCGAGCACGAGGATCCTCGATGGCCCGACCAGCGCGTACGCCAGCAGCGGCACGATCGTGGCGTAGAGCCCGGTCACCGGCGGCAAACCGGACACCTGCGCGTAGCCGATCCCCGCCGGGATCAACAACGCAGTCAGCGTGATGCCCGCGATCACGTCGTCGCGAAGCCAGTTCCGCTCGTAGTGCGCGGCGACCCTCACTCCGGGAAACCAGTTCCGCACCGCTTCGCGCACGTTCATGTTCTACTCCGCCCACCCGCTGCCGCCGGCGGTTGCGGGTCCCGATCGTCACCGGTACGGTCGATGTCGTGAGCGGCTCGCCGCACTCACTCGTCCGCCCTCACCACTGGAGAACACCATGAAGAAACTGTTTTTCCTCCTCGCCATCATCGGTGCCGCCGCTGCTGCTGCTGCCGCCTTCAAGCGCGACAACACCAAGTCCAGCGCCGAGAAGGCCACCAATACGGTGACCAAGACAGCGCAGCAGGCCCAGGCCACCGTGAAGGACAAGGTCCAGCCTGCGCCAGACAAGGCTGCCGATGCCGCTGAGGATGCCACCGACGCAGTTGCGGAGGCGGCAGACGACGTCGCCGACGCAGCGAAGGACGCCGTCGACAACTGACGCTCGCGTGCGCCCGACCGGCCCTGCAGGGCCATGATGGCGTCATGACGATTCGACTGATCGGGGCCGGGCTCGGGCGTACCGGCACCATGTCGCTCAAGCTCGCCCTCGAGCAACTGCTCGGCGGTACCTGCCACCACATGATGGAGGTATGGGCGCACCCCGATGAGGTGGCGGTCTGGGACGACGCGATGCACGACCGCCCGGTCGACTGGCACGCACTGCTCGATGACTACTCGGCGATCGTCGACTATCCGGGTGCTGCGGTGTGGCGTGAACTCGCCGACGCCTACCCCGACGCACCCGTGCTGTTGTCGACGCGCTCGTCAGCGCAAGCGTGGTACGACAGCGCTGACGCGACGATCTTCCAAACGTCGCAGTGGGAGGCCACCGATGATGCCGGGCGGCGGCACAAGGCGATGATCGCTGCGTTGTTCCAGCGCAGCCTCGGCGTGGCGCTCGATGACGCGGCAGGCGCGATGGCGGCCTACGACGCTCACAACGCCGCGGTGCGAGCGGCGATACCACCCGAGCGGCTGTTCGAATACCAGCCTGGCGACGGGTGGGGGCCACTGTGCTCCGCGCTCGCGCTCCCCGAGCCAGGCGAACCGTTCCCGCACACGAACACCCGCGAGGAGTTCCGCACCCGCGCGGGCATGGACGATCGATGAGCGACCCATTCCCACAGGGATTCTTCGATCGCGACGACGAGTCGGGTGACCATCGGTTCTACGCCGTCGACCGACTGCTCACCCACATCGACGACGGCGCCATCGCCGCGGTCACCGAGCTGTACGAGGAACTCGTTCTGTCCGGTGACGTGCTCGACATCTGCTCATCGTGGATCTCGCACTTCTCGTCGACTCCCCAACGGCTCGTGGCGCTGGGCATGAACGAAACCGAACTGGCGGCCAACGATGCCGCCAGCGCGTGGTTGGTGCACGACCTGAACGTCGACCCCGCCCTCCCGTTCGATGACTCCTCGTTCGACGCCGTGACGTGTTGCGTCTCGGTCGACTATCTCACCCGGCCGCTCGACGTGTTCGCCGAGGTGGCACGGGTGCTGCGGCCCGGAGCACCGTTCGTGTGCACGTTCTCGAACAGATGCTTTCCCACCAAGGCCATCCGTGGGTGGCTGTCGACGAACGACGAAGGGCATTGTGCCATCGTGAGCGCCTACTTCGAGCTGACCGACGGCTTCGATGAACCAACGGTGCAGTTGCGCAACCCCGGTGCTCGCAACGACCCGCTCTACGCCGTCTGGGCGCGCAGAGCGATCTCGGTGCCCTGAGTTCCTCGTCCGGGATCGATTCGCCAACTCTGACACACCCCTCGTTCACACTGGTCACAGACATCGTCATCCGAAGGGTGACGCACGCAACCAGAGAGCACGAGGAGTACGACATGTTGGTCCTGATCGCCACGAACGAACTGCAGGGAACGAACCCCGACGACTACAGCTTCACCGTCGAGGGCGAGCTGGTCACGCCGCTCGCTGCCGAGTGCACCTCGGGCGAACGCTGCGGATGCAACCGAGGGTTCCCCGGGTTGGCCAGCAGCTTCGCCACCACCACAGCGATGGTGGTCGATCGTCCGGGCGTCACCGAGGACGACCTGCGCGATGCCGTGTTCGACTGGCTCGACCGATCCGGCTGGATCGACCTGTTCGAAGAGACCGCCAGGGAACGCTGCGACGCCAGCGACGACCTGTTCGACTCCGGCGACGACGTCGACGACCTGATCGAGGCGATCATCGACGAACACGTCGACTGCATCCACGAGATCTGCTCCACCTATCCGGTGGGGACCGTGGTGGTCCGCCGCGGCACCCGGGTGATGACCCGCTCGTACCCGACCGCCGCCTGAGGACACCCTCAACAGCCTGTTCTACCATTCCACCTGTTGAGGTACCTTGACGTCCGTGGTGTTGAGCATCAAGAGCGCCGAGGCTGACGAACTCGCCCGCGAGCTGGAAGGTGACCGGTGAATCACTCACCGACGCCGTCACCGTGGCGCTGCGGGAGCGTCTCGAACGCCAGCGCCACGACCGCTCGGACCTGGTCGGGCGCTTGCTGGCGATCGGCGCATCGGCACGTGACCTACCCCGGCTCGATCTACGTTCTGACGACGAGATCGTCGGGTACGACGAACGCGGACTGCCCACGTGAGTCTGGTCGTCGACACCTCGGCCGTGATGGCGATCGTGCTCGACGAGCCCGGTGCCGCCCAGCTCGCCAAGCGCCTGGCAGCGCACGACCGGCCGATCATCAGTGCCGTCTCGGTGGTGGAGACGACCATCGTCGCGGAGGCCCGACTCGATCCAGTCGGCACCATTCTCGTGCAACAGGTCATACGCGAAGCTCGGATCACAACGATCGACGTCACATCCGAAACAGCGCTCGATGCGCTCGAGGGTGGCGGGCGTACGGCAAGGGTCGCCACCCGGCAGCGCTCAACCTCGGCAACTGCTTCACATATGCGCTCGCCAAGCGGCTGCGGGCACCGATCCTCTGCACCGGCAACGACTTCACCCGCACCGACGCTGCCATCGAACCGCGGCTGACGTAGCGCCTGGACGACTGCAGGGCGACGAGCTCAACGGTGTGCATCTACGACGCCCGAACGTTGATGCGCTCTACGAGGCCGACCGATGAGCGACACCACCGAATGCCGGGGTTCCGCTCATCACACCGACCCGAAGTTCGGGTGAGCTCAGAGCAGGGTGAGGGCATCCCCAACGCGGACAGCGCCGGGCGTGACGATCGTGGCGTACACGCCGAGGTTCTGATCGAGGTCACGCACGATGTGACGCAGCACCGCCCGATCGACGGGGATGTCGTCGCTGACCTCACGGGTGACCATCACGCAGCGGGGGCACGGTGCACCGAACTCGATCGTGGCCGAGCCGATCGTGGCCCGCCGACCGTTCCACTCGAACTCCGGGTGACCGGGGGTCGACGCGTCGGCCCCGTCGTCGCCGGTGTCGACGACGATCGACGGGCGGAACCGGAGGATGTCGGCGTTCGAGTCGGGCAACGCCGACGCAAGCGCTCCGAGCGCTGCCTCGGACATCACCATCAGTGGGAACACGTCGTAGTAGGTGCCGGGCGGCGATTCGAACTCGGCGATGATCGGCGGGAACACCGAGAAGTCGGGGAACGGCTCGTCGTCGTCGCGTCCGAAGATGTCACGAAGTTCGGCGACGACATCGTCGGAATCGGGGGCACCGCGCCGGTAATGATCGAGATCGTCGGCCGGACGCAACCGCTCGAGCTGTATCCGGTGGCCGAGCGCTGCGCTCACCCGTTCGTCGACGTCGGGATCGTTCGTGCGCACGGTCGCGCCGTCGGGAAAGGTGATCTCGACGTGACCGTCGTCGACGTCGCGGGCGGCCAGTCGCATCAGCGAGCCGATCTTCTTGGCGCCACGAATGCCACCACGCTCGAGATCACGGGCCGCCCAGGTGCGATCGCCCACGATGCCGAGCTCGTCGAGTTCGATCGAGTCGACGCGACCGCCCACCATCGACTTCACCGGGTAGCGCCAGAGCTGGGAGACCTGCATCTGGCACACCGTACGCGGCACGCCAGGCCCGCCACGACGTGACGTCGTCTCCTACAGGGTGAGGATGTCGTGGAATGCCGCATCGACGGCGTCGCGGAAGTCGCTGGGCGACTCGATGGCAGTCGGATCGATGAAGAGCCCAATATCGAAGCTGTTCTCGTAGCTCAGCGCCGTTGCATTGCACGCCGTTCCGGCAACGGGACCCATCGTCACGATGCGCAGCACGCGAGCTCCCGACACGTAGAGCGGGATCGGGGCGCCGCGCAGGTTCGACGTGGCGAAGTCGATCTTTGCTGCCGTGGCCCGTGCCGCGCTGGTGATCACCGACGTGGGCAGCCAGTTGGCAACACCGGACAGCGCACTCATCCCGCCGCCACTGTGCTCCATCGCTGCCCGTCTCCCGGCGAGGCGGGTGTGCACATCGGCAACGCGATCGGCGAGCGACATGGCAACACCCGGCACCTGCACCGGCACCGGCGTGAACGAGTTGCCGCCGATCGCACTGTCGTGACGGGTGCTGAGCACGAAGCTGGTGTTGAACGCATCGACCTCGACATCACGGTTTGCGTGGTATCGCACGGAACCTTCGACCATGCCGGCGAGGAACACGTCGTTGATCGTGACCTCCAGTCGCTTGGCAGCCGACTTCAACTCGTCGAGCGGCATCGAGACGTGTTCGAGGTGGCGATGGCGGGACCGCTCCTTCCACAGCGGCGACCCGCCCTCGACCTCGTTGCCCGAACCGGTGAGCGCACCGAGCGTCGACGAGACCATCTCGACCGCTCCCCCGATCGTGTCCCTGGCGCGCTGCGGATCGGCCGGCCAGATCACGACTTCGCCGGCAACGCGTCGGGCAACGCCGAGCTGGCGACGAACCAGATGGGCCAGCGTCTGCCCGACGGCGGTCGGGAACCCGTCGGTGAGGTCGCCACCGAGCTGCTTGGCGTGATGAGCCTCGACAGCATCGGCGACGATCGTGTCGAGGTCGATGTCGTCCGGCATCGGGGCGTCGGCGTCGAACTGCTGGTACATCTCGGCCATTCGCATCTGGCCGATGCCGTCGCTGACTGCGTGGTGCACGATCGCCCAGATCGCAGATCGACCACCCTTGAGTCCGCCGATCAGCACGAAGCGCCACAACGGCCGGGTGCGATCGAGCGGTTCCTGGTAGAGCTGCGCAGCGAGGTCGAACAGCTGGCGCTCGGTGCCCGGCTTGGGCAGGCGCATGTGACGCACGTGGAAGTCGATGTCGAACTCGGGGTCGGGCACCCAGGCCGGCGGGGCGAGCCGACCGAAACCCGGGACGACACGCTCGTGCAGGCGCGGGATCTTGGCAACAGCGCGCCGCATCGTGCGGCGGAAGTGCTCGTCGTCGACCGAGCCCTGCAGCAGGGTGAGCGATGCGCCGCTCGGGTTCAGCCACGGATCCTTCTCCACGTTCCACATCAGGGCTTCGTGGTCGGACATGCGGTCGCTGAACCGGGTCTCTCGTTCTCGGGTCTCGGCCATGGTGGTCTTTCTTCGCGTCAGGTGTCGGTGCCGGGTCGGCGTTCCAACTCGGCCTCAGGATCTCCGTGATACCCGGGCGGGTAGGTGCGGGCCAAGTCCTCAGGGGTCGGCGTACGGCGCTTGCGGGCCTCGGGTGGCAACAACGCCGTGATCGCCTTCATGATCTTCTTGGTGTCGGCGTCAGGGCTGCGATGGGCCAGCTCGACCGGCGCACCGACGGTGGCGGTCACCACCGGACGGTCGGTCAACGACAGCTTCGGGAATCGAGCGTTGCGCGGCCACACCCGTTCGGTGCCCCACAGACCGATCGGGATCACCGGCGCTCCGGTTGCCGCAGCGATCCGAGCCGCACCCCACCGGCCCTTCAGCACCGGGTCGAAGAAGGCCGGACCGCGTGGAATCGTGCCCTCGGGCGCGATCATCAACAGCTCGCCCGCGTCGACCGCGGCAATCGCAGCATCGAGCGGCTCGTCCGACCCAGTGCCGCGATCGACCCGAATGCCGCCCGACGCCTTCATCAACCGCCCGATGAGCGGCACGTCGAACACTTCTTTCTTGCCGAGCCCACGAACGTTGCGGCCGGTCTTGGCGATCACCAAGCCCATCACGATCGGGTCGACGTACGAACGGTGGTTGAACACCAAGATCGCCGGGCCGTTCGCTGGGATGTTCTCCAACCCGTCGAACTCGACACGCGCGTTCGGCGTGACGATCTCCTGGCGCATGAACGGGCGACCCCATTCCTGCAGTTCGCGTCCGAAGATCTTGGAGACACCTTCGGAGCGGTCGAAGTGGGTCACCGGCCAGCCGCGGATCGTCGCGGTGATCCGTAACTGCACGTCGGGATTCACGACGACCGGATGGCCGACCATCGCCAGCAACGGTGCGTCGAAGTAGCTGTCGCTGTAGGCCCACGACTCGGCGAGGTTGCCGTCGTGCTCGTCGGCCCACAGTGCAACGGCGTCGGCCTTCGACCGTCCCCACACGAACTGTCCGGTCATCCGACCGGTGAACACCTCGTCGCCACCGGGCCCGGCGGCGCGTTCCCATTGCGTCGCAACGACATCGTCGAAGCCGATCCGGTCGGCAAAGGGCTTCACGAACACGAGCGGTGACGTGGTCGCCATCACGAGTCGCCGACCAGCGTCGCGATGCTCGGCGATCGCCTTGGCAGCACCCGCAAGCAGCATGTCGACGAGTTCGTCGGCTGCGTCCTGCATGGCCGCGTCGACGGTGGCGACGCTCCACCCGTTGGCTGCCCGGCTCGACAGTCGAGCTGGCTGCATCATCAGCCAGGTCTCTCCGAACTGCTCGTAGAACTTGGTGAAGACGTCGACGAGCGGCAGGTCATGGGCGCCGCCGATCCCGTGTTCTGCGAGGTGCTTGCGGAACACGGTCGCCGACGACGACGTGATCAGCGTCCGATCGAGATCGAACACGGCAAGCGCACGGCGAGACATCGCCGTGGAGCCTACTGCGGCCCGATCATCCAGGTCCTCGTGAAGTACCGATGGTGCTCGCCGATCTCGAATCCCGAGCGACGTCAGGTGACCGTGATGGTCGCCGCCTGCCCCCGGCTGAAGTGGTCGTCGACATCGCAGATCAGGCGATACACGCCGGCGTCGTCGAACGTGACCGTGACCGAACCGCTCGTGCCTGCCGGGATGCGCTCGGTGGCACCCAGCGAACTCCCGGTCGCCGACAAGACCTCGAGGGAGTGGTCGAGTTGACCGACGTTCTCGAGAACGAACTCGATCGTGTCGCCGGCTGCGATGACTCCGGGATCGCCGTCGAACGTGTACTCCGCTGCGGTGATCTCGATCGTTCGGCTCGGTCCCGCGGACGTCTCGGTGGCGGGTTTGTCGGCGCCGCACCCGACGACAGCCGGCGACAGCAACAGCGCCGTCAGGATCAAGCGTCGAACGGCGGGGATCACACTGCGACGGTACCCCGTCTGGTCCGACTCCACTGGTCCGCCTGCACGTGCTCAGTAGTGCCGCAGCTCGACGACTGCGCCGTCGGGATCGCGGACGTACAGCGACGTGCCGTCGCCTCGGGCGCCGAAGCGGCGAGCGGGACCATCGATCACGGTGAACTCGCCGGACGCGGCGATTGCGTCGAGATCGATCGGGTCGACGACCAGACAGAAGTGGTCGAGACGGCCGTCGGTCGGCTCGCCTCCGATCAGGTCGATGATCGTGCCGACATCGACACGCACCGACGGGAACGGAACCTCACCGCGGCGCCACTCGTCGACGCGCTCGGGCGTCAGGCCGAGGAGGTCTCGGTACCAGGCGAGTGTGCGTTCGACGTCGGAGCACACCAGGACGATGTGATCGAGTCCACTGACACGCACGGTCTCACCCATGTCAGAATTCTGCCAGGTTCGTGAACTCGGTTGCGTCAGCGCCGGCGTCAGCGCACCCAGCCCGTCGATGACTGCGGTGAGGTAGCTGGTGGTGATGTCGTCGGGCAGTCCGGCAGTCATCGGCAGGGATCATCGTCGACCTCAGACAGAGGTCCCCTCACGTTCACCTCGATGTGACGTTCAGCCGGCAATCGCGAGGCGCCACCAGCTCCGCAGGCGCCGTTCGTGATGGCCGGCCGCCAGCACGATGTGGTTGCCCAACGGATGGGTGAGCAGGTCGCCGACGTGGCCGCTCGACAACGCGACCGTCACCTGGGTGCGACACAGGTCGGTGTCGTCGCCGGTGGCCACGATGTCGCCCTCGGCGATCCAGCACTCGTCGAGATCGGCCCCACCGAGTCGGATCAAGGTGACCGGCTGCTCGGCGAAGTGTCCGCTGATGCCGACACCCTTGCCCGACTCGAAGTGGGTGTCGAGCGCAAAGCTCTCGACCATCGACGGCGCCACCGTGCAGTGAGCGAGGAGCAACTCGTTGCGGTCGACGTCGAGCGTGGCCGGATTCGCCATCCAGGTCGGCTGACGGAGGAGATGGCGCACCCACAACATCGCTATCGCGGACGGCACGTCGCCTTCGCATCCAGCCACGATTCCATCGTCGTTCAAGCTCGCGAGCGCAAGACAACCCGACGTACCAGGATCGCCGAGCAGATCGAAACATCGGACGGTCACCGCGTCGAGGTCGTGGTCATCGAGCACATCGAGCAGCGCCGAACGGACACCCATCGCATCGTCGACTGAGCGACGATCGACAGTGGAGCGAACCGGGTCGGCGACCTTGGTGAACCGTTCGGCGAGCACACCAGTGGGTGTCACCGGGGTGCGAGTGAGTTCGATCATGCGGGTCGGCTCGACCGTGACCACCTCCGGTCCCCAGCGTCGACGAACAACGCCAGGGTCGGGGCTGCTCGCGACGAGCCACGACGACGGGCCGCCGACCACGCCGAGCCGGGCTGCATGCATGGCGACGATGGCCTCGAGATCGCCGATCGCTTCGTCGAGAATCGCGCGGTCGGCATCGACGCGGTTGGTGAGCGACACGATGCGCCCGCTGGCACCCGACTGCTGGATCGCGGCGAGTGTCTCCAGCGACGCCGGCAGCGAGTTGTGCGCGCGATGGGCCACCAGCACCGTTGGTTCCCCGGGATTGATGACCTGACGTTCGGCGATCGCATCGAGCAGCAACCGCTCGGTGCCGCCGGTCGCCACGACGAACAGGTGCGCGCCAGTTGACGAGTCGATGCCAGCGACTCCGCCCAGATCGTCGAGCAGTGCGCGCATGGGTGCAGTCAACGACGCCACTGCTTGCGCATCGTGCAGCGTCGAGGCGACGACCGAGTATCCGAATCGGGGTGCGCTCACGAGAGCTCCTCGATACGTGCACGCAGCACGTGTTCGGGTTGCGCTCCCACGACGGTGTCGACGAGTTCGCCGTCTCGCATGAACAACAGCATCGGAATGCTTCGCGCCTCGTAGCGCTGGGCCGTTCGGGGCGACTCGTCGACGTTGACCTTCACGACTTTGAGGGTGGTGGCGAACTCGCTCGACAGCTTCTCGAGCACTGGCGCGACCATCCGACACGGCCCGCACCAGGGCGCCCACAGGTCCACGAGCACCAGCCGATTGGTATCGACGGCATCACCGAAATCGGCATCACCCGCTTCGACGAGCCACGGCAGCGAACTCTGGCACTTGGCGCAACGAGGTGACCCGGTGGCCGAGGTCGGCACCCGGTTTCTCGCTCCGCAGGACGGACAGGTGGCCAGATTGTTCCCCACGTGGCCAACGCTATGCAACACCCGCCACAGCAGCCAGGGCCGATCGTCACGTCCGCGCCGTCACGTTTGGCGCCCCATCACAGTTGACTGGACCCATGGGGTACGTGATCAAGCCCGGCCGACGCATCCAGAAGGGAGTACGGCGGGTTGCCGCCGAGCGTCTCGACGACGCCATCGCACACCTCGACCGGGTGCTCTGCGAACCAGAAACCGATGTCGACCTCGAAACCGTCGTGCACGAGGTGCGTAAGCGTTGCAAAGCGACCCGCGGACTGGCCCGGCTCGTCAAGCCAGCGCTGGGTGACGAGTTCGCATCATTCGACCGAACGGTCCGCGACGCAGCGAATCAGCTGTCGGCGCTGCGCGACGCGCATGCTGTCCTGGCGACATTCGATGTGCTGCTCGCGTCCCGGCCCGCCGACGACGCCGTACGGATGATGCGCGACCGTCAGGCCACCATGTCGTTCGGAGCCACGCGAGACGCCGGCGACGGCGGCGACGGACGAATCGAGACCGTACGAGCCTTACTGGTCCACGCGCGCGATGCGGCGCAGCGTTGGAAGGTCCCGCAAGGCTTCGACACGATCGAGGCGGGGATCGCAGCCACCTATCGACAGGGCCGATCGTCGTTGCGCCGGGCACACGCAGACCCGACGGACCACCGGCTCCACGAGTGGCGAAAGGCGGCCAAGTATCTCTGGTACCAGATGCAACTGGTGCACGACGCCGCCCCCACCGTGCTCGGCCCACTGGTCGATCAGCTCGATCGACTCGCCGAGGCGCTCGGCGACGACCACGATCTCGCGGTGCTGGTCGAACTGCTCGACGAGCACCCCGACGACTACGGAACTCCGAGCAGCGTGGCTCATGTCCGCACACTCGCTCGCGACCGCCAACACGTGCTGCGCGCACGAGCGATGCGGTCGGGCGCCACGATCTACGCAGAGTCGGACCATGCGTTCGCTCACCGGATCGCCCGGTACTGGGAGCTCGCCGCGGACGCCGGCCCCGAACTGCCCAACTCGCCGTCCGAGGACAACGAGCCAGCACGTTCGCTCGTCGAACGGGAACGCCGATTCCTGGTCGAGGTCGTGCCGGACGGCCTGGTTCGCGCCAGCGTCGTCGAGCTGCGCCAGGGCTACCTCGCCGCCGCCGACTTCCGCTCGGTTCGAGTGCGCGACGCCGGTGCAGACGGCTGCACGCTCACGGTGAAGGCGGGCAGCGGCGCAGAGCGGACCGAGCTCGAATGGCCGATCGAACGACGAGAGTTCGACGCTGCCTGGCCCCACACCGAGGGCCGACGGATCGAGAAGGCACGGCATCGGATCCCGTTCGGTGAGCACGTCATCGAACTCGACGTGTTCGACGGCAACCTCGTCGGCCTCGTCGTGGCCGAGGTCGAGTTCTCGTCATCGGACGCGATGGCGGCGTTCGTACCACCTGCATGGTTCGGCCGCGAGGTCACCGACGACGCCCGCTACACGAACGCGTCGCTGGCGCTCCACGGCCTCCCGACCGGCAGCGGCATCACCACCACCACGTTTGCGTGACATTTCGGGTGGACCGGGTCCACCCGAAGTCGTGCACAAACGCTCGCCGGTCAGGCCAGCGTGACCTCGACGAGGGCTTTGTCGAGGGCGGTGAGTGCGAGTTCGATCTCCTCGGCGCTCACGGTCAACGGCGGCATGAAACGCAGCGTCGTGCCGGCCGCGCTTGCGGTCATCGTGATCAGCTTGCCTTCGCGCAGGCAGTGCGACACGATCGCCGAGGTGCGCGTCGCCGTGTCGAACTGGGCGGCGATCATCAGGCCGAGTGCCCGCACCTGCACGATCGCCGGGTGCTGCTCCTGGAGCCGACGCAACCCGTCGGCGAGTTGGTCGCCGCGAGCGTTCACGTGGTCCATGAACCCGTCGGTGCTGAGCACCTCGATGGTCGCCAGTGCGGCCGCGCAGCCGATCGGGTTGCCGCCGTAGGTGCCGCCGTGCGATCCGGTCGGCCAACGATCGTCGAGTTCGCGGCGGGTGCCGAGCGCCGAGAACGGGAAGCCCGATGCGATGCCTTTGGCCATGCACACGATGTCAGGTGCGATGTCGTAGTGCTCGATGGCGAACATCTTGCCGGTGCGCCCGAATCCGCATTGCACCTCGTCGGCGATGAAGAGCATCCCGTGGTCGGTGCAGCGTTCGGCGATCGCCTCCAGGAACTCGGCAGGCGCTGCGACGTAGCCGCCCTCGCCGAGCACTGGTTCGATGATGACCGCTGCTGTTTCGCTGGGGGCGGTGACGCTGGTGAGGAGTTCGTCGAAACCGGCGAGTGCTCGCACGATCTCGTCTTGTACGTCGTCGGCGCGCACGTTCGGGTAGGGGGCGATGAAGATGCCCGATGGCAGTGGTGCGTGACCGGCGCGGTAGACGGACTTCGACGTGGTCATCGCCATCGCCTGATGGGTGCGACCGTGGAAGCTGCCCTGGAACACGATGATGTTCGGCCGGCCGGTCGCCTGCTTGGCGAGCTTCACGGCAGCCTCGGTGATCTCAGCGCCGGAGTTGGCGTAGAAGAACGTGTCGATGCCATCCGGCGTGATCTCGGCGAGGCGCGCCGCGAGGGGCTGCAGCAGATCGTGGGTGTACACGTTGGCCTGGGCGTGCACGAATCGTTGCGCCTGTGCCGCGATCGCTGCAGTGACATGGGGGTGGCTGTGGCCGGTGGACGTGACGGCGATACCGCCGCTGAAATCGAGGTACCGCTCACCGGAGGTGGTGGTGACCCACGACCCTTCGCCGGACGCGACCTCGAGGTCGGTCACCTTGAACCACACGTGCGACAAGTTGTCGGCGCTCATCGCCACATCATCTCACGATCCGATCGAGAACAGAAGCGAGACGAGGGGTTCGGCCGCTCGCTGATTCCTGCTCGTCGATCCACCCGGCAAGTCGTCGGGTTCCGTTGATCGCCGCCCAGCGCAACGGCTCGGGCTCCCAGCTTCGTGATCGGTGCTGCACCCAGGGCAGGGCAACCAGTGGCGAGTCCGGCCGCAGTACGAGATCGGCGACCGTGCGTCCGGCGAGATGTGCCGCCGCCACGCCTTCGCCGACGTAACCGCCTGTCCACGCGATCCCGGTCGAACGGTCGAGCCCGACCGACGGGCGCCAGTCGCGTGGCACACCGAGCACACCACCCCATCGGTGGGTGATCTCGACGTCGGCGAGCAGCGGGAACAGTTCGACCAGTGTTGCGGAGATGCGGTCGTGGACGCCGGTGCTCGACTCGGTCGCCGCGTCGATGCCGGAGCCGAAGCGATACGGGGCACCCCGCCCACCGAAGGCGATCCGGTCGTCGGTGGTTCGTTGCCCGTAGATCACCATGCGCCGATCGTCGGCAAACGTCTCGTTGTGTCGCAGCCCGATGGCACCCCACATCGCGGCGTCGAGAGGTCGGGTGGCGACCATCAACGAGTACAGCGGGACCAGCGCTCGGCGAAGACCAGGGAGGTCGCGGGTGTAGGCCTCGGTGGCACGCACGACCACGTCGGCTCGGACCGTGCCGCGGTCGGTCACCACCATCGGACGGCCTGCGGTCGACCCGGCGACGATGTCGATCGCCGACGTGTGCTCGACGATCGTGGCGCCGAGCCGCTCGAGGACCTCGGCGAGACCCCGCACCAGCTGAGCAGGCTGCACCCGTGCACCCGGGGTGTAGTGCAGCCCACCGAGCACATCGGTGGCGGCCACGCGGTCGGTCGCCTCAAAGGCGGTGAGCGGGCGGAGTACGTCGTCACCGAAACCGTGGTGGCGGTACTCGTCGGCCTCGGTTCGCTGGCGAGCCAGTTGTGGTGCCGTTCGAGCGAGTCGGATCACACCACCGGGCTCGAACCCACAATCGATGCCCTCGGCCGCGACCACCCTGCCGACCTCGTCGACCGTGTCGATGATCGCCTGCGTCATCGCCACGCCTGCAACACGACCCCAGGTGGCGATCGATCCCCCGAGGCCGCCGGCGAGTTCGCCGACACACCAGCCGCCGTTGCGACCCGATGCTCCGAAGCCGACCATGTCGCGTTCGATCACGAGCACCCGCAACGAAGGATCGGCTCGCAGGAGCGAGTAGGCACTCCAGAGACCGCTGTAGCCGGCGCCGACGATCGCCACGTCGACGTCGGTGTCGCCATCGAGCGATGGACGAGAGAGGATCGGAGCGTCGAGTTGGTCGAGCCAGAGCGACCTCGACCGCAACTCTTGTTCGTGCACGCGCCGAGCGTATCCAACCCCGTCGTCGGTCTGTCCGAGTCAGCCACGGTGTGGGCGACCCGAGGAGTAGATTGTGGCGCCATGCGAGTACTCGTGGTCGGTGCAGGTGGCGTGGGATCAGCGTTCGTGGCGATCGCCTCGAAGAGGGATGCGTACACACACATCACCGTTGCCGACATCGATGTCGACAAGGCCGGCGGAGCCGTCGAGACCGCGACGAACTCCGACGGAGGTCGGGTCGTCGCCGCCCACATCGACGCTTCCTCAGAGGACTCGGTCGCCGAGCTCGCCCGGCAGATCCAGGCAGATGTCGTGCTCAACGCCTGCGATCCGCGCTTCAACCCGCCGATCTTCGAGGGAGCCTTCGCCGCCGGGTGCCATTACGTCGACATGGCGATGAACCTGTCGGTGCCCCACACCACCAAGCCCTACGAGAAGACCGGCATCCGACTCGGAGACGGACAGTTCGCTCAGTCACCCATCTGGAAAGCCCGCGGTCTGATGGCCCTGTGCGGCATGGGCGTCGAGCCCGGCTTCTCCGACGTCGCCGCCAGGTATGCCGCCGACGAACTGTTCAGCGAGATCCACGAGATCGGCGTCCGCGACGGCGCCGACCTGGTGGTCGACGGGTACGACTTCGCTCCGACGTTCTCGATCTGGACCACGATCGAGGAGTGCCTCAACCCGCCGGTGATCTACGAACGCGAGCGAGGCTGGTTCACGACCGAGCCGTTCTCCGAACCGGAGATCTTCACGTTTCCCGAGGGAATCGGGCCGCTGCAGTGCGTCAACGTCGAGCACGAGGAGGTCATCCTCATGCCGCGCTGGATCGACACCCAACGCGTCACGTTCAAATACGGCCTGGGCGAGGAATTCATCGACGTCCTGAAGACCCTTCGCAAGCTCGACCTGCATTCGACCGAGACCGTGGACATCAGGGGGATGCAGGTATCGCCGCGTGACGTCGTGGCCGCGTCGCTGCCCGACCCGGCAACGCTCGGCGACGTGATGCACGGCCGCACGTGCGCTGGCACCTGGGTGACCGGGCTCGGCAAGGACGGCCAGCCACGAGAGGTCTACGTGTACCACGTGGTGGACAACGCGTGGTCGATGAAGGAGTTCGGACATCAGGCCGTGGTCTGGCAGACCGCGGTGATGCCGGCGGTGGCCATCGAACTGATGTCGACCGGTACCTGGCATCGGGCCGGCGTGGTCGGCCCCGAGGCGCTTCCCCCGATGCCATTCCTGGATCTGCTCGACGAGTACGGCAGCGAATGGGAATGGGCCGACTACAAAGACCGCTCCCCCGTCGAATGATTACAACAGGGGTCAGACCCCTGTTGTAATCCGTGATCAGGCGTTGGGGTCGACGACCCAGCGGCCGCGGACTTGGCCGTCGAGGATCGTCGGGCCGCGGTCGAGTACCTCGGTGAGCGGCACGACCTCGGTGATCGTGTCGACCACATCGGCGGCCAGGTCGGTGGCGAGCCGGGACCACGCCGCCTCGCGCATCGGGATCGGGGCCATCACGGCCTCGACACCCTGCAGCCGAACGGCGCGGATGATGAACGGCATCACCGTGGTCGGCAGGTCAGCGCCACCGGCGAGACCGCACGCCGCGACAGTCGAACGGAACTTCATCTGGGCCAGCACCTTCGCGAGCATCGTCGAGCCGACAGTGTCGATCGCACCCGCCCACGTCTCGGACTCGAGCGGTCGTGGTGGCTCGCTCATCTCTTCACGGCTCAGGAACGCCGATGCCCCGAGGCTGCGGAGGTAGTCCTGCGTCTCGGGTCGCCCGGTCACCGCCGTGACCTCGTAACCCAGCCCGGACAGCAGTGCGACGGCCACCGATCCGACACCTCCGGCGGCGCCGGTCACCACGATCGGGCCGTCGCCCGGCTCGACGCCGGCGGTCTCGAGTTCCATCACGCACAACATCGCGGTGAGGCCCGCCGTGCCGATCGCCATCGCAGTGCGGGCGTTCATCGACACGGGCCGACGCACCAGCCAGTCGGACTGCAGTCGCTGGCGCTGGGTGAAGCCGCCCCAGTACCGCTCGCCGACCATGAAGCTGGTGGAGATGATCTCGTCGCCCACCGCCCAGTTCGGCGAGTCGCTCGCAATCACCGTGCCGGTGAGATCGATGCCTGGAACCATCGGATAGCTCCGCACGATCCGGTTCTTGCCGGCGAGCGCGAGTCCGTCCTTGTAGTTGAGCGACGAGTACTCCACCGCGACGGTGACGTCGCCGTCCGGCAGGTCGGCATCGGTGAGTTGTTCGAGGGCGCCGATGTGTCCGTCGTCGGTCTCGCGCAGTACGAGGGCGGTGAAGGTGTCGCTCATCGCGTCATCGTGGCACGCGTGGCAGAGTGATCCCATGTCGACATCTCAATCTGACATGGCATCGGTCCCACCGATCGTCGACGTCACGTGGCTGCGCGACCGGCTCGCCGCCGATCCGAACATCGCCATCTGCCAGGTGGGCTCCACGATGGCCGGGCCCGGGCCGCACCAGGACTTCGAGCATCGCCACCTCCCCGGCGCCCGGTTCGTGTCGCTCGACGATGTGCTCGCCGCTCCACCGTCCGGCACGGCAGGCCGTCACCCGCTTCCATCACCCGCCGAATTCGCGGAGGGGCTCGGCGCACTCGGTGTCGCCGACAACGCGACCGTGGTCGCCTACGACGACCGCGGTGGAGCCTTCGCCGGTCGGCTCGTGTGGATGCTGCGAATCCTCGGCCAGCGCGCCGCGCTGCTCGACGGCGGGATCGAGGCATGGGCCACCGAGTCGGACGGCCATGTGGAGCACGGGCCGGTGACGGCCGAACGAGTCGAGCGGGCGGTCCATGATTGGCCACTCGATGCACTCGCTGACGCGGTCGATGTCGCACAGCACGTCCGCGATGACGGTGTGGTGATCGACAGCCGCGACCCTGCTCGTTATGCCGGCGAGGTCGAACCGATCGACTCGGTCGCGGGCCACGTTCCCGGCGCCGTCAACGTGCTGTTCAACGACAATCTCCACGCTGACGGTCGGTTCCGGCCTGCCGATGAACTGCAGGCCAGATTCGCCCCGATCGTCGGCGACGACACGAGTCCCATCGTGTACTGCGGCTCTGGTGTCACCGCATGCCACAACGCGCTGGCGATGGAGTATGCGGGCCTCGGGATGCCCCGCGTCTACGTGGGATCGTGGTCGGGATGGACTGCCGACCCCGATCGGTCGATCGCTACCGGCACCACACCATGAGCAACCCGACCCTGAGCCAACCCGGGTGAGCGGAACAGAACTCGCCATCGTGCTGGTGGCGGTGGTGATCGGGGCGATCGCCAAGGCGGTCACAGGGATGGGGCTGCCGCTGATCGCCATCCCGATCGCGTCGCTGTTCATCGACGTCAACGACGCGATCGTGGTGATCGCGTTCCCGAACCTGCTCGCCAACGCGTACCTCGCCGGCCGCGAGCGCACCAGCTACCGCGAGACTCGCGACCTGCCGACGCTCGCGATTTCCGGCGTCATGGGGGCGGTCGCCGGAACACTGTTGCTCGTCAACATCCCCGAACGGCCACTGGTGATCGCTGTCATCGTCGCCATCGTCGGCTACGTGGTGCTGTTCTTCGCCCATCCCGAACTGCGCATCGGTGCCGAACGATCGAAACGGCTCGCCCCGGCTGTCGGCGGCGTTGCTGGCGTGTTCCAGGGTGCCGTGGGCATTTCGGGGCCGATCGTCGGGTCGTGGATCCACAGCTACCGGCTCCCTCGGGGGGCCCACATCTTCTCGGTCACGTCGCTGTTCTTCATCACCGGGTTGGCCCAGCTGATCGTCCTGATCGCTACCGGTGAACTGTCGGGACGGATGGTGGCGACCCTGTTGGCGTGCATCCCGGTGGTCGCAGCGATCCCGATCGGCACCCGCCTGCGCAACTCGGTGTCGGTGCGCGGATTCGACCTGGCGATCGTGGGCATGCTCGTCGTGTCGGCGCTCGCCCTGATGCTCCAGACGTTCCTGTAGTACCCTGCCGTTCAACATCAACCACATGGGGAGCTCGCTGGACCGGCGGGCTGAGAGGGTGACCGCCGTCATCGACCCGAGAACCTGATCCGGATAATGCCGGCGGAGGAATCGTGAACGAACACATCGTCATCATCACCGGGGCTTCGCCACTCGACGCCAACCTGGTCGCCTCACTCCGATCCGACGCGACGGAGCACACCATCTGGATGGCCGTCGACGGGGGCCTCGACCACGCACTCGCCGCCGGCCTCGAACCGACGCATCTGGTGGGCGACCTCGACTCTGTCACCGAGGAGGGTCTTGCCTGGGCGGCCCGCCACGCCGAGATCTCACGCCACCCCGCCGACAAGGACCAGACCGACACCGAACTGGCGCTGGCGCTGGCTTCGAAGTCCGATCCGCGACGCATCACGCTCGTCGGCGGCGGCGACCGGCTGGATCACACGTTCGCCGGCATCGGCGCGCTCGGGGCACTCGGGCTCACCAGCGTTCCGCTGCTGGACGGTTGGTGGGACGGCCAACATCTCCGTGTGGTACACGGGCCGGGTTCGGTGACGTTGCGCCTGGTCCCGGGCTCGACACTGTCGTTGCTCGCTCTCCATGGGCCGTGCGTGCGCGTCACGTTGTCCGGAACGAGATGGGAACTCGACCAGTTCGACCTCGAGCCGCTCGTGGGCATGGGGGTCAGCAACGAGGTACCCGATGGCGACGGGCCCGTCGCCATCGGGGTCACGCTTTCCGGCGGCGTCCTCACGATCTTCGACGATCCTGCGCCGGGGCAACCCAGCACCGAGCCGGAAGATCCAGAGCGATGAGATTGCGCGCTACCCCTCCGCGCGGAAACTCATCGCTTCGCAGAATTGGGGCCGTCGCGACGACCGTTGCGCTGGTCGCCGCCGCGTGCGGGAGCGATGACGACGGCGCATCGACCTCGACCGACGTCGCGGCGACTGCCGACTCGATCACGTTGGTCACCTACGACTCGTTCCCCGAATCCGACACGTCGCTGAACGACGCACTGGCGGAGTTCAGCGCCGACACCGGCATCGACGTCGAGATCCTCGTGGCCGGCGACACCGGCACGATGCTGTCGAAGGCGTCGCTCACCGCCGGCAATCCCGAGGGCGATGTGATGTGGGGCATCGACAACACGCTGCTGTCGCGAGCGATCGCCGACGACGTGTTCGAGCCCTACATCGCGGCCCCGATCGCCGACGGGTCGGTGGAGATCGCACAAGAATTCCTCGACCTGGTTCCCAACGGGGAAGCGACGCCAGTGGATTACGGCGACGTGTGCGTCAACTACGACATCGGTTGGTTCGCCGAACGCGACCTGGAGCCACCGACCACGTTCGCCGATCTCGTCGATCCGGCCTACGCCGGACAGCTCGTCGTGCAGAATCCGGCGACCTCGTCGCCCGGGCTCGCGTTCCTCCTGGCCACGATCCACGAATACGGACTGGAAGGTTGGCAGGACTACTGGAGCCAGCTGGGAGCGAACGGTGTGGAGGTCGTCGACGGTTGGACCGAGGCGTACTACGAACGATTCACCTGGGCCGGCGGCGGTCCGACGCCGATGGTCGTGAGCTACGGGTCGAGCCCGCCTGCCGAAGTGATCTTCGCCGACCCGCCGCGCAACGACGCTCCGACCGGCGTGATCGAGGACACCTGTTTCCGTCAGGTCGAGTTCGCCGGTGTGCTTCGTGGAACCGATGCTCCCGATGCCTCCCGCCAGTTGGTCGACTTCCTGGTGTCCGAGCGGTTCCAACAGGAGCTGGCGCTCAACCTCTTCGTCTACCCCACGAACCAGGCCGTTGAGCTGCCGCAGGAGTTCATCGACTTCGCCGTCGTTCCCGAGACCTCGCGCTCGCTCGATCCGGCCGTGATCGATGCCGAACGTTCGACGTGGATCGACGAGTGGACGGAGCTGGTGCTCGGGTGAACCGCCTGCCCCGGCGGCTGCTGATCGCGCTCGCGATCGGGCCAACGCTGGGGCTCGTGGTGTTCTACGCGTGGCCATTCATCACGCTCGTCGTCGAGGCGGTCGACGCGACGGTGATCATCGACACGCTCGGGCGTGCATCCACCTGGGAGGTCGTCTGGTTCACCGCGTGGCAGGCCGTCGCGTCCACCGCGGTCACGATCGCCGTCGGGCTGGCACCTGCGTACGTGCTCGCGCGCTACGAATTCCGCGGCCGCACGGTGATCGTCGGTCTGCTCACCGCGATGTTCGTACTCCCGACGGTGGTGATGGGTGCGGCGTTCCTGGCGATGCTGCCGGACTCGCTCGACCGCACGGTGTGGGCGGTGATCGGAGCCCACGTGGTGTTCAACCTGGCGGTCGTCGTGCGAGTGGTCGGCTCGCTGTGGGAGCACCTGCCGACCGACATGGAGGCCGCTGCCGCCACGCTCGGTGCATCACGCTGGAAGGTCGCCACCCGGATCTCGTTGCCACTCGTGCGACCCGCCGTGACGGCCGCGGCGACGATCGTGTTCCTGTTCACGTTCACCTCGTACGGCGTGATCAGGATCCTCGCAGCACCCGGCACCCGCACGATCGAGGTCGAGGTGTGGCGGCGAGCCACACAGCTCGGCGACATCGGCGGCGCCGCAGCGCTGGCGCTGCTGCAACTCGCAGCGCTGATTGCGATCGTGTCGTGGTCGACCATCGCCCAGCGTCGACACGCACAGGCGATCGGACTGCTGCCGACGTCGGCCAGGCGTCGCCCGCGAACAGCTGGCGAGCGGCGCTTCGTCACGCTGGTCGCCGGCGCCGCCCTGCTGGTCGCGGCCGCTCCGCTGGTCGCGCTCGTGGTGCGATCATTCTCGACACCGACGGGATGGTCGACGGCTGCGTGGACCGACCTGGGCCAGACCGAGATCCGCCCCGGCATCCGCATCGGCATCGACCCCGTTGACGCAGTCGTCAACTCGCTCATCAACGCGGCGTGGGCGACCGCGTTCGCCGTGGTGATCGGTGCGCTGGCGAGCCTGGCGATCGTCGGCGCGGGTCGAGCCGGACGGGCACTCGATGGGGGGCTGATGCTGCCGCTCGCGACCTCGGCGGTCACGATCGGCTTCGGGATGCTGATCACCTTCGACACCGCACCAGTCGACTGGCGGGCAAGGTGGTGGCTCGTTCCGGTCGGCCACGCACTGATCGCTGTGCCGTTCGTGGTGCGAACCTGTGTGGGTGTGCTGCGGTCGGTCGACCCGGCGATGGGCGATGCCGCCGCCACACTCGGCGCGTCGCCGGTTCGTTCGTGGCGGGCGACCCTGGTCCCGTACCTGTGGCGGCCGCTCGCCGTCGGCGCGGCGCTGGCCGCTGCGATCTCGCTGGGTGAGTTCGGAGCGACGAGCTTCCTGTCGCGCTCGGGCAGCGAGACGATGCCCATCGCCATCGAGCAACTCCTGGGCCGCACCGGTTCGGTCCTGCAGGCCCAGGGTTTCGCTCTCGCCACACTGCTCGCCGCGACGACGGTGATCCTCGTCGTGATCGTGGAACGCCTGCAATCGCCATTCACCGAACGGCCACGGCGATGAACGCTGCAGCCGGCGATCATCCTGGGCTCGAGGTCCGCGACGTCACCGTCTCGTTCGCAGTCCCCCGCGCCCAGGGCAGAGCGGACCACGATCCGTCCGACCGGCACCTGGTACTCGACCAGGTCTCGCTGTCGGTTCGCTCCGGCGAGATCGTGGCGTTGCTCGGGCCGTCGGGCAGCGGCAAGAGCACGTTGCTGCGAGTGATCGCCGGCATCATCGTGCCCGACAGTGGCCTGGTGCTCCTCCATGGCGTCGACGTGACCGAGCGGCCGACGCATCTGCGGGGGGTGGGGATGGTGTTCCAGGACAACCAGTTGTTCCCCCACATGTCGGTGCTCGACAACGTCGCGTTCGGGCCGAAGATGGCCGGGATCGCACGCGCGGAACGCGCCGAGCGCGCCGTGAGCTGGCTGCGGCGAGTCGGCCTCGCCGGGTTCGAGGATCGGCGGGTCACCGAACTGTCGGGTGGCGAAGCGAAGCGGGTCGCACTCGCACGCACGCTCGCCAGGGAACCCGCTGTCGTGTTGCTCGACGAGCCACTCACCGGCCTCGACCGCGAATTGCACGATCGGCTCGCGATCGAGCTCGGTGCCCTCCTGCGCGACGCGAACGTGACCACGCTACTCGTCACCCACGACCACGACGAGGCCGCAACGATCGCCGATCGCACCGAGCAACTCGCCGGCCTCCGACCGTGACCTTTCCCATTTCCGACTCGATTCGCCCACTACAGGGCGATGAACGCGACCGCCCGAGCGAACCAACTCCGACAACGAGCACGACACCTGCGCCAGCTTGCCGATGCCATCGAAACGTTGCCCGTGATGCGCCTCGACCGGTACGGCGACGTCGACACGTGGATCGGCACCCGGCCTGACCTGTGTCGAGCGACGCTGGCCACCAACCAGCACCAACTCCACGCCGCGGCCGATGATCTGCGTTGGCACGCCTACCGCTTCGAACAGCAGGCGGAGGAACTCGACGCCGTCGCCCGCTCGCAGATCGGACTGACGGGCTGAGATGGACGCTGGATACGAACCCGGGCGGGTCGTGCAGCTGTCCCGGCGCACGCTGGAGGCGATCGACACGCTCGCCGACCTCGCATCGACCGATCCAGCAGCTGCCGAGGCGATCCGGACCATCAGGCTCACGCGCAGCAACCTCGAGGACCACTGGATGCCCGCGCTGCGCGACATCGAAGGCAGCGACGCGATGATGCGCTGGCGGGCAAGTCGGCTGGGCACGTTCGGGCTCCGATCGCTGAGTGCGCTCGGCGACTCGCTCCCCGACCATCTGCGACCAGTCGGCCTCGCTGCGGTTCCCATGCCAGTGGAAACACGTGACCATCTGCTCCGCCGACTCGACTTCTTGGAACGCAAGACATTCACCGGCGTCGCTGACCGCCGATCCGGGACACATCCCAACGGTGCGCCCACGAAGCGCGAGATCGAGGAACTCGGTGAACAACTTGCGTGGTGGGTCGCGCGTGACCGGGAGTTCGCCGACGAACTCATCGAGCTGTCGGTGTCGAACATGCTCGTCGGTCGCCTGCTCGGCGACGTGAGGTTCTCGTCGTCGTTCGCCTCGGAGGTCGTGCGACGCATGGCGGTTCCGAACGGACCCGACACCGCCGTCGACCACGACCGCTACGCCGAGTCGCTGAGCAGTGCCCTGGCGAGTCTGACCGACGATCCGGCTGCGTGCCTCGATCTGCTGCTCGACGAGCCGACCGCGTACGCCCTCGCGTCGTGGCAGTCGTTGGACACCGCGATGTTGGCGGACTTCGTGGTCAGCGCACTGCACGTGGCGGTGGTCGTGGAGCGTGATCGCCTCCGCGACGGCTACGAGGTCCTGCAGTTCCTGACGAGGGCGGCCAACGGGCCCCTCGACGGCGGGATGAGCGCTGGCATGGCCGCCGGGGTCGCTTCATCGCTCGCCGGGTACATCGACACACTCGCTCCGGCGATCGAACAGGAGGGCACGACGCCGGTGGTGATCCGGGCGGTCAGTCCGCCGGTCGAACTGGGCACCTACGACGACCTCGTCGACCTGTTCGGAGCCGTGGTCAGGGTGCCGGACGCGCAGCCAGCACTCGGCACGGTCCTCGCGGCCTACACCTTTGAGACCTTCGAGCGGGTCGGAGGCGAGGCCACGACACGGCCCGACGTGACGCATCTCGCCGAGTTCGCCGACCTCCTCGGTGATGCGAGCCGAACCGAACAGGCCGAGCTGGTGATGGCGGCCGCCGTCGAGGAGGCACGAAGTCGACAGCTCAGCGGGCTGATCGGTTTCGGCACCAACGTGGCGCTGTTGGCCGGTGGTGCTGGCTCGGTGGCTCGTGCAATCGCCGGACAGACTGTCAAGCTCGCCACCAACTGGAGAGATCGGACCGAATCCGAGCAGCTTCCCGTCGGACAGATCCCTGCACAGACCTACGACCTGATCACCGTGGCGGCAGTTGCTGTCGCCGCGGCAGATCCGTCGATGCACCGCAACGCCAGGCTCCACGACGTCACGTCAGCGCAGTGGACCGAGGCGCGACGGCAGGTCGCCCTCATCGCACGACTCGACGATCCGCACGATCGAGCGTTGGCGGTCGGAGACCTCGACTTCTGGATCGAGACCAGTGTGCCGGGGCTGGCGTTCTATCTGTTGGAGCTTCGCAAGACTCCCGGCATGGCCGAGTTGAAGGAGGGTCGCAATGCGGTCGGGGCCGATTGAACTACACGGAGCCAGTGTGGTGTATCGTTGGTGTATGGCACGCACCAACATCGACATCGACGACGACCTGTGCCGCCAGGTGATGGAGCGGTTTCATCTCACCACCAAGCGTGATGCGGTCAACCTCGCGCTGCGCCGCCTCGCCGGTGAGCCACTTGGGCTCGATGATGCCCGTGCGTTGCGGGGATCGGGTTGGGATGGCGACCTCGACGAGCTGCGCTCGAGCCGGGCGTGATCGTCGTCGACACCTCGGCGTGGGTCGAGTTCCTTCGCGACACCGGCTCACCCGTCTGCATCGCCGTCGACCGACTCCTCGACGATGACATCGCCATCTGTGACGCGATCTCGATGGAGGTACTGGCGGGTGCCCGCAACGAGCGGCATCTTGCGCAGCTTCGTGGGCTGCTCGCCCGAGCGACGTTGCTCCCGACGACACCGGCCGACTACGACGACGCCGCGGCGTTGTACCGGACGTGTCGCAGCAGTGGCACCTCCGTGCGCAGGCTGATCGACTGCCTGATCGGAGCGGTGGCCATCACCGCCGACGCCGAGGTGCTCCACGCCGATGCAGATTTCAACAGGTTGGCCGCTCACACCTCGCTGCGGGTTCACACGGCCGCGCCGAGGTAGCGCTCGACTCAGGGGGCCCGACGATCATCTCGATTCTCGACCGTCAGTCGTCCCGAGTGTCATCCCCGGGCGCCG
>JBBQEU010000028.1:0-30383 GCA_038321235.1 Acidimicrobiales bacterium | reverse complement strand
CGGCGGCCACGATCGAGACGACCGACCAGCCATCGGCGGCCTTCTCGTTGAGCAGCGGTGCCAGTGAATCGGCGTCGTAGGACGAGGCGGTGACCGAAGAGAACTCCTGCATGGCCGAGATGCTAGACGACGGATTGCCTGGTTGATGCTCTCTTGAATGAACTCTTGGCGGTCAGTCGCGATCCTGCCGCACGCCCTCGGTGAGCGCTGCGAGATCGGCCTCGGCCGGATCGCCGTCGTAGGTCACCTCACCGCTACTGAGCGCGATCAATCGGCTGCTCTCCTTCACGCTCGACAGTTCGTGGGTGGCGACGACGAGGGTGGCACCATCGCCATGGGCGAGCGTCAACAACTCCAGCAGGGCCTCCCTGCCGAGGCGGTCGAGACCGACGAACGGCTCGTCGATGAGCATCACGTCGAACGGGCGGACGAATGCCATCGTGAGAGCGGCCTTCTGCTTGAGGCCGCGACTGAACGTGGTCGGGAGGTCGTCGACGCGTTCCATCAGCCCGACCATGTCGACGAGGTCGACCGCCTGCTGCTCCCAATCGTCGGTGCCGTGCAGTCGGGCGATGTACTCGAGGTGCTCCCACACCGTGAGGTCGTCGTAGAACACCGGCTGGTCGGCGAGGTACGACACGGCGGCGCGTGCTCCGATCGATCCGATCGGGTGCCCGGCGATGGTGGCGGTTCCCTCGGTTGGTTCGAGCATGCCGACGAGCATTCGCATGAGGGTGGTCTTGCCGCTGCCGTTGTGGCCGATCAGCGAGATGCGCTCGCCGGTGCCGATACGCAGGTCGATCGGCCAGAGTGCGGGCGCGTCGCCGTAGCGCTTCGCCAACCCGGTGGTCTCGACGGCGGGCGGCGGTCCCACTGCACGTGCCGGCCTGGCCGCCGGTACCGGTTTGGCCGGTGTCGCCGCCGCACCGCCGGCGTTCTTGCCGGTTGTCCTGCCAGGGCTCGACGGTGCATCGCCAGCACGTTGCGCTCGCGTGCGTTGCGACTGGGGGCGGCTCGATCGTGAGTTGCTCATGCTGCGGCTCGACCTTCTTCCATGAATGCTCGGACCTTGATGCCCCAGGGATCGCGCCGTCGCACCCAGACCACCACGATCCCGGTGAACAGCGACAGAGCGACGAGCGAACGACCGACGCTGGCAGCGTCGTCAGCGAACCGAGCGACGAACACCGGCACCGTGCCCACGGCGCTGACGACAACTGGGAGCAGGGTTCGCAACGCCGTGCTGAACCCGGCGAATTCCGGTGGCACGAGGCTGCTCTCGGAATCGCGCGGCGTCCCGAGCAGGGTGGTCGGCGACGGTGTACTGGGAGCATCGAGCATCGTGACCACGACCGGGCCCATCGCTGCGGCCCAGACCATTGGAATCGCGACGGCGAACGCCATCGGACCGAGTCCGGGTTCGACCAGCACGGCCGTTGCCGCGCCGAAGAGTCCGACGAACGCGAGCAGGACCGCCGATGCGACGAGGTGGTGCGCGTAGATCCAACCTCGCTCGATCGGGATGCCGTCGGTGAGGTCGGGACGGTCGATCTCCTGCGACAGCGGTTCGAGCGACTCGAGGCCGACGAAGAACAGTGCGCCCAGCAGCAGTAGGCCGAACAGTGGCGACGCCGAGATCGTCAGCGCAGCACCCACCCCTCCGATCGCAGCGAGCAGGGTGATACGAAAGAATCTGGCGGCGGGAAGCCGTCGCAGCGATCGGCTGTCACGGCGCCAGACGGCCGATGCCGACGGCGACCGGTCGCCGGTGGCCGCAGCGGATGCTGCACGTCCGCGAGTCAACGCAGCGGGCGCCGGTCGGGTGGGTTGGCGACGCTGGCCCCACGGACGCGTGCGCAGCATCTCCGAACGGAGCTGGCGTCGTAGTTGCACGACGGTGCGCAGGTCCTGCACCGTGGCGGCGAAGCGCAGTTGCGAGACCAGCTCTCCGCGTCGGGCGAGCGCTTCGACGCGAAGTCGGCCACCCAGGAGCAGCGCCGCTGCGGTCATCGCCAACGCGATCACGATCGCGATGACGTCGATCGGTCGTTGGCTGATACCCCACAACGCCAGCCGTCCGGCGAGATTCCCGGGAGCGACTCGCGCCAGGCCGGTGGAGTTCTCGTTCCAGATGCCCCACGCCGCCGCCCCTTGCCAGGCGAGCGCGCCGGCCGCCAGCATCGTGGCGAGCCAGCGCGGCACCCGCAGCGTGTGGGCGATGACGGCGGTCGCAACGAACGTGACACCAACGATCGCGCCGAACGCGCCGCACGCCGCCGCCCACGCCGTGCGCGAGCCCTCCACCTCGGTGGCGATCAACTGGCCGAGCACGGCACCCCCGAGGCCGATCGCGAACGCTGCAGCGCGCAGCCGCTGGGCGACCGGCCGCAGCATCACCGAACGTCGCGAGATCGGTGCCAGCAGCACGTGACGGATGTCGGCGACCTCGATTGCGACCGGTCCACCGTCGGCGCCGCTGCGCACACCGAGCGCGAATGCTGCAACCACGAGCAGCCCGATGATCGACGGGCCACGTGCGAGCAGGTCGGCGCTGTCGATGCCGTCACCGATCGCTCCGTCGACCGCATCGGACAACCAGACCACGAGCGTCAGCCCGACGAGCCCGAACAGGTAGACGCGGTAGGCAATGTCGTACCAGTCGGTGTCGCCGAGCCGGCGACGTTGGCGGGTTTTGCGGAGATCGTTGAGGGTGGCCTTCGACGTTCGTTGGTCGGGTACCACCACGGGTTCCGCGAACGCGTCGGACGACATCGCCGAAAGAACGTACTGCCGTGGTTGCATACTTGTGCGGTGGACACCGAAACAGCCCAGTTGTTCGTCGGGCTCCTGACGATCGCTGCGGGCGTCGGCGCTCTCTCGCTGGTCGTGTTGCGCGTGCTCGCGGCGACCGGCAACGACGGAGCCAGTCGACTGGGCTCGTCGATCAGCGATTCGGGCGTCTGGCTCGCGTGGATCGTCGCGCTCGGTGCCACCCTCGGCAGCCTCTACTTCTCCGAGGTCGCCAACTTCGCGCCGTGCCGTCTCTGCTGGTTCCAACGAATCGCGATGTACCCGCTGAGCGTGATCCTGCTGGTCGGTGCGCTCCGCAAGGATCCCAACGTGCGGTGGTACGCCGCACCGCTCGCTGCGATCGGCGTCGCGATCTCCGGCTGGCACAGCCTGATCGAGTGGCGTCCTGCGCTCGACAACGGGGCCTGCGAGTTCCAAGGACCGTCGTGCACCTTCATCTGGTTCCGCGAGTTCGGCCTCAGCCTTGCCAACATGGCGCTGATCGGCTTTCTCACCATCCTCATACTGTTGCTCGTGCGCGTTCCGGCCAGACTGGACGCACCATCTGACATCTCGACGTCCGAGCCCGAAATGGAGCCCCCCTCGTGAAGAACCGCACCGTGATCGTCGTCGTGGGAGTCATCGTGCTCGTGCTCGGACTTGCCGGTGCTGCCGTGCTGTTCACCGGTGGTGACGACGAGAGTTCGGGCGTCCTCGCGCCTGGTGAGACCCCGCCCGAAACCTATGGCGACGACGTCGAGCAGAACCGCCCGGTCGACGTGACCGGCGACCCGCTCCCTGGCCTCGACACCGTGGTCGACGCCGATCCAGCGCTCGGCCAGGCGATGCCGGTGGTCGTAGGCGCAGGCTTCGACGGTCGGCCGATCACCGTCGGCGGGCCCACCGATGGCCCGACGATGTACGTGTTCCTCGCCCACTGGTGCTCGCACTGCAACGACGAGATCCCTGAATTGATCGACCTGGAGAACCGTGATGGCATCCCGCAGGGGATGAACGTCGTGGCGATCAGTACCGGGGTCGACGAGACCGCTCCGAACTATCCGCCGTCGGACTGGCTGGTGGACAAGGACTGGCCGTCGCAGTGGCCGGTGATGGCCGACAGCGCCGAGTCGACCAGTTTCGTGGTCAACGGCGGTGGCGGGTTCCCCTACCTGATGATCGCTGATGCCGACGGCAACGTGCTCGACCGGGCCAGCGGCACGAAGTCGGCCGACGACCTCGCCACCTGGATCCAAGGCGCCCTCGACTCCGGCACCGCCTGACGGGACGACACGGGTCAGGCCCGTGTTGCCCCACTCATTGCCAGGCGGTCGGCAGGGTGGCGTGGTCGGTGACAGCGCAGTCGTCGCCGAACACCACGAAGCGGTCGAAGCCGCGCAGGAACCAGCGGTCGTGGGTGACCGCCACCACGGTGCCGGCGAACTGTGCAAGGCCGTGTTCGAGCGCCTCGGCCGAGACCAGGTCGAGGTTGTCGGTGGGCTCGTCGAGCAGCAGCAGCGTGGCGCCCGACAGCTCCAGCAGCAGGATCTGGAACCGGGCTTGCTGGCCGCCCGAGAGCGTTTCGAACGTCTGCTGCGCGCACACGTGCAACTCGTAGCGACGCAACATCCCCATCGCCGGGCCGAGTACGACGTCGCGGTCGTAGAGGATGTCGACGAGCGGTCGTCCCTGCCACTCCGGATGCTCGTGGGTCTGGTGGAACAGCCCGGGGACGACGCCCGCGCCGAGGCGGCAGACACCGTCGTACGCGACTCGGTCGCCCGGCAGATCGCTGGGGCGGTCACCGTGCGCCGCCTGGTCGAGCAGCCGGAGGTAGTGACTCTTGCCGACGCCGTTGCCACCGAGGACGGCGACGCGTTCGCCGTACCAGAGTTCGAGGTCGAAGGGATCGGTGAGTCCCTCGATCTCCAACGACTCACAGATCACGGCACGCTTTCCGGTACGCGCGCCGCGTAGCCGCACGTCGATCTGCTGGTCGCGCACCTCCGGCGGGCGGTCGTGCTTCTCCACGAAGTGGCGCAGTTTCGTCTCGGCCGCCTTCAGCTTGGGCGCGAACGCTTCGCTGATCTTGGCGCGCTCGCGCATCAGCTTCACGTAGTCCTCGAGACGTTGTCGCTCGTCGTCGTACAACGACCGGTCTCGCTCGCGCTTGTCGTGCTCGCGCTCCTTCGCCTCGGCGTACGTGGCGAACGAACCGCCGTGGGTCCACGCACCCCACGCCTCGATCGTGACGATCTTGGTGGCGGTCGCGGCGAGCAGCTCGCGGTCGTGGCTGATGAACAGCACGGTCTTACGGGTGTCGTTCAGCTGACCTTCGAGCCACCGCTTGGCCGGCACGTCGAGGAAGTTGTCGGGCTCGTCGAGCACGAGGATGTCGAACTCGCTGCGCAGGAGTGCTTCGAGCGCAAGACGCTTCTGTTCGCCACCGCTCAATGTACGCAGCGGCCGGTCGCGCACCTCGGCGAAGTTCTCTGCGAAGGCTCGGGTGACGCACTCGTTCCACGTGACCTCGAGGTCGTAGCCGCCGGCATCACCCCACGCAGCCAACGCTGTCGCATACTCCATCGGGTCATCGGCGAGATGTTGCTCGGCGGCCGCCATCCGCGTGGCGGCATCTCGCAAGCGCGTCGGCGCGAGCGACAACAGCAACTCGTGCACGGTCGTTGCGGGGTGGTCGGCGGTGCCGACGAGTTGGTGCATCACACCGATCTGTCCGTCGACGCTGGTCGTCCCCTCGCTCGGGGCCAGGTCGCCGGTGATCAACTTGAGCAGCGTCGACTTGCCGACACCGTTGGCACCGACGATCGCCACACGGTCGCCGTCGCCGACCCGGAAGCCGACGTCGCGGAACAACTCGTCGCCACCGGGCAGCTGCCAGGCGAGCTTGCTGACGGCGATCGACCCCACGAAGCGGTGAGCTTACGGACCCGGCGTGATCGGAGCGTCGCCGGTTTCGGCGACGAGCGATGCGGCCCGGTCGAGCACCGCACGTACGGGGACGCCGAGCGCTGCTGCGGCCGCGGCGGCATCGTCGAACTCGACCTTGACGCGGTGGTCGGTGATCTTCACCCGGACTGCGTGCCCGTCGACGTCGACGGTGGACTCGGTTCGTCGCTGCGGCCAGCGTTGCATCGTCGACATCCGCACTCCGAGGGTGCCGGTCTCGCGGAGGAGCACCGCACGAATGGCGGCGGTCGCTGATGGATCGCACAGCACGCTCACCGTGTGCGCCGGACGCCCCTTCTTCATCACGATGGGGGTGATCCACGCGTCGTGAGCACCGGCGTCGAGCAGCGTCGAGACGGTGTGCGCGAGGACTTCGCCGGTGACGTCGTCGACGTTCGCCTCGAGTAATGCGACCAGCGTGCCGTCATCGTTGCGGAGATCGTCGATGTCGCTGCGGTGACCGATCACCGCCTGCACGATGTTGGCGCGTTCCGGCGTGTCGGCGGTCCCGGCTCCGTAGCCGACCGTGTTGGTGGTCATCGTCGGCATCGCACCGAAGCCGGATGCGAGTGTGGTCATCAGCGCCGCTCCGGTGGGTGTGGACACTTCGAGCGTCGTGTCGAGTCCGACGGTGGGTGCGCTGGCCTCGGTGAGCAACGCCATGGTCGCGGGAGCCGGGTTGGGGATCACGCCGTGGGTGCTGCGGATCGAGCCGTGACCGACTGCGATCGGGCTACACCACACCTCGTCGATGTCGAGCGCTTCGAGGGCCGCGCAGACGCCGACGACGTCGACGATCGAGTCGAGTGCGCCGATCTCGTGGAGTTCGACCTCGGCGGGATCGACTCCGTGGATCGCCCCTTCGACCTCGCCGAGCCGCACGAACACCGAGCGTGCACGCCGGCGCACCCGCTCGGGCAGGTCCGCCGCGTCGAGCAGCGACAAGATCTCGTGCAGCGGTCGGTGGCGTTCGTGGTCGTGGTCGTGGTCGTGGTCGTGGTCGTCGTCGTCGTCGTGATCGCGCTCGTGGTGGACGCGCTCGTGGTGGACGACGACGTTGGCCCATGTCGCGCGAACACCGCAGCGCTGGACGCGTTCGAACAGCAGGGCGTAGCCATCGACGCCGAGGCCACCGATGGTGGAAGCGACCACGTCGGGGTCGGCGCCAGCATCGACGAGTGCAGCCATCGCCATGTCGCCCGCCACGCCCGCCTGGCAGTTGAACCAGGCGATCTTCCGATCACCGGGTGCAGCGGCCCCGGGCGTCGAGGTGCTCGTCATCGGTTGGGCCACGTGAACATTCGAGCGATGGCGCATGCAGCCCCGAAGCCATTGTCGATACCAACCACGGTCACGCCACTCGCGCACGAGGCGTGCATGGCCAGCAGTGCCGTCACGCCGTCGAGTCCGGCGCCGTAGCCGACGCTGGTGGGCACGGCGACGACCGGGGCGCCGGTGAGGCCGCCGAGCACGCTGGCGAGTGCACCCTCCATGCCGGCGACCACGATCAGGGCGTCGGCGTCGGTGAGGTCGTCGAGACGGGCGAGCAACCGGTGCAACCCAGCAACGCCGACGTCGGTCACCACGGTCGGGTCGAAGCCGTAGGCGCGAAGTGCAAGCGCTGCTTCGTCGGCGACGGGAATGTCGCTGGTGCCCGCCGTGACGACGGCCACCTTGGCCGGCGAGGTCGTCTCGGGCAGCCTCCACACCATGCTCGCGCTGGCCTCGATCGCAGCGCCGTGGGCCTCGACGCAGGCGGTGCGCTGCGCTTCGTTGGTGCGGGTCAGCAGTACCGGGCCTGCGCCGTGGGTGAGGAGCTCACCCACGATGGCGACGCATTGGGCGGGGCTCTTGCCGGGGCCGTAGATCGCCTCGGGGAGGCCTGATCGGAGGTGTCGGTGATGATCGACCGTCGCGCCGTCGACGTCGGCGAAGGGGAGACGCCGCAGCCGCACGACGGCGTCATCGGGCGACATCGCCCCGGACTGTACGTCGTCGAGGAGTGCCCGAAGGCCCAGTTCGTCCATCCGCTCATCGTGCCACGTCGGGAACGAAACAGCCCGTGCGACCGGAACGGAGCCGAGCGCTCGTCGACGGCACCCCTAGTCTGGGCCGTGATGGCACCGAGCGCAGCGAAACGGGTGGGGTTCTTCGGGCCCTTCGGCACGTTCACCCAGCAGGCGCTCCTGTCGCAGCCCGACCTCGCCGGGGCCGAACACGTCGCGTACCGCACCGTGCCCGACGTGCTCGACGCGGTCGACCGGGGCGAGGTCGATGTCGGTGTGGTGCCGATAGAGAACTCGATCGAGGGGATGGTCAACTTCACCCAGGACGCGCTCGCCTTCGACCACGACTTGTTGATCCAGCGCGAGATCGTGATCGACATCGAGCACTGTCTGCTGGCCAAGCCGGGCGTCGATCTCTCCGACGTCACCGAGGTCTTCTCGATCCCGGTCGCGACGGCCCAGTGCCATCACTACCTGCGCGAGCAGCTTCCCGACGCGGAGATCCGCGCCGCCTACAGCACCGCCGACGCAGCGCGGCTCGTGAGCGAGAGTGAGGCCTCGAACGCGGCGGCGCTCGGCCCGCGCGTGGCGGCCGACTTCTACGGACTCGACGTGCTCGCTGCCGACATCGCCGATCACGACGGCAACCAGACCCGGTTCGTCGTCGTGGCGAACGAGGGCGTCCCGGCCCGGACCGGTAACGACAAGACGGCGTTGGTGATCTATCAGCGCGCCGACGAGCCGGGCAGCCTCGTGTCGATCCTGCAGGAGTTCACTGCTCGGCGGATCAACCTGTCGAATCTCACCAGCCGACCCACGAAGGCGGGCGGCCTGGGCGACTACTGCTTCATCGTGTACGCCGAGTCGCACGTGTCCGACGAACTCCTCGCCGACACGATGCGGGCGCTCCATGCGAAGCAGGGCGGTGTGAAGTTCCTCGGGTCGTATCCGGCCGCCGCTGATCACGCCGAGTCGACACGCGAGCACGCCGACGCCCGGTGGCGCGAGGCCGACGACTGGGTCCGAGACATCCAAGGCTCCGTTCACCACTGACGTCGGCGCCTACGATCGGCACCATGTCGACCGAGCAGACCACCACGAACACCGACGCCGACCGACCCGTGAGCGTGGTCACCGGCGCGAACTCCGGGATCGGGCGGGCGACCGCGATCCATCTCGCGAAGCAGGGTCACCGCGTGATCGGCACGGTGCGGTCGATCGACAAGGCCGACAAGCTCCGCAACATGTCCGCCGACGCGGACGTCACTGTCGAGTTGTTCGAGCTCGACGTCGCAGACGACGAGTCGGTGCGGGCAGGGTTCGAGCGCATCTTCGATGCGACCGGGCGAGTCGACCATCTGGTCAACAACGCCGGCGTCGGCGGCAACGCCGTGGCCGAGGAATGCCCGACCGAGCTCTACCTGTCGGTGATGAACGTCAATCTGTGCGGTGCGGTGCGCTGCATCCAGGCGGTGTTGCCGCAGATGCGGCAGCGTGGCAGCGGCACGATCGTGAACATCAGCTCCGTTGCGGGGCGGATCGCTGCGCTGGCCCAGTCGCCGTACGTGGCGTCGAAGTGGGCGTTCGAAGGCCTCAGCGAGGGCCTCGCGCAGGAGTTGGCGCCGTTCGGGATCCGTGTGGCGATCATCGAGCCGGGGGTGACCAAGTCGGCGATCTTCGCCAAGAACGTGGACGCTCCGAATTCGACGGGGGTCTACGACGCCCACTATCGGCGGATGTTCCAGTTCTACATGACCGGGATGACCAACGCGACCGACCCGTTCGAGGTGGCCGAGGTGATCCACGAGGCGATCGCCACCGACGAGCCTCGCCTGCGCTACCCGGTCAGTTGGGGCGGCGCCGAACTCGCCGAGCTGCACGACCGCATCGACGACAGCGACTGGATCGCGATGGGGGCGATCGAAGAGGACGACGACTACTACCGAACCTTCCACGACGTGTTCGGGCTGGACCTGCGTTGACCGCTCCCGCGGATCGCCCGCTGCGGATTCTCACGGTGTGCAGCCACAACCGAACCAGGTCGGTGATGATGGCGGCGATGCTGCGAGCCATGCTCGACGACCGACTCGGTGAGGGTGCCGTGCAGATTCGGTCATCGGGGTTCGGCCCGGTGGACCTCCCACCGATCGACGATGCCGTCGACGCCATGCGGCGGCGTGGGCTCGACGTGTCGGCGCATCGCAGCTCGACCACGACGGCATTGCTCGTCGACGATGCCGACTTGATCCTCACCGCCGAACGCGATCACGTCGTGAAGATCGCATCGCTGTCACGCGACGCATTCCGTCGGGCGTTGACGCTCCCCGAGTTCCTCGCCACCGGTGTCGAGGCTCTCGATGATCACACCGAGGCAACCAGTGGGGAAGGCGGTGACCGGGTTCGCCGGTGGACCGAGCAGCTCACCGGCTCGCGCACGGCCGGCGGGTACTTGCGTGAGTCGATCCCCGAGGTCGCCGACCCGACCGGATCGATGCCGAGGACCTTCGAAGCGGCGGTCGTGGCGATCGAGCAGCAGTGTCGCGAGGCAGCAGCGCTCATCGCGTCACGTTCTCGGTGACGGTCGACATGCCAGTCGCAGAAGGTTCGTGACCATCGCAATCGGGTAGGGGACTGCACATGACCCGCGTGATGATCGCCGTTGACGGCTCCGACCTCGATACACCGCTCGCCGCCACGGCCCATCGCCTCTTCGGGGCCGACTCGGACTACTGGGCGGTCAACGTACAGGGGGACGTCTCGGGCGCACTCGCTGCGTCGACGGCGTTTCCGGCCATGTACGGCGGATCGATGGCCGGGTTCGGAATGGCCTATCCCTACATGTCGCCGCACCCCTACGAGGTGAGAGGCGCAACCGGCGATGACGTCGTCGACGGCGTCGAGACGGCCGAGGAGCGAGCGGACGCCACGGCCGAAGCGGTCATCGGCGATGCAGGGATCTCCAGCGCCGAACCCGTCGCCGAGGTGGGTGATCCACCCGACGCGATTCTTCGTGCGGCACACGAACACCGCATCGACGTGATCGTGGTCGGCGACCACGACCGAGGCTGGTGGTCGAGGCTGTTCGCGCCTGCGGTCGGTGGCGAGCTCATCGAACGAGCGGAGGTCCCGATCCTCGTCGTGAGCAGCCAGGCGGCCGACCGGGCACCGCAGGAGTAGTCGGCACCGTGGAGCTGTTGAAGGTCGCCATCGTGAACGACCATGAGATCGTCGTGCAAGGTCTCGCCGCGATGCTCGCACCGTTCTCGCAACGGGTGAAAATCGTCGATCTGGTCGCGGGCGGATTGCCGGACCGACCAGCTGACATCGCTCTGGTCGACACGTTCGCCGCTCGGCGCTCGTCGTTGTCCCGCATCGATGCGATGGTCGACGACCCGTCGCTCGGCAAGATCGTGCTGTACACGTGGGACCTTCCCGACCAGTTCGCGAGCGACATCGGCGACCGAGCCGTCGATGCCGTCATCTTGAAGAGCACGACCGGCGAGCAATTGGTCGATGCGCTCGAGCGGATCCACCGCGGTGAACCGTTCACTTCGGGAGATGACGACCTGCTTCCCGGGATTCCGACTTTGACCGAGCGTGAGCGCGAAGTGCTGGCACTCCTCGGCTGTGGGCTGTCGAACGGCGCAATCGCGAACGAGTTGTATGTGTCGGTCGAGACGGTCAAGACCCACGTACGCAAGGTGTTCGCAAAGCTCGGCGTCAGGAATCGCACGCAAGCGGCGCTGCTCGCCACCGAACGCGGGCTCACGGCTCGCAGCCGCTGATCCGATCGCCGGGGGCTGCTCAGCTCGGAGTGTCGAGCGGGGGTTCGACGTGGACTCGGCCGACGAGACCGGCGGCGGCGAGCACTCGAGCGACGGCTCGGGACGGGGCCACCAGGATGAGTCGACGAACATCGCGCTGCAGCGCCTGATGCGCCTCGAGCAACACGCGGAGCCCACTCGAATCGATGAACGTCACCTGTGAGACGTCGACCCGCAGGTCACCGTCGGGTGGTCCTGGTATCAGTTCCTCGCGCAGGAGCGCCGCAGTGTGGGCATCGACCTCGCCCGCCACCACGATGCCGCCCGGTGCGCGTTCGACACGGAATGGGGGATCACCTGTATCCATTGCTGCGAAGATATCGATGGGGAGGTCACTCACTCCGAAGCTGGAGTAGTTTCACCCGAACGGGTGAGGGCATCCCGAACGGACGGCTCCCCACATGAAACGGGCCAGCGATCTGGGAGCCACTTCGGCTGTGCCAACTGCTGTTCGGACCACACTCGCGAACTTCACTGATGCTTTCTTGAGTCACGCGGTGCCGACCGATGACCGATAGCACCGCGATGAGCGACGACCCGCATGCCGGAGCCGACGATACGGCACCTGATCCTCGCCGTTCCCGGCGCCTCGCTGCATGGTCGGCGACCGACGGAGCACCCCTGATTGCGCTCGGTTTGATCACGGCGGTCGCCGCGGCACTCACGACATCGACGTTCATTGTCGTGCCGGTTTCGGAGCTCCCTGCCAATTGGACCGTGTTGGTCGCGATCACGGCCGTTTTTCTCGCCTGTGAACGCACCCCGCGCACGTGGATCCGCGTCGCCGATGGCAACACGGTCACGCTCGCTCCAGCCTTTGGCTATGCGTTGGTGCTCCTCAGCCCGCCGGTTCTCGCCCTCGCCGTCTCCGTCGTAGCCGCTCTGGTACACGGCGCCGCACGTCGATTGCCCTGGACGCAACGGCTGTTTGCGGTCGGCCGGGCGCAACTGACCGTCGCTACCGCTGGGCTCACCCTCGTGCTCACCGATGCAACGAGCCCGTTGGCCGCGCGCGAAATGACCTCGTGGCGTGCGTCGATAGCGATCGTGGTGGTTGGTCTCGTGATCCTGGTGCTCGAAACGACGACCACCGAGATCTGGTTGTCCGTGCAACGGCGCGTCAGTTTCGTCAATCCTCTGCGGCGTGGCCTGGCGACCGGGCTCACCGCCCTCGGCGCGCTCCTGTCGCTCGCGCCGATCTGGATCGTCGGTCTCCACACCACGCTCGCGATCACACCGATGCTGCTGATCACGACGGCGCTGGTGCTGTCGTCGGCGCAGCGTTCGCTCGAACGAGCTCACGAGGCGCGCCACGATCCGTTGACGGGACTCGGCAACCGGCGTGCGTTCGCCGTCGAACTCGAAGATGCGTGCGGTGGACTCGGGCGACCGGCAGCTGCCGTCCTCCTCGTCATGGACCTCAATGGCTTCAAGAACATCAATGACAGTCTCGGTCACGATGTCGGCGACGCTGTCCTCGTCGCGTTCGCGGACCGGTTGCGTGGAGCGCTGCCACCGAATGCAACCGCCGCCCGGCTCGGCGGCGACGAGTTCGCAGTCCTCGTCACCTGGTCCCGTCCGCCACATGACTCATCCGCAGCGATCGAGGCGCTGCATCGGGAACTGAGCGAACCTCTCGACATCGACGGCTTTCCGCTCAGCGTCGGCGTCTCGATCGGCGCGGCCCATCTCGGCCGCGATGGCACGGTCGCCGGCGATCTGCTTCGAGCAGCCGACGTCGCGATGTACCGATCGAAGAAGCTCGGGAGCGATGTGGAGGAGTACAGCTACCGAGCTGGCTCACCCGACACCGGGCGTCTCGAATTGCTCGCCGACCTCGGCGCCGCAACTCGCAACAACGAGCTCCGCGTGGACTACCAGCCCCAGCTCTCGATGACCACAGGCCGGACCGTCGCCGTCGAAGCGCTGGTCCGCTGGCAGCATCCGAAGCACGGAACCATCGCCCCGAACGACTTCATCTCTCTGGCCGAGCAAACCGATCTGATCGGTCCGATCACCGACATGGTGATCCAGATCGCAGCCGGCGGGATGATGATGGCCGGTGAGAACACGGTGCGTCTCGCGGTCAATGTGTCGGTCCGCAATCTGCAGGATCCCGATTTTGCCCGCTCGGTGTTGGATCGCCTGGCCGCCATCGGGTTCCCACCCGAACGGCTCGAGCTCGAGGTGACCGAGAGGGCGTTGATCACGAACGCAAAGCTGGGCCAGCGGACCATCAGCGAACTCCGTGGTGCCGGGGTGACCATCACGGTCGACGGGTTCGGTACCGGCTACGCGTCGTATCAGACGCTGCGTGCACTGCAAATCGACCGCATCAAGATCGACCGGGACTTCATTCTCCGGGTGCTGAGCGACGAGCAGGACCGGGCCATCGTCGCCTCCATCGTGGATCTCGCGCACACGCTCGGACGCGAGGTGATTGCTGAAGGTATCGAAGGAAGCGAAACCTGGGATCTGCTCGGCAGCATGGGGTGCGATGCCGCTCAGGGATTCGGGATCGCCATGCCGATGCCGTTGGCCGAGCTGCGCACATGGATGACACGACACGTGGGACTCACGCAGCCGGGCTGATCCCGTGCACCGGGTCGATCGCTCAGGTGTTCGGTGACGCTCGCGCCGAAGATTCAGCGAACGAAATCGAGATCGTCCGCTCCCAGGTCTTGACTGTGTTGATCATCGCGGTAGAGCAATCTGCAAAGCGCGGCGGCTCCATCGCTGCGCTCGGCGAGCACTGCGGTCACACGACGCGCTGTTCGGTGATGACGAGCTGACCGTCGTCCTCGCGCCGCACCGTGATCTCATCGGTCTCCTCGACGACACCGCTCCTGGTGGTGTACCGCGCGTCGAACCGCACGCGTCCCTCATCGGGGCCTGGTCCCGGCGTGAAGCGCGACGCATCGAGTTCGAGTGACGTGTTGCGCCAGTACCGGCTGTAGCTCTCGATCGTGAGGTTTCGGTCGGCGCGGAACTCCGGCGTCAACTTCACGAAGCTGGCGTCGTACTCACCGGCGGCAACCTGTTCGTAGTAGTTCAGCACGAAGGCCAGTGCCTCGAACTCGCCGACTGGTCGCGCGCCGGGCGCCGGGTCCGGTGCGGCCGCTGCGGTGGGCGGTGTCGCAGGGGTCGGCGGCACGACGACGGGCGCGACCGTGGTGGGAACGGCAGTCGCCGGTGCTGAGGTTGCAAGCGCCGCAGTCGTCACCGGGGGAGCTGTCGTGGTTGGCGTGATCGGAACCGTGGTGCTCTCCGGAGCAGTGGTAGCCGCAGAGTTCGTGGACGCCGTCTCCGTCAAGGCCGTCGACGCCGAGGAATCGGTCGTGAGCCGATCTGCCTGAGCCGGAGATCTCGTGTCGGATCGCGATGCGAACAACCAGACTGCGCCAGCGGCCAGGAGGAACAAGGCCAGGACGGCGACGAGCGGCGCCCTCGATTGCCGCAGACTTCCGCGCAGGTGGTGGCTCTGGTCATCAGTTGTCGCGACGGTGTGCGCCAGCGACGGCTGGACGGACGTCGCGGCCATGGCCGTCGGAATCTCGAGCGTGCGCTCCACGTGGCCAGCATTCTTCTGACGGCGTGCTCGGGCGGCGAAGACTTCTGCTGACGCTGGACGCGAGTTGGGATCTTTGGCCAACGACTCCCGGATCAACTCGGCCACACCCGGCGGCACTCCGTCAGGCAGGGTCGGAACGGTGGCGTGCACGTGGGCCATCGACAGCGCGAGCGGCGTGTCCGCCTCGAACGGTCGTCGCCCGGCGAACATCTCGTAGGCGATCACTCCGAGTGAGTAGATATCGCTGGCGGGGGTTGCCTGGTCGCCCGTTGCCTGCTCCGGTGACATGTAGTGAGCAGTGCCGATCACCTGCCCGGCGTCGGTCAGCGAAGCAGCCCCAATGGCGCGAGCGATACCGAAATCCGTCACCTTGACGGTGCCGTCGGGACCGACCATCAGGTTGGCTGGTTTGACGTCTCGATGAATCACACCGGCCAGGTGCGCCGCATGCAGCGCCTGAGCAGCCTGGATCAGAATCGACAGTTTGGTCTGGGTCGGCAGGTCTGGCTGCTCCTCGAGCAGCTCCGAGAGAGTCTGACCCGGCACCAGCTCCATCACCAGGTATGCAACGTCGCTCGTCTCGCCGTAGTCGTAGACCGTCGCGATCCCAGGATGGCTGAGACCCGCGGCGTGGCGAGCTTCGGCTCGGAACCGCACGATGAATGCAGGGGTCGTGCGCAACTCGTCCTTGAGGATTTTCACCGCCACCGTCCGGAACAGGAGCTGGTCGGTTGCTTCCCAGACCGCACCCATCCCACCGACAGCGATCGGGCGCGTCAGGACATAACGGTCGCCGAGGACGAGATCGTGCTCGGGTCTCACCGACGCCGACTACCCGCCGCCCGCAGTATTTGAACATGGGGCTCTTCGCTCGAGCCCCGAATGCCATGGCTGTCGAGGGGCTGACGTGGCGTCGGGTCAGCCGGCTGTGACCGCTCGGGCTTCGGGCTGGCCGACCGCAACAGGACGTCGCGGTTAGTGTGAGCGGTGTGTCCGAGGCGATCACGGTGCTGATCGTCGACGACCATCCGATGGTTCGCGACGGGTTGGCCGCCGTGCTCGGAGGTGAAGCCGACATCGACGTCATCGGTGTGGCGAGCGATGTCGCCGGCGCCCGTTCGGCAATCGAACTCCTTCGACCGACCGTGGTCGTGACCGACTACCAACTCCCGGACGGCTCTGGGCTCGACGTCGCAGCAGCCGCGGCCGCGGCAGGGTGCCGCGTACTGCTCATCTCGGCGGTCGTCGATGGGAGCGTGGTGGTCGATGCGGTCAGCGCCGGATGCGACGGATTCGTCCACAAGGGCTATGAAACACCCGAGCTCGCGACCGCCGTCCGGACGATCGCCGCAGGGGGCGCTGTGTTCCCCGCGTCCGCACTACGTCGCCTGGTCCGCCAGCAGCAGCCCAAACTCGGAGCCGATCTGAGCGAACGTGAACTCGAGGTGCTGCGTTTGCTCGCTGCGCCGATGCCGGTTCAGCAGATCGCTGCCGAGCTCATCATCTCCGTGCACACGGCCCGGAACCATCTGCGGTCGATCATGTCGAAGCTCGATGCCCGATCGCAGCTGGAAGCGGTCGTGATCGCGGTCCGCAGCGGCGTGATCGACCTGGACGATCACTGATCACTCAACGACGCCACCGGCAACATGGCATGAACGGCCGTGCCGGCACCGGGCGCCGAGCGCACGTCGAACCTACCGCCCACGGATTCGACGAGTGAGCGCATGATGTCCAGACCGAAGTGTCCGACGGGCGCCGCGCCCGATGCATCGAAGCCCTCGCCGTCGTCGATCACCTCGACCGTCACGATGTGGCCCGCCGAGCGGACGCGGACCGTGACAGTGGTTGCGTTCGCGTGACGGTTGACGTTGCGGATCGCCTCGACGATCACCCGGCACGCGACGAGCTGTGACGTGGTGTCGAAGGTGACGTCGTCGGGGACATCGATGACGGAACGGGCGGGCGGTTCCAGGACCTGGGGCACCGTGGCCGAGACGACGTCCGCGAGCGATTTTTCGCCGAGCCCCGGTGGGGCGAGGTCGAACATCAGGATTCGCAGATCGGACTGGGTGGCTTCCAGCACCTCGATGCCCGAGCCGACGACCTCGACGACGTCCGGGTCATTGTGGTGATGATTGAGCAGTTGCTGGAGACGGAGTTGAACGGCGAAAAGCATCTGAACGGGGCCGTCGTGGAGATCCGCCGCGATGCGCTTTCGCTCGGTCTGCTCGGCGACGAGCACGGCTTCGTTGCGCTCCAGATCCGCTGCGCGACGCATGCGGTCTGCGCTCCTGGCGACTGCGGCCACCTCGCCCGCTGCGTTGTCTGTCAACGCGCTGAACGCTCGCTCGTCCGGGTCGCTGACAGCGCCGGTCAACGCCGCCAGCGGAAGCGTCACCGACTGCTGGAGCCACCGGAGCGTCGCGACGATGACGATGAGCGCACCCAGTGCGACGGCCAGGCCGACCACGGCGAGCAACTTCTCGAGGTCGGCCTGCCGCTGGTTGCGAGCGTCGGCGATGTCACCCAATCGCCCGTCGATGTCGCGAACGTACGTACGGATGAGGTCAAAGCGTTCCTTGGCGGCGCCGGACTCGGCGATCGCGATCGCTTCGTCGCCGCGGGCGTCCCGCACGAGTCGAATCTCCTGGTCCGCCACCCCACGCCAATCGGCGATCGCCCGATCCAGATCGTCGAAGACTTCGAAACCGTCGAGCTCCCCCACGAGTTCTTCCAGGAGCACCCGGTTCGCATCGGCGGTCGCTCCGCCGGGGCCGTAGGTCTCGAGGAACGGCTCGCGCTGGGTGATCAGGAAGCCGCGGACCCCCGACTCCTGGTCGACCATCCCCTCGAGGATGCCGCCCAGCGCGACCATCGAACGCTCGAGCCTGTCGACGTCGCTGGCCGCATTCGACAGCGCCCACGCCGAGAGGACACCGCTGGCGGCAACGATCAGCATCCCGGCGAGCAAGACCCACAGCACGCGCCGGATCCGGACTTCGAAGGAAGATTCGGTCGGGTGTGCGAGGGCGATGTGAGGCATGCGATCAACCGGTGGTTGAGGCGCCGGATCCCACTCGATCATACGCCACGATCGACACCTGCGATCTGACGATGGGCATGGTGGCCCATGGCGATGACGCATACGTGTCATCGCGAACGGACGAATCCATGTCGTTCGTGCCAAAGGCGCTACTCCGCCGGGTTCCGCAGCCCGAAGAAGCTGCATGTCGCAGATCACCTGGCCATCCGTCGCTCATGGGCGACGAGCGCCGATCCGCCGGATAGCGCTCACAGAGGCCCGCGTTCGCGATGGTGGCCTCTCGCTGGTCGAAGTCCTGGTCGCCGTCGTGCTGCTCGGCCTGACAGGAACGGCAGTCCTCGGCGCGATGGCGTCGTCGATCACGGGTTCAGCGGTGAGCCGCACCCACGCCGCCGGGCTGGTGTGGTTGCAGTCGTCGAGCGACTACGTGTCGACCACGCCCTACATCGGGTGTACTCCGGGTTCGGAGGCGTTGGTCGCTTCGGGTTACCGCACGCAACTCCAACAAGCGGCAGCTCCTCGCAGCACGCTCTCGTGGCCACAAGCAAACCTCACGGTTGTCGAACCTGTTCTGTTCTGGTCAGGCGGCGCCTTCAGCCCCAACTGCAACAGCGGTTCGGGAATCCAACAGATCACACTTCAGGTCACGGGTACTGCAAGAAACCAGACCGTCACGCTCGTGGTCGTGAAGAGCAAGCCGAGCTCATGAGCCAGCGACTCGATCGTTCCAGCGGCAGCGGGCGTACCGACAGCGGCTTCACTCTCGTCGAGATGCTGATCGTGGTCGTGATCATCGGCCTCGTCATGGGCGCCGTGTCCTCGGCAATCATCGTGGTGTTGCGCAACCAGGTCGACACGACACAGCGGCTCGACGACAATCGCGATCTGCTCCACCTCGCCACGTGGGTGCCACAGGACGTGAACTCGACACCAGTCGGGACAGTGGCCGGCACCGGGATCGAAGCGGGCTCACTCCCGAGCGGTTGTTCTACCCCGGACAGCGGTCTCGGGCTCCTCCGTTTGACCTGGACGGAAAAGCCGTCGAGCGCGCCAGCGACCACGTACCGCGTGAGCTACCGCGCAGTCACGACGGGTCCGAGCGTCATCGTCAAACGGTACTCGTGCACGAACTTCGGTGCCGCGAACATCGCGAATGCATCGAAGGAGATTGCGCTGCTGCCGAGTGGAGGACTTCCTGTCTCGGTCGTCGCCACCTCGTCTCATGTGATGTTCTCGGTCACTCAACGAGCGGGGACCTCCGACGAAAGCGTCGTGAAGGTCGAAGCCGACAGCCGGAACCCGGCCCAAGCGGCGCTGCCCGCGCCGCCGCCACCCCCACCACCTCCGACGATGACCCTCAATGCGACGAACGTGGATGCAGGGCTCACCCTGACGGCCACCGTCGCTGGCTTCCAACCCAATGAACCCGTCAGCTACTACCTCGACTACACCTACACGACCGACACATCACTTGGAGCGGTCGCTACGGCCACGGCCAACGCGAGTGGCGGAGCAACCACGGCCATCACGATCCCGCTGTTCGTCACGAATGGTACGCACATGTTGTTCGCCGTCGGCGACAGTGACAGCTTCGCGAGCAAGGCGATCAGCGTGATCAATGGAACGCTCACCTTGAGCAGCGGAACCGATTCGTCGGTCCTTGCGGGAGGCACGATCACTGCGACCGTCGCCGGCTTCACGAACGGTGCCGTGATCACGTTCCTGATGGATGACAACACCGTGTTGGGAACCTTGACCTACGGCAACGGCACCAACGGCAAGTCCACGACGATCACCATTCCGCTCGCGACCACGGGTGGGCTCCACGTCATCACCGCCAAGAGTTCGACGGGGCGCCGGGCCGTCAGCGACCCGCCCGTCGATGTTCGAGCAGCGTTCTCGCTCTCGCCGACGACCGTCGCCGAGAGCTTCTCGACGTCGGCGGTGCTCTACGGGTTCCGTGCCGGTGAGGCCGTGACGTACACGCTCGACTCGGTCACCGGCCCAATCGTCGGGTCGGCGGTCGCCGACATCACCGGATTCACCAAGAGTTCGATCACTGTCCCACCGTTCACCGCGCCCGGTCAGCATCAGATCGTCGCCACCGGTGACGACATCAGCTCAGCCGTCGCCAGTGCCACCGTCACCACGTCACTCCGAGAGTTCAAGATCTCGACCTCGACGCCTACGGTCACCGCTGGCGGCAACGCCCAGCTCACGCTGCAAGCCACCATCAACGGCACCAACGACCCGACCGTGAACGGAGTCGTCCCGATCACGGTGACAGGCCCCAGCGCTTCAGCGGACGGCACCAACCCGGCAGCAGCTCCCGCGACAACGACCTTCACGAACGGTGTCGCAACGATCGACGTCAACCTGGTGAGGGCGGCTCCTACGACCGTCATCGTGAGCGACGGACTCCGAACCGGCGGCAGCCCACCACTCACCGTGAACGCCACTGCGATGGCAACCGTCAGATTCGCAGTCGCCTGCCCTTCTCCCACCATCGGCGCCAAGTGGACATCGGGCATCCTCGCCGTGGACGTCTACGGCAACACCGTCAGCAACGCCGACGTGACGATCACCTTCTCTCCGGTAGTCAGCAGTTCCACCAGCGTGTCGAGCTTGGACTGGGCGGGCTGGACCACCGTGACCACCAACGCCGCCTACAGGTCGCTCACGGATCAGTCGGGCAACACGCCCAGCTTCACCGCCTCGGGACCCAAAGGCAACGGCTCCAAGCCGGCGACGACGGTCACTGCGACATCGAACGGCAAGACCACGTCATGCGTCGTGACGTCATGAGTAAGGCGAACCACGTGCCCGCAGTGAAACGAGACCACGTGCCCTCACCCGAACACGCACAACGAGATTGCGGCGTGATCCTGCCACTCGTCTTGGTGCTCACCGTGGTCTTGGCCGCAGTTGTGCTCGCCATCGCCTCCTATGCGACGACCACGTTGAGCGCTGGCCGAGCCGTTGAAGGCCGCGTCGACCGACTGGCAGCGACCGATGCCGGAATGCAGGTCGCACTCGAGAAGCTGCGGACCAGGGAGGCCGGCTGCACGACCAGTCACCAGGTCGTCTACAGCGGCACGATCAACGACCAACCAGTCGCTGTCAGTTGCCAACGCACCACGATCAACGCCGCCGACATCGGCAAGTTTGCCGTCGTCGTCACGGCAGAAGGCGTACCCAACGCGAACTCTTCGTTCTTGGCGCTCGGCACGAACGTCTCGACCCGCCCACGCTCGATCGGCGGCAACGTCTACTTCGCCCGCCCGCCAGCGACGCTCGACAAACCTGTCCAGGTGACCGACGGCGACATCTATTACTTCTCGGCCAGCGGTTGCACCGACCCCACCTACAGCAACCTCACCTTCAAACCCACGGATGAACGCGGCTACGTCTGTACCAGCGACACATGGCGAACCATGTTCCAACAGCCCCCACTGCCGGCAAAGAACACCACCAACCGCACCCCCACCGGAAAGACCAATGCCAAAGGTTGCACGGTGTTCCAGCCGGGCGTCTACAAGAAGCCGCCCGTCATCGGTGCTGGCACACAGAACTTCTTCGAACCAGGGACCTACAGCTTCGAGTTCGACGGCGAGATCCAGATCAAGAACGCGGTCGTCACGGCCGGTACCAGCGGGCCGTCAGGCGCCGGCTCGTCACCAGTCGCCCGCACATCGAGCACCTTCGCTTCACCCTGGTGCGCAACCGCCATCGACGCCTTCAACAAGCCAGGCAATACCAACACCGGAGTCACCTGGATCCTGAGCGACAAGAGTCGAATCAACGTCGACCCCAACGGACTTGTGGAACTGTTCGCTCCGCTCGCTGCCACCACCACCCAGATGATGTCTCCCAGCATCATTGCCCTCGAGAGCTCCACTGCGCAGTACAACGCCAACACCCTCGGCGCCATTGGCCCACCATTGATCGACCTCCAAGAGGGATCATCGAACGGGGTCGTCATCCATGGCGGTGTCTGGGCCCCGACCGCGGCGATCAACCTCGGCAACATCGCCCAGTCCGCGAACGGACAGTTCATGGGCGGAGTCGTGGTCGCCTCTCTCAACCTGCAAACGGCCGCCAGCGCCGGCAACTTCAACCTTCGCGTCGTCACCACGTCAGCGACCAGACGCGTGGTCCTCACATCGACCTCCGGAAACACCACCACCAGGGTCGTCGCCCTCGTACGAGCCTCCACCGGCTCCTACGCAATCGAATCACGTCGAGTTCAGTGAGGGCTGCGCATTCTCGGATCGAGCGGTCAATGCCACGATCGGCCGCTTCATTGTGAACGAGTGAGCGATGGGTGCATGGCCGGCTGTGCGATGCTGCGAAGCCGGGTCAGGGCGTTGTTGCTTGGCGGAACGGACAGGATTCGAACCTGCGGGCCTTGCGGCCGGCCGCTTTCAAGGCGGCTGCATTCGTCCACTCTGCCACCGTTCCGCTCGCGAGGTTAGCGGGCTACACTCCGGGGCTCCCAGGAGAGGTGCCAGAGAGGCCGAATGGGGCGCCCTGCTAAGGCGTTGATCGCAGCAATGTGATCCGTGGGTTCAAATCCCACCCTCTCCGCCACTCGACCGGCGTGCCGTCACGGTGCGCCGGTCGTCCGCCGTCGGCCCGATGTGCGTCGTGTGCGACGGTGTCCCGGGGACCGCTCGCGAATCACACTCATGTCGTTTACATGACGGTGATGTTGCGGTTTCATGACGAAGGGAGTAGACCGGTGTTCCTCCCTCATGTCAACCGACCGACGCGACCCAAACGCCACCCCACCGCTCCAGGACGAGTTCTGGGGCGAGCAGTCCGAGTGGACTCCCCAGCGCCGCCCAGCGGTCGAACGCCAAGGGGTCGGCGCCACGATCGGGCGCTGGTGGAACGGGCTCCTGGGAGGCGCCTCGGTGGCCGAACGTACGCACGGAATCGTCGGCCCGGCGTCGACCAGTGTGACCCGGTCGGACGACATGCTGGACGAGCACGTCGGCGCGTCACGCGACCTCGCGGAACATGGCAACGACCATGGCGACTCGATCGAGGACGACATCGACGCATTGGGGGACGACTGGACTCTCGAACGCGAACCTCGGCTCAGTAGCACCCGCGGAATCGACCCACTTCTCGCGCGGTTCGGCGGTCTGGCCATCATCGTCACGCTCGTCGCTCCACTCGTCGTTGGATTCGCCTCGTCAGGCTCGGCGTCGGGCGACGCCGAATCGGTGCTGGCCACGATCACCAGCGCGCCGCCCGCAGAGTCGACCGCGCTGTCACCCGCGACGTCCGACGCTTCGGTGACTGACGTGACCGCCGCGTCGGCGTCCGCTGGTTCTCAAGTCGCCCAGGCTGCCACGGATGCCATCGCCTCGTCTGTCCCCGCCGAGGAGGGCAACGCCGAAGCTGCAGCGATTGCGCCTACCACCACCCAGGTGGCATCGCCCGAGACGGCATCGTTGGAGGCAGCCTCGGAGCCAGCGACCACCAGCGCTGCGGTGGTCACGACACCGCCGTGTGGCCGTCAGTACGAACTCGCCGCCGGCGACTACTGGATCCGCATCGCCGACGCCTCCGGAGTGTCGCTCACCGAACTCCTCGCCGTGAACGACTCGACGGTCGACACCGTGCTCGTGCCTGGACGCTCGATCTGCCTGCCCGTCGGCGCCGCCACCCCGTCGCCACCCACCACCGTCGCAACGACCTCACCGGCCACGGCGCCGTCCACCAGCACAGCAGCGCGAAGTCGGCCGACTCCCGCCGCGGTCGCTCCGGCCCCGACCTCGGCCCCGACGACGACAGTGCCCACCCGCCCCGCTGCGGTGCCCACATCACGGGCCGAGGCGATCATTCGCGACGTGTGGCCCGACGACCTCGAAGAACATGCCCTCGAGATCGCCCGGCGTGAGAGCAGCTACCAATCGAACGTGAACAACTGGTGCTGCTACGGCCTGTTCCAGATCCACTGGACCGCCCATCGAAGCTGGCTCGCCACGGTTGGCGTCACCTCGGTCGCGCAGCTCTATGACCCGTTGCTGAACGCCAGCGCGGCATACACGCTGTACCAGCGATCCGGGGGTTTCGGGCCCTGGGGCGGCTGACAAAAGTTCATCGTCGGCAAGTCGACGAGTTGCGTCTACACTGTCGGCCGTCGCAATTGCGCTCGTAGCTCAATGGATAGAGCACTTGATTACGGATCAAGCGGTTGGGAGTTCGACTCTCTCCGAGCGCGCGAGAGAGCAGGAGGGGCGGAGCCACACGGCCCGCCCCTCCCGCCGTTTTCGAGGTGGCATCGAAGCTCTCGAACGATCGTAAACATTTCTTCAAGTTCGTGGACCGCCGTACCGATAGGGCTTCATGAGACTCATCCGCCTCGGCGCGCTGGTGGGCAGCGTGGTGCTGCTGGTGGCGACATGGGTCTCGATGTTCAACACCCGTTCGGAGTCGCGTCGCGAGCAGGACGCCCGTGTCACTGCCACGGTGCTCGTGGCCGATCAATCCGTCGAGAGCACCATCGATCGCGCAGCGGCCATCGTCGAGATCGCAAACGAGTCGACTGATCCCGACGAACTCGTGCGGTCGTTCGGCGCGGACGCCTCGTCGTGCATCTTCGACGGCGGAGAGCCTCGCTGCAGTGATGTCGACCTGTTCGCGTTGCCTGGCTTCGGCGACGCCGCAGTAGCGTCGGTCGAGCGAGGCGAACCAGCGTTGGTGGTCGACAAGACCAGCGACTCGCTGCTCGTCATCTCACGCACCGACGTCACGACCGCGTTGCAGCTGGCGTCGTCGGCGCTGATCGACGAACGGGCCGCGGCGACAATCACGGAAAATGGCGCCGATGTCGAGATCGGACTCTCGTTCATCCCCGCGGATCAGGTCGGGCGGAGCGGGCCGTTGACGGACGATGGTCGCCGCGTCGTCACCGATCACCTCGGTCTCCCCGGTGATGGCGGCTCCGTTCGCGTCGTCGCGTCCGTCATCGACGATGCGGGCCTCGTCGGAGACGGATTCGCGGGCTATGCCGTACTGCTCGCACTGGCCACGGTGCTGATGGCTCTCGCGGGCTGGACGTTCCTGTTGGATCGGCGGACACTCGAACGACGCGCCACCACCGACGAGTTGACGGGTCTGGTCAATCGCCGCGAATTCGAGCGCGTGACAGAGGAGTCGCTGCTCGTCGCCGACCGGTTCAACACTGGCGCGTGCGTCATGCTGATCGATCTCAACGGCTTCAAGCAGATCAATGACACCCTGGGCCATCAGTTCGGCGACCGAGTGCTGCAGGCTGCGTCGGACCGCCTGCGGTCGGCGGTCCGCGACACCGACGTCGTCGGTCGGTGGGGTGGTGATGAGTTCGTGATCCTGCTGCCTGGCATCGAAGACGGCTCGGGAGTGCGCGTGAGCGCCGAACGGATCAGCCACTCGCTCGCCGCCACGCCGATCGTCGGCGACGTCACGGTGACCGCTGCGATCGGCGCCGCGCTGTTCCCACGGCACGGACGAGAACTCGACGAGTTGATCAGCGCCGCCGACGTGGCGATGTACAGCGCCAAGTCGTCCGGGGTCGCCTATCGCCTCGCCGATGCGCACGCTGTCGAACTCGCTGCCGAGGAACTGCGGGCCACGTCGGGCTATGGGGGCCCGGACCGTCGCCGTCACCCCGCCGACGTCGACGTGTTCACTCGCGACTGACAACGTCGGCTGCCTTCGGCCGCGTGCGTACAGTGGCGACGTGGCCCTGACCCATCCGCTCACGTCGAAGCTCGAAGGCTTCGGCACGACGATCTTTGCGGAGATGTCGGCACTCGCCGTCGAGACCGGTGCGATCAACCTCGGGCAGGGCTTTCCCGACACCGACGGCCCGGTCGAGGTGCTCGACGCGGCGGTCGAGGCGATTCGCGGTGGCACCAACCAGTATCCGCCCGGCCCCGGGACCTTCGGGTTGCGTCAGGCGATCGCCGATCATCAGCGACGTTGGTACGACATCGACCTCGACCCGGCGAGCGAGGTGGTCGTCACGGCAGGTGCAACCGAGGCGTTGGCCGGCGCACTCCTCGGGATGCTCGACGCCGGCGACGAGGTGGTGGTGTTCGAGCCGATGTACGACAGCTATCAGGCGTGTATTGCGCTCGCTGGCGCTCGAGCGGTGCCTGTCCTGCTCGCTCCGGGCGACGACGGTCGTTACGCCTTCGATCCGGATGAGCTCGCCGCGGCAGTGTCCGACCGGACGAAGCTGATCCTGGTCAACACGCCACACAACCCGACCGGCAAGGTGTTCAACCGTTCCGAGCTCGAGGCGATCGCCCGGCTGGCGATCGAGCGGGACCTGATCGTGGTCACCGACGAGGTGTACGAACACCTGCTGTTCGACGGTCGCGAGCACATCCCGATGGCGACGTTGCCCGACATGTGGGAACGCACGCTGACGATCTCGTCGGGCGGTAAGACGTTCCACACCACCGGCTGGAAGATCGGCTGGATGTCGGGACCCGAGCCGCTGGTGACGGCGGCGAAGACCGCGAAGCAGTTCCTCACCTATGTCAACGGCGCACCGTTCCAGCCGGCGATGGCCGTCGGGTTGGCACTCCCGGACTCCTACTTCCACGAGCTGATCGAGACCCTGGAGGTCGCCCGCGACCATCTGGTGGCAGGCTTGCGCGACGCAGGCTTCGTCGCGTACGAACCAGAGGCCACCTACTTCGCCACTGTCGACATCCGCCCGGTCGACCGGACTGGAGACGGCATGGCGTTCTGCCGTTCGCTCCCCGAGCGGTGCGGCGTCGTCGCGGTGCCCAACGAGGTGTTCTACGCCCGACCCGAGCACGGCCGTCACCTCGTGCGATTCGCGTGCTGCAAACGCCTCGACGTCATCGACGAAGCGGTCGAGCGGCTGGTGAAGGGATTCGGAGCATGACGACCGTGCGTGTCGCGGCAATCCAGCACGACATCACCTGGCACGATCGTGCAGCGAACTTCGAGCACCTGGCGCCGATGATCACCGGCGCTGCTGCGAGTGGTGCGCGAGTGGTGCTGGTGACCGAGACGTTCTCCACCGGGTTCTCGTTCGACTCACCCGATGTTGCCGAGCCCGAGGGCGGCCCGTCATCGCAATTTCTCGCCGAGATGGCCACGACACACGGCGTGTGGGTCGGCGGCTCGTGTCCCGAGATCGCGCCCGAGGCAACTGCCGACGACCAGCGGCCCTCGAACGTGTTCGTATTGGTGGCACCGGACGGCGCGGCCACCCGGTATCGCAAGATCCACCCCTTCTCCCACGCCGACGAGGAGCGCTACGTCCGTGCCGGCACCGACTTCGTCACCGTCGACGTCGACGGGCTGCGCTGTGCGTTGTTCGTCTGCTACGACCTGCGTTTCGCAGACGAGTTCTGGGCGCTGGCGCCCGACGTCGACGCCTACTTCGTGGTCGCCAACTGGCCAGCCAAGCGGCGCCTGCACTGGTCGACGCTGCTTCGCGCGAGGGCGATCGAGAACCAGGCGTACGTGGTCGGCGTCAACCGGGTCGGCTCGGGTGGTGGCCTCGACTATTCGGGTGACAGTGCGATCATCGATCCGCTCGGCGAGGTCTTGGCCACCGGTGCCGGTGTGGAGACCGTGCTGCTGGCCGACCTCGACCCCCTTCACGTCTCCTCCACCCGCACCCACTTCCGCTTCCTCCAAGACCGCCGCTGAGGTGTTACTGATGGTGTCTGACACCATCAGTAACACGTTTCAGCTCGGGCGTGAGACGGGGCGCATCTGCATCGACACACGGATGCCGTACGGGGTGTCCTGCTGTCCGACCTCGACGAAGCCGCGCCGGGCGTGGAACGCGAGCGACGCCTCGTTCGGTGGGTCGACGTTGACTTCGAGCGCCAAGCGGTTCGCGCCGAGTTCGCGCATCAACCGATCGACCTCCGCGTACAGCAGGGTGCCGAGCCCGCGTCCCTGCGCGCCGGCATCGAAGGCGACACGGTCGAGGTACATGAAGTCGTGGTGCCGCTCGGTGAACCACCGGTAGTTGACCGAGTCGTATGCGCTGTCCGATCGCATCACCAGGCAGAAGCCCACGCTCGTTCCGTCGACGTCGACCGCCAGTGCGATCGGGCTCTCGCCCAACAGGAACGCCATCCGGTCGGCGTCGACCGAGCCGACCTCGGGCACGTTGGCCTCGTTGATCTGCAGGATCCTGGGAAGGTCGGAGGACTCGATCGGACGGATCACTGCATCAGGTTCGGGGGTCACGCGCCGCACGGTAACCGCATTGGCCGTGCGCCACCGACTGCCGTACGGTGCCAATCGTGTCGTCGGTGATCAGCGCTCGGAACCTTCGCAAGGAGTTCGGTGATTTCGTCGCGGTCGACGGCATCGACTTCGACGTCGCGCCAGGGGAGTCGTTCGGATTCCTCGGCCCGAACGGTGCCGGCAAGACCTCGACGATGCGGATGATCGGCTGCGTCTCGCCGATCACGTCCGGCACGATGCGGATCTTCGACCTCGACCCGGCGAACGACGGTGCGAAAATCCGAGCCCGCATGGGCGTGGTGCCCCAGGCCGACCAACTCGATTCGGAACTGACCGTGGTCGAGAACCTGGTGATCTACGGCCGCTACTTCGACATCCCCCGCGCGGAGTGCAAACGACGCGCCGCCGAGCTGCTCGAATTCGTCCAACTCACCGAACGGGCCAACGAACGAGTCGACCCGCTGTCGGGAGGCATGAAGCGCCGCCTCACCATCGCCAGATCGCTGATGAGCGAGCCGGACCTGCTGCTGCTCGACGAGCCGACCACCGGCCTCGACCCGCAGGCCCGTCACATCCTGTGGGACCGCCTCTACCGCCTGAAGCAGCGCGGCGTCACACTGGTCCTGACCACCCACTACATGGACGAGGCCGAACAACTCTGCGACCGACTCGTGGTGATGGACGGCGGTCGGATCGTGGCCGAGGGATCACCGCGCGGGTTGATCGACGAGTACGCGACGCGCGAGGTGCTGGAGTTGCGACTGCATCGTGGCGCAGTCGGCGAGACCGCTGACGTGGTCGCGCGCGAGGACGCAGCGGCCGTTGCGTCGATCGAGGGCATCGGCGACCGCCACGAGGTGCTGCCGGACCGCATCTTGATCTACGCCCACGACGGTGAGGCGGCACTGTCCGAAGTGCACCGACGCGGCATCGAACCGGTGGGCAGCCTGGTACGGCGCAGCTCCCTCGAAGACGTGTTCCTCCGCCTGACCGGCCGCACCCTGATCGATTGATGGATCGACTGACTGACTGACTGATGGATCGACGATGAGCACGCCGACGACGATTCGTGTCTGGGAAAGTGAATTTGCCGTCTACCGCAAGATCTGGAAATCGCACGTCCTGCTGGCATTCGTGCAGCCGCTCCTCTACCTGCTCGGCATGGGACTCGGTGTCGGCGCTCTGATCGACGTGAACACCGACTCGACGTCATCGCTCGGCGGAATCTCGTACTTCGCGTTCCTCGCACCAGCGCTCCTCGCGACGACCGCCATGATCAGCGCCGGTCAGGCGTCACTCTGGCAGGTGCTCGACGGGTTCTTCTGGGGCAACCGCTACCGGGCGATGGCGGCGACACCGCTCACGTCCGGCGACATCGCCACCGGCCTCACGCTCTGGCACGCCACCCGCACCGCCATCGGGGTCACCGGTGTCGCCGCGGTGCTCGCCCTCTTCGACGAGACCCGATCGTGGGGCCTGCTCGTGGCGGTGCCTGCAGCGGTGCTCACCGGCCTCGCGTTCGCGCTGCCGATCACGGCGTGGTCGTCGACGCGATACGGCGGCGGCTCGTTCCCGACCATCATCCGCTTCGGGCTCCTGCCGATGTTCTTGTTCGGCGGCGCCTTCTTCCCGGTGGACCAGCTTCCCGGATGGCTGCAGCCGGTTGCGTATGTCACGCCACTGTGGCACGGCATCGAGTTGTGTCGCGGCGCCGTGATCGACTCGGTCAGCGCCGGCAACGTCGTCGTCCACCTGTCGGTCCTGGTCGCGTATGTCCTCGTCGGGTGGGTCGCTTGCCGGATCGCGTTCGCCAGGCGGTTGAAGCCGTGACGATCGCCCTGCGCGTCGTGCCGATCGAGGTGCTAATTCGCGCTCGCCGCCCGCACCGGATGGTCGAACGCAGCGTGATGTTCTACCGCCACGCCTGGATGATC
>JBBQEU010000027.1:0-30904 GCA_038321235.1 Acidimicrobiales bacterium | reverse complement strand
GCGAAGCCCGCCTGCATGAAGAACACCAACACGCCGGCCAAGAACACCCAGATGTTGTTGAGATAGTCCTGGGCGGTCGGGACATAGTCCTGGGCGAAGCCGATGGATGGGGTGATGGCCAAGATGGCGACGACGCCACCCAGGCCGGAAACGATTCGAAGCGCTCTGTTGCGCACGGGTCCTCCAGAGGTGTAGGGAACAGGGATTGCGGAGTCCAGTGGCGCCATTGCCGCCCGGATCGCGAGCGCAACCTAAAGGTGTGGCATTTCCCGCTTGTCGCCGAAGTGTTTCCTCCGTGTGAATGGTCAGACCTGGCAGCGCGTCGTCGAGGGGTGCTCCGCTGGACTTGACCCGCGGGTCAAGTGGCAGGGCAGAATGGGGGAATGGATCTCTCCTACCCCCCCGAAGCCGAGGAATTCCGCGCCGAGATCACGGCGTGGCTGCACCAGAACCTGCCCGACGGCTGGTTCGACGATGACTTCGAGATGACCGACGACCAACGCAAGGAGTTCAACGAGTCCTGGCCGCAGAAGCTGTTCGAGGGCGGCTGGATCTGTGCCACCTGGCCGGCCGAGTACGGCGGCAAGGGCCTCACCACGATGCAGGGCGTCGTGTTGTCCGAGGAGTTCGCCAACGCGAAGGCACCGATGCGCGGCGACTTCTTCGGCGACACGCTCGTCGGCCCGACCATTCTCCAGTGGGGCACCGAGGAGCAGAAGAAGGAGTTCCTGCCGGGCATCCTCAGCGGCACCACCCGCTGGTGTCAGGGTTTCTCCGAGCCGAACTCGGGCTCCGACCTCGCATCGCTGAAGACCACCGCCGTGCTCGACGGCGACGAATGGGTCATCAACGGCCAGAAGGTGTGGACCACCCAAGGCCACCACGCCGACTACTGCTTCCTGCTCACCCGCACCGATCAGGATGTGAAGAAGCACGCAGGCATCTCCTACATGCTGGTGCCGATGCGCCAGGAGGGTGTCGAGGTGCGGGGCATCGTTCAGCCCGACGGCACCGCCGAGTTCTGCGAGGTGTTCTTCGACAACGCCCGTTGCGCGAAAGATGCCGTCGTCGGTGGGGTCAACAACGGCTGGAAGGTCGCCAACTCGACGCTCGCGTTCGAGCGTGGCCAGTCGGCCACCACGGGATATCGGCGCTTCGCCGAGGAGTATCGCCTCCTCGTCGAGATGGCGACGGACAACGGAGTCCTCGGCGACCCGCTGATCCGTCAGCGACTGATGGAGTACTACACCAAGATCCAGATCCTCAAGATCAACGGTCTGCGCAACCTGTCGTCCACGCTGTCGGGTGGCGGCGACATGGGCACCATCGCGCTGGGCGCGACCAACAAGATGTTCTGGTCGGAGATGCACAAGGCGGCGATGGAACTCGCGGTCGACATCTACGGCGCCGAGGGCATGTTGATCGACGCCGGGCCCGAGTCCGGCGGTTGGCCGGGAGCAGCACGCGACAAGCGCCGCGACGGCTACCCGGTGAGCCCGATGATGTCGTCGTTCTTCTTCTCCCGCTCGGAGACGATCTGGGGCGGCACCAGCCAGATCCAACGCAACATCGTCGGCGAACGCGTCCTCGGCCTCCCGAAGGAACCCAAACCCGCCACCGAGTAGTCCCAGTTCCGAACGCGTGAACACATGGGTCGCTGACGCGCCCATGTGTCCACGCGTTCAGGCGGCCGTACCCAGGATCTCCAGGCAACGGAGCCGGAACAACTCGACGAGTTCGTCCATCGCTCCATCGAAGTCGTCCGCGAGTTCGAGATCGGTCACTCGGTCGACCTGCCATCCGAGTCGGCGTGCCCCTCGATCGCGCCCCTTGTCGCGTTGGGCATCGAATCTTCCTCCGTGCCATGTGACGTGGTCGATCTCGAGCGCCCAGCGAACGGATGGGGCGGCCCCGTCGACGTGGATCGTGGCACCGTTCGCCAGCACCAGCGGATGCTGGCGCACCAGTGGGCCGACGCCTCGGGCCTCCAGGGCGCGCAACACCCGGAGTTCGAGTCCTGAGCCGGCAGGACGTTGCCAGTCGCTGCGCCGCGACATCACGCGGTGCACGCGCCCGACGCCGGGGCGCCCTCGTGTGGCCATCCGGCCGGTGAGCCGCCATAGCGTCGGCATCGTCGTGTGATGGTCCAACACCCACTCGGTGAGTCGTTCGAATCGTTCGTCGTCGAGGTCGCGTGCGCAATCGAACCAGGTGCGAGGGGGGCTTGCGACGCGTATCCCGTCGGGGCGTAGGACGACATCGGCGTCGTCGAGGCGATTCGTCCGGCGCAGCAGGACGCCGTCGCGGATGGGAGTGCGATCGTGTGCGACCAGCCCGATCGGCGTGTCGGTGACCCACACGTGGCGGAACGCCCACAGCCGTGCCGCGGCCACGCCCGAGATGACGAGTTCATCATCGGCTGCACACGCAGCAACGCATCGGGATTCGAACGTGTTCGGGGATGTAGCGACTCGCAGCACCCCGTGGTGAACTCGGACGAGCCCGCCGTCGCGTACGAGCCGCTTGATGGTCGCGAGCGTCGTGCCGTCGGCGACCAACTGGTCGACCGTCACGATTCCGTGACGCTCCGAGATGAGCGTTGCGAGCGATGGTGAGAACAAGGCCATGAGCACCCCCGAGAATTGGTTCGTTCGAGGGTCGTGAGCGACCGAGCAACGCTTCGAAGGTATCCAATGTCCGGATCGTTTCCGCAAGCCGTCGGAACGCGTGAACAATTGGTTTCGTCACCGACCCATTTGTTCACGCGTTCGGGGGAGATGGGGTGTGGCGGGGTACGGTCGTCGGTCGTGGACGAGCTACTCGAGGTCGACGGGAGCCCTCGCCCGATCGCGCGGGAACTCATCGCGTTGCTGCACCGGATCGGGATCGACGAGGTGCGCGAACGTCAGCGGGTGTCCGACCTCGAGATCCTCACGATGGGGATCTCGTTCACCGTGTACTCCGACGGTGAGAACATCGACCGCGCGTGGCCGTTCGACGTCATTCCGCGTCTGATCGACGGTGACGAGTGGAGCATCGTCGAGCGGGGGCTGGCGCAGCGACTGCGAGCGTTGAACCACTTCATCGACGACGTCTACAACGACCGACGGATCATCTCCGACGGTGTGTTTCCCGCCGGCCTGCTCGACGACTCGGCCAACTATCGGCCCGAGTGCCAGGGCGTCCACCCGAAGTTCGGGGTGTGGGCGCACATCTCCGGCTCCGATCTGGTGCGCGCCGGTGACGGCCAGCTCTACGTGTTGGAGGACAACTTGCGGGTGCCCTCCGGGGTGAGTTACGTGCTCGAGAATCGAGCCGTCGCGAAGCGGACATTCCCCGAGTTGTTCCAGCGTTACCGCATCCGTCCGGTCGACGCGTACACCGACGAACTGAATCGTCTGCTGGCGTCGCTCGCTCCAGATGATCGCAACGATCCGTGCATCGCCGTACTGACCCCGGGCATCTTCAACTCCGCCTATTTCGAGCATTCCTTCCTGGCGCAGCGGATGGGTGCAGAACTCGTGGAGGGCCAGGACCTCGTCGTCGGTGACGACGACTGCGTGTACATGAGGACGATCCAGGGGCTCGAGCGCGTCGACGTGATCTATCGGCGCATCGACGATCTCTTCATCGACCCGGAGGCGTTCCTGCCCGACTCGATGCTCGGTGTCGCTGGCCTGATGCGGGCGTGGAAGGCCGGCAACGTCGGGATCGCCAACGCGCCGGGCGCAGGCGTCGCCGACGACAAGGTGGTGTATGCGTGGGTGCCTGACATGATCCGGTACTACCTGGGCGAAGAGCCGTTGATCCCGAATGTCCCGACATATCGGTGCATGTACGACGACGAGCGTGAGCACGTCCTCGCAAACCTCGGTGACCTCGTGCTCAAGCCCGCCAACGAGAGCGGCGGCTACGGCATCGTGATCGGCAACCGGGCGAGCGCCGACGAACTCGAAGCGGTGGCCGCGTCGATTCGTGCCGACCCGCGCAACTGGGTGGCGCAACCGATCCTCGATCTCTCGACCGCTCCGACGCTCGTCGACGACGGGATCGAGCCGAGGCACCTCGATCTGCGGCCGTTCATCCTCACCGGCGAACACAGCTACGTCACCGCGGGTGGACTGACGCGAGTCGCGCTGACCAAGGGATCGCTGATCGTCAACTCGTCACAGGGTGGCGGGAGCAAGGACACCTGGATCGTCGACACGAACGATCCTTCCGGTCACCAGCCGGCCCAGGCCCAGAATCAGGCCCAGAATCAGTCGGCGGGCATCTGATGGCGCTGCTGTCGCGGGTGGCCGATCGGATGTACTGGGCGGCGCGCTACGTCGAGCGTGCCGAGGATTCCGCCCGTGTGCTGCGCGCCTACGGCGACGTCCTCGCTGACCTGCCAACGACGTCGTCGCGTTGGAGCCCGCTCGTGAGCATCTCGGGCAGCGACGTCAAGCTGCCCCCGGTGGTCGGGTCCGACGAGAGCCAGGTGGCGCAGTTCCTGATGGCTGATCGGGAGCATTCGAACAGCATCGTGAACGCCGTCGAACACTGTCGGGAGAACCTGCGGACCTGTCGTGAGGTGCTGCCGCGTGAGGCGTGGCAGACCGTCAACGACCTGTCGATCTACGTGCGTGGAGCAGCGGTCACCTCGGTCGAACGGCGCCGCCGTGACCGGTTCCTGTCCCGAGTGATCGACGAGAGTCGCCGACTCGACGGCGTCCTGCAGTCGACGATGACCCGCGACGAGGTGTTCGAGATGTGGCGCCTCGGTCGGTACATCGAACGCGCCGACATGACCACTCGGGTGCTCGGCGTGCGCGCCGCAGCGCTGCTGGCACAGCCGCCGGGGTCGGTCGACGAGTTCGCCGAGGTCCAGTGGATGGGTGTGCTCCGGTCGCTCTCGGCACTCCAGATGTACCAGCGCGCCACGCGGGGGCCGATCGACGGGCCGGCCGTCGTCCGGTTCCTGTTGTTCGACCATCGCTTCCCGCGTTCGGTGGCCGGATGCCTGGCGGAGATGCGCACCTCCATCCTCCGCCTGCCGGAGTACTCGACGGTGCTCGGAGCGGTCGAAGCTGTCGATCGCCAACTCCGTCGGAGCCGTCCAGCCGCCGACGACGGGGCCGTTCTCGACGCAGCGATGGACGAGGTGCAGTCGGCGCTCGCCAGACTGGACACCGTCATGCACGAGCAGTACGTCGTCCACTGATCGACCACTGGCCACCCGACGATGAACGACCACTTCGACGCCCAACTCGAATCGGCTCGCAGGGCACACACGGGAACGCCCCCGTCGGCCATGGCGAGTGTGGGTGGTCTCGACGCCGTCACACTGATGGGCTCGATTGCCGGTCTCGCTGACCTCGGCACGCGCCAGGTCGACCACGACCGCTTGTTGGCGGCCGAGGGTGCCGGCCACATCGTCCACGACCTTCCGCTACGCGCCGACGGTCGAATGGTTGCCCTCGAATCGCGCCCCTGGCGGCTCGACCCGATCCCGTTGGTGATCGACGGCGACGAGTTCGTCGCGCTGGCCGACGGTGCGATCGCTCGGATGCGGATGCTCGAGGCGATCGTGGACGATCTCTACGGTGCCCGGACGTTGCTGAGCGATGCCGTTGTCGACCCGGTTGCGTTGTGGGGAAGCCCGCAGTACCGCTTGGCGGCATTCGGTCACCGTCCCCATCGTCGATGGCTCACGAACTACGCCGTCGACGTCGTGCGCGACGTGGAGGGTCGCTGGCGGGTGGTGCGCGATCTCACCGATGCGCCAGCGGGTGTCGGCTATGCGTTGCTCGGTCGTTCGGTCGCCGGCCGGGTGCATCGCGACACGATCTCGCGGCTGTCCGGAGGTCGGGCACTGCGCTCACTCGACCCGTTCGCTGATCGGTTGCGTGACGGGCTCGCCGACGTCGCATCGAACCGCAACCCTCGCATCGTCGTGCTGTCGGGTGGCGTCGACCACCCTTCGTTCGTCGAGCAGTCGTATCTGGCGACCCGCCTCGGTCTCAATCTCGCCGAGGGTGCTGATCTCGTGGTGCGCCAACGTCGCGTCTGGCTGCGGTCGCTGTCGGGGCTTGAGCCGATCGATGTGATCTTCCGCCGGCTCGAGGACGACCGCATCGACCCGATGGAGGTCAACGCGGAGGGCAGCGCGGGCGTTCCTGGTCTGCTGCTCGCTGCCCGATCGCGTGGCGTCAGCTTGGCCAACGCTCATGGCAGCGGTGTTCTCGAGGACCCGGCTCTCGGCGAGCAGTGGGACGCGGCGGGGGCGTGGCTCACCGGTCGGACGTCTGACTATCAGGGGGTGTGGCCGCTGCCGTTCATGCGGGCCGCCGAGCGTGCCGAGCGAACATGGAGTACGTGGCCCAGCTACGACGGCACTGGGCTCGTCGATCGTGCGATCACGCTCCGCCTTCATCTGGTGGCGAGCGACAAGGGCATCGACGTGCTCCAGGGCGGCAGTGCGCGCGTCCTGCTTCCCGGAGACGATCCGATCAGACCGACTGCCGCAACCGCCAAGGACGTCTGGGTGATCGGTGGCACGGTTGCTCCGCCGATGCTGCGCCGACGCGACCCGCTGCCGCAGGTCGACCTGATCGAGTCGGTCCCGACGCGTGCCGCCGAGGCGCTGTTCTGGGCGGGACGAGCGATGGAGCGCTCCGAGATCCTGGCACGCTCGATGGAGGTCGTCCTCGACCGGACGAGTGGACTCGTGGAGAGCGAGGTGGCCGAGCCATGGGTCGAGCACGGTCTCGACATGCTGTCGGCAGTGGCGGGCGTCCCGATTGCGGTCGGGGCTTCGGGGCGTGCCGGAGCCACGTTTGCGTCGGGGGTCGAGGCGTTGGCCAAGCAGTTGGGTTCGTTCCTCGCCGAGGCGTCGTCGGTACGTGAGTTCTTCTCGACGACCGCTGGCCGCATGCTCGCCCGCCTCGCCGAGTCGCGCGCTCAGTTGCGTTGGATGGTGACCGAGGACGGATCTCCCGGTCCGTCGGTGGTCGACATCGCCCGCATCGACGGGCGAGCCCTCGAGACGATCCTCGTCGACCTCGCTTCGCTCGTCGGGTTGTGGAACGAGAGTGTGGTGCACGGGCCAGCGTGGCGCTTCGGCGAGGTCGGGCGCCGACTGGAGCGGGCCTTCGGGGTGATCGATGGTGTACGCGGCGCCTTCGGGCTCTACCGGGGCGAGGCGTTGCGCGAGACATCGTGGACATCGTGGACAGCGGGAGCCACCGACGACCATCGACTCGACTTCCAGCGCCAGCGCGTCGTCGAACTGATCCTTGCGTCGAACGAGAGTCTCGTTGCCTATCGGCGCCGCCATCGCAGCGATGTCGAGTTCGAGACCGCCGTGTATCTCGTCGTGGCGGAGGTCCACAACCCGCGGTCGGCGGCATCGGCCATTCGTGAGGTCCGGCATCAGGCGAGACGACTGGGCTGGGAACGCGGCGTGGAGGAGGCGACCGGATTGCTCTCGACGATCGAACGGGCATCGTTCGAGTCCGTCGAGTCGACCGCTGCGGTGCTCACCGACGTCTTCGGTGGTTGCGACCGATTGGCACGCGATGTGGTCGGGTCGTACCTGGCCGCACCGGTCGACCCTCGGATGATGGGACGAGGCTGACGTGCCGGGCCAGCGCTATCGCGTCGTGCACCGCACCGAGTACGTCTACGGAGCGACCATGATCGACGGGTACAGCATTGCGTGCGTGTTGGCGCGGCCGACGCCGTCGCAGACCGTCGCATCGTCGGTGGTCACCACGTATCCCGAGCCGGATGAATACGATGAACGCACCGACGTGTTCGGCAACCGGGTCGTGCAGTTCGGGCTCCACCAACCCCACGATGGTCTCGTCGTCGAAGCAATCACCGAGGCTCGGATCTGGGCCCAGGGTCTTCCACGTGCGGACGTCGCGTGGGAACGAGTGAGTGCCTCCGTTGCGGGGATGCGCGGGCCGACGGCACTCGACGTCGCGCCGTTCGTCTCGTCGTCGCGTTTCGTGACGTCCGACTCGAACCGCCTCGAGTTGTTCACGCTCGCGTCGACGTCGTTCACGCCAGGGCGCGGCATCGTCGACGCGACGACCGCGCTCTGTTCGGAAATCTTCGAGACGTTCACCTTCGATCCGTCGTTCACCGAGGTCAGCTCGCCGCTGGACGTCGTACTCGGTGATCGCCGTGGCGTCTGTCAGGACTTCGCACACCTCGCTGTCGGTGCGTTGCGCACGATGGGGCTCGCTGCTCGGTACGTCAGCGGGTACATCGAGACCGAACCGCCTCCCGGCGAGCCCAAGACGATCGGAGCGGATGCGTCGCACGCCTGGTGCTCGGTGTGGGTTCCCGATCACGGCTGGCTCGACTTCGACCCGACCAACGGGATCGTGGCGCCCGCACGTCACGTCACGATCGGCTGGGGACGCGACTACGCCGACGTGGCACCGGTGCGCGGCGTGGTGGTCGGCCCATCGTCGTCGCAGTCGCTGTCGGTGTCGGTCGACGTCGCTCGCATCTGACCCCAGAAGTCCCACCAACCGTTCACCGACCACTCACCAACCAGGCGCCAACGTGGTTGTGACATCGGTCCTGGGTGGGATCCGGTTGCGGGATGCGACGTACGGTTCGGCAGGATTGCAGAGATGTCAACGGTGACGAGCGAGGAAGGCGCAGCGCAGACGCGCCTGCTCACGCGGCCGTTCGTGATCGTCACGGCAACAGCCCTCGTCTTCTTCATCTACATCGGGATGCTGGTTCCGATCGTGCCGTTGTTCATCGAGGGGCCGCTCGGACGTGGCGAATTCGGTATCGGACTCACGATCGCAGCGTTCGCGGGCGCTGCGATCATCGCCCGCCCGGTACTGGGACGCCTCGCCGACCGATACGGGCGACGTGTGTTGCTGGTGGGTGGCGCCACGGTTGCCGGACTCGCCGGCATGGCGTCGAGCCAGGTCACCGAGTTCTGGCAGCTGCTGGTGACGCGTAGCGTCATGGGTATCGGCGAAGCAGCGGTATTCGTCGGAGCCGCCACCTTGATCGCCGACCTCTCACCCCGAGATCGCCGTGCCGAAGGAGCCAGCTACTTCTCCGTCGCCGTATTCGGCGGCATCGGCATCGGGCCGATCATCGGCGAGTTCGTGCTCGACGACACCCGCTTCGAGCAGGCGTTCGTCATCGCCGGAGCGTTCGCGCTCGCCGCCGCCGTTGTCGCGTTGTTCGCACCAGCGCGCGTCGCACCGCTCGACTCGCTCGAGGAGACGATCGCCTCCGCAGCGCCCGAATCGGGCCGCCGCAAGATCATGCACCCGGCTGCCCTGATGCCTGGGATCGTGCTGGCCTCCGGCGTGGCGGCGTTCTCGACGTTCGGTGCGTTCATTCCCGAGTACTCGCGAGACGTCGGGCTCGCTACGTCAGGTGGGCTGTTCGCTGCCTATTCGCTCACGTCGGTGCTCGTGCGGATCTTCGGTGCCACGCTGCCCGAACGACTCGGTCCGCGCCGAGCGGTCACCATCGCACTCGGCACGTTGGGGATCGGGCTCGCGATCCTGGCGATCGTGCCGACGGTGGCCGCATTGTGGGTCGCATCGGTGTTCGTCGGTATCGGTATGGCGTTCAACTATCCGTCGCTGTTGGCACTCACGGTCAACCGGGCGAGCGACAGCGACCGAGCGTGGGCGATCAGCTCCTTCACGATGTTCTTCGAGGTCGGCTCGGTGTTCGGCGGGCTCTTCATCGGCGGATTCGCACAGGCGGTCGGCAAGCAGACCGGGTTCTTCGGTGGCGTCGTGTGTTGCCTCATCGGGCTCTACCTGTTGCGTTTCAAGCTTGTGCCATCGGGATCGCCCGATGCCGGCCCGACGCGCCAGATCCTCACGCCGTACACCCCCGTCGCCGGCGACTGATCGTCACCACGTTCGGGTTGGATTTCCGGTGGCCCGTTCCACAGATGGCCCGTCCACCCGAAATCCAGCGCAAACGTTGACGCGGAGCGTGATGGCCGATTTCCGCTCGGCGCCGGCGTGCGTCCGGGGCATGATGGTCAGGTGCCGCCGCTCGAACCCGACCAGTGCTATGTCGCCGTGCAGAGCCGTGATCAGCGTTTCGACGGCTGGTTCGTCACGGCGGTGCGAACGACAGGGATCTACTGCCGACCGAGCTGTCCGGCGATCACTCCGAAGCGCACCAATGTCGACTTCTACCCGACTGCCGCGGCCGCCCAGCAGCGAGGTTTCCGCGCCTGCAAACGGTGTCGACCCGACGCGTCGCCCGGCTCGCCGGAGTGGAACGTGCGTCAGGATGTCGTTGCCCGTGCGATGCGACTCATCGCGGATGGCATCGTCGAACGTGACGGCGTCGCCGGTCTCGCCCACCGGCTGGGGTACAGCGAACGCCACCTCAATCGAGTGTTCACCGACGAACTGGGCGCCGGCCCGCTCGCCGTTGCGAGGGCACAACGAGCTCACACTGCTCGACTGCTCGTCGAGACCACGTCCATGTCGTTCACCGACATTGCGTTCGCCGCGGGATTCGGCAGCGTCCGCCAGTTCAACGACACGATCCGCGAGGTGTTCGCGTCGTCGCCCACCGAACTGCGAGTGGCGAATCGTCGTCGCCCGACCACCAATTCCTCGGCGGTCGTGGCTGCGAGCCGAATCGAGACGGGCACGAGCGTTGCGGTCGCGATTCGGCTCGCAGTGAGGGAGCCCTTCGCATCGCACGAGGTGTTGTCCTTCATCGGCGACCGGGCGATCCCGGGCGCCGAGTCGTGGGATGGTGGTACGTACCGTCGTTCGCTCGACCTGCCCGGCGGGGTCGGTGTCATCGAACTCGTCGCCCATCCAGATCACGTCGCCGCTCGACTCGAGTTGTCGACGTGGTCCGATCTCGGGGCTGCCGTGCAGCGCATCCGCCGACTGCTCGACCTCGACGCTGACCCATCCGCCGTCGATGCGGCGTTGGGATCGGACGCTGCCCTTGCGCGGCTGGTTGCTTCGGTGCCCGGACGTCGCACTCCGGCGAGCGTCGACCCGTACGAGACCGCCGTCCGGGCCGTGATCGGCCAGCAGGTGTCGGTCGCCGGAGCGCGCACGGTCGCTGGACGGATCGTGCTGGCCGCCGGCCGTCCACTGGTCGAGCCGCGTGGTGAGATCACTCATGTCTTTCCTCGACCCGACGAACTCGCGCTCGCCCCTGACACAGCGTTCTCGATGCCGGGCGCGCGACGGGACACGATCCGACGAGTCGCTGCAGCGGTGGCCGACGGGGCCCTCGAGCTCGATGTGGGTAGCGACCCGGTCGTTGCGCAGCACCAACTGCTGGCGCTGAAGGGGATCGGCCCATGGACCGCCGAGTACGTCGTCATGCGCGGCCTCGGGCACCCCGACACGTTCCTGACCAACGACCTCGGAGTGCGCCATGCCCTCGATCGTCTCGGCGTCGATGCCGGCGAGTCCTCGCGCTGGGCGCCATGGCGCTCGTACGCCGTCCACCACCTCTGGGCCAGCCTCGCTGAATCAACATCACCAACGAAGGAGGTCACATGAATTCGACACTGTCCAGCACGACCGTCGAGAGTCCGGTCGGCACGCTCACGGTCGTGGCGAGCAACGACGGGTTGCGGGCGATCCTGTGGCCCGATGACGACCCGAAGCGCGTCCGGCTGGCCGACGCCGTCGACGACCCGACTCACCCCGTGATCGCAATGACGGTCGCCCAGCTCGCCGAGTACTTCGCCGGCGAACGATCCGAGTTCGACGTGCCGCTCGACGCAGTCGGCACCGAGTTCCAGCGGTCGGCGTGGGACGCACTCCGCACGATCCCGTACGGCACCACGGTCAGCTACGGTGAGCAGGCCGAGCGGATGGGCGACCGTCGAAAGGCGCGAGCGGTGGGTGCCGCGAACGGCCGCAACCCGATCTCGATCGTCGTGCCGTGCCACCGAGTCGTCGGCGCGAACGGAGCACTCACCGGTTTCGCCGGCGGCACCGACACCAAGGCCTGGCTCCTCGCCCACGAACACCGCCGCAGCTCGTCCTCCCGACAGTGAGCCGGTCGCGATTGGGATCTGACCCCGATCGAGACGAGCCTCGGGCGGTGATCAGGCTCGGTTGCGAGCGGCGGCCGACTGGGCGCGCCGGGCGCGGTCGGCTTCCTTCTTGGCGGCCTTGGTCTGGGAGCGCTTGGCCTTCATCTCTGCCTGCTCCGCGGGCGATCGCTTCGACGTGTCGATCAGCGGAGCGATCGTGACCGCTTCGGCCTTCGGCAGAGCGACGAGTTCGTCCGACTTGAGCAGGTCGCGGATGATCGCCGACGCCGGTGCCTCACCGGCAACGGTGCCTGCGAGCATCATGCGGGTCACGGCCACGCCGTGACGCTCGACGATGCCGGGCAGGACGTCCTTGAGCTGTTCGGTCGACGGGTTGTCGGCGTTGTCGCCCAGCTCCTTGATGCAGTCGGCCAAGCACAGGTCGGAGACGATCGCTGCGATCGCTTCCATGTCGCCGTTGATGCGCCCGGACTTCACCGCGGTGCGCACGCCCTCGGGCGTTGCAGCCTCGACGAACGACTCGAGGCCTTCGCGATGGTCGTCGTCGAGCGCTTCGATCGCCGTAGCGAGTTCGTCGTCGGTGGCGGCCTTGAACGAGCGGTCGAGCAATCCGAGCGCCTGCATCCGGTTCTTCGTCTGATTCACGTCGCTCGACGCTATCTGCGTGCGCAGGAGACGAGGTAGGCACCGGGTGTGCCGGGCACGACCACGCTGGTCGCCTGACCTCCTGGAGCGAGGTGCAACTCGACGAGAGTGCCGTCACCGAACTCGACGGCGCACCAGTCGTCAGCGCCCGGATGCTCGATGATGCCGATCTCGTCGGCAGCGAACGTTCGGGATTCGCATGGCCGGCGGACGAGGTGGACGAGCATGTTCTCGGTGGCCGATTCGCGCACATAGGTGACACTGTGTTCGGTGGCGTCGACCCATCGCAGCGATCCGTGTTGCAGGGCGCCACTCCGACGGCGGATCTCGATCAACGTGCGGAGGTCGTTCAGGAACTTCCCGTCGCCGTCGAGTGCCATCTCGTCGATCTCGGTGAGGTGGTCCCACGGAAACGGCACCCTGGTGGTGTCGATCGAATCGCCCTCGCAGCCGATCTCGGCGCCGGCGAACAGGGCCGGCACGCCCGGCATCGTGAACAGTGCCGCCAGCCCGATGAGGTGACGCACCCGATCGCCACCGACAACCGTGCGGAATCGAGCGGTGTCGTGCGAGTCGAGCATCGTCATCGACGCGTGACGGGCTGCCCACGACACGTTCGCCGACAGATGTCGCATCGACTCGACCAGTCCGTGGCCGTCGAGGTCGATCAGCTCCACGGCCGACATCAGCGACATCGGACCGGGGTCCTTCAGCCAGGCCCACAACGGTCGGGTGAACCACTGATACGCCATCACGCCGTGCCAGCCGGTGCCGTCGAGATCGGCGGCGGCGTCGTAACAGTGTTCGGCCACCAACCACTCGTCGGGGCTCATGGTCGAACGCATGAGATGGGCGACTGCGTGGTTGTCGTTGCGGTCGCGGAACCTGGCCGTGGTGTTCGCGCAGTCGACTCGCCAGCCGTCGAGCCCGAACGGCTCGTGGAGGTATCGGGAGATCACCGAGTCGGCGCCGTCGTAGAAGCGCTCACGCAAGGCAGTGCTGCGATGGTCGAGCTTTGGCAGCGAGCGCACGCCGTGCCACGCCACGTACCCGTGCGGCTCGGCATCGTCGAAGAAGTAGTAGCCACGTTCGATCGCTTCCGGATCGGCGGAGGCGGCCACGAACCAGTCGTGTTGCACGCCGGTGTGGTTGAGCGTGATGTCGCCGATCACGCGGATCCCATGTTCGTGTGCGGCGGCGATGAGCGATGCCAATGCCTCGTCGCCGCCGAGCGCTGGGTCGACGTGATCGAACGTCGACGCGTCATACCGGTGCATGGAGCCTGCCGGGAAGAATGGCGTGAGGTAGATCAGGTTCACACCGAGGTGGGAGAGATGGTCGAGATGTTCCCCGATGCCTGCCAGGTCGCCGCCGTACCAGTGTCTTGCCCTGATGCCGGGCGTGTCGTCGACGGGTTCGTCCCAGGTTCGGCAAATCGCCCACTCGGGTGTCGGACGAGGGATGCCGGAGTTCGCGAACCGGTCGAGGAAGATCTGGTAGCCGACGGTGGCGGCGAGCCAGGCCGGCGGGGGAGCGTTGGTCTCGGTTCCCGGAGCCCCGGGCTCGGGTAACCGAGCGGTGATGCGGAAGTCGGCGTCGTCGGTGACGTCGCGATGGAACACCCCGGCGCCGTTCACCCAGCAACGTCCGAGTGCCCCGCCGTCGAGCAGCCACCGAGAGCTGGTGACCGGGTTGTGCAGCACGAGATCAGCGCTCCACCACGTGGCCCCGTGCTCGTGACGCTCGATCAGCGCTTCGACGATGGCAGGCTCGGCGTCGGGCGTCGAGCGCAGTCGCACCCGGGTGGTGCCGCAGGCGTCAGGTACTCGCAGTCGCACCCGAACGGCGGAGCCGAGCGCTCGCGGTCCTGCGTCGACGTACAGCGGTGAGCCGTCGTGGTGTGGTTCGTCGACCAGCCGGAGCAGCCCAGGGGCAACGGCCGGCGATCTCACTCCTTGACGGCGCCGGAGGTGAGGCCGGACACGATGTAGCGCTGCAGGAACATGAACAGCAACACCACCGGGATGGCACCGATCAGCGAGCCGGCGGCGAACGGCCCCCACCGGTTGTCGAAGCCGGCACGCACGTACTGCGACAGCCCGACCGCGAGCGTCTTCGCGTCTTCGTTCTGGCCGAGCATGACGCTCGCCACCAGGTATTCGGCCTGGGTGGTGATGAACGACAGCAGCACGATCACCGCGAGCACGGGCCTGGCCAGCGGCAGGATGATCTTGAAGAACGTCTGCGCGTGGGTGCAGCCGTCGATCTTGGCTGCCTCGTCGAGCGTGAAGGGGATCGTGTCGAAGAACCCCTTGATGAGGTACGTGTTCACGCCGAGGGCGCCGCCGAGGTAGATGAAGATCAGCCCCCACGACGTGCCGAGCCCGATGGACGGGTACAGCCCTTTGATGCGGGTCATGAACAAGAACAGCGCCACCACGGCGAGCAGGTTCGGGAACATCTGGATCAGCAACAGCGACAGCATCCCGCCCCGACGTCCCTTGAACCTCATACGGCTGAACGCGAACGCGCCCAGCGCACAGAAGAACACGGTCCACACCCCGGTCATCACGCCGATGAACATCGAGTTCCAGAACCATCGCCAGAACGGCTCCTCGAACAGCGTGCGGAAGTTGTCGAGGTTGGGGTCGGCGGGGATCAGGCTCTGCGAGCTGAGGTTGCCGTCGCTGAACGCCGCCGACACGACCCAGAGCACCGGGAACAACGCGAACGCCAGCGCCGCGATCGCCACCAGGTGACGCCACCCGGTCTGGCGGAACCAGGCGCCGGTCGAGCGTCGGTTGTGCTCGAACGTCGGCGCCCCCGGCTTGGTGGGCGTCCCCGGCGCGGGTGTCGGAGGTGTCGCGGGTGTTGGAGGTGTGCCGATGACGGTCATCGCATCTCCTCGAACGTCTTCGTGAACCGGAAGCTGAACGCCGAGATCGCTGCCACGATCATGAAGATCACCACCGAGAGTGCGGCAGCGAAGCCGTAGTCGGCGCCGCCGCTGGAGAAGGCCAGCTTGTACACGTAGGAGATCAGGATGTCGGTGCGGCCGGCGACGCTGCCTGGGATCGGCGGGCGACCCTCGGTGAGCAGGAAGATGAGGTTGAAGTTGTTGAAGTTGAACGCGAAGCTCGCCACCAGCAGCGGAGCGACGGCCACGAGCAGCAACGGCAGGGTGATCAGGCGGAATCGTTTGATGCCGCTCGCGCCGTCCACGGATGCTGCCTCGTTGAGATCTTCGGGGATACTCTGCAACGCCCCGCTGCACACGAGGAACATGTACGGGTAGCCCAGCCAGGTGTTGACGAGCAGGATCGAGAAGTACGGCAGCCAGTCGCCATCGAGCCACGCCAGGTTGGTGCCGAGCCAGCGGTTGATCACGCCGAACTGCTGGTTGAGCATGCCGCGCCACACGAGTGCGGTCATGAAGCTCGGTATCGCGTACGGGATGATGATCAGGCTTCGGTAGAACCGTCGCCCGTTCATCCGGGTGTCGTTGAACACGAGCGCCAAGAGCAGTCCGAAGGCGAACGACAGCACCACCGACATCACCGAGAACACGATCGTCCAGAGGAAGACACGCAGGAACGAGTCGCGGGTGTTGTCGTCGGTGATCAAGCGTTCGTAGTTGTCGAGCCCGACGCCGGCGCGCCAGCCCGGCAGCAACTGGTCGCCGTCGTCGTTGGTGAAGTAGCCACCTTCTGCGCTGTAGACCGTGTCGGTGACGCTGTCGGTGATCGTGTCGGTCTGCGCGTCGTACACGCGGGTCTGCTGCTGCGCGAACGCCGTGCCGAAGCCGTCGTTGCGGACCGTGCCAGCGGGTCCCTCCGTGCTGAACGCAGAGATGTCCGCCGACCGGTCGTTGGCCTGGCCGAGGTTGAGCGCGACAAAGTCGTCGACGCTCAGGCGGGTGCCCTGCTCGACCAGTTCGTCGGAGGGAACCGAAACGAAATCGTCGGCGGTTCCGAGGAACACGTCGCCGTCGGCGTCGGTCAGCAGAAACGCAAGCTCACCACTCGGGTTGTCTCGGGCGAGGATCTGCAGGTCGTAGCGGGTGGCGTCGTCGGAAGCGCTGACCGAGTTGGACTCGATGCGCTCGATCACCTGGTCCTTGGTGAGGTTGTTGCCGGTGCCGTAGTTCGTGGTGGAGATGAAGACGAGGTAGATGATCGGGTACAGCGCGAAGACGAGCAGGAACAACGTGCCGGGCAGAAGGTATTTGAACGGGATCGACCAGCGACGCCGTGACAGGTAGACGACGTCGATGACGAGCAGCGCGATGATCGACGCGATGGCGATCGGATAGTCGGGCTTGGAGAAGGCGGTGGGAAGCGCTGCGATCACGACCGCATTGACGAGGCCGAGCAGGGCGATCTTGACGATCGTGCCGCTCGAGGCGCCGTACCGGGGGCCGCGGGGACGAAACGATGGCGCGGACGGTGCCGGGGGTTCGGGCGGGCCGGGTGGGTCGCCCGGGGTGTCACCGCCCCAGGGGGAGACGGCATCGTCGGAGCGTTCCGTCTCCCCCCGGGTTGCGGTGTCGGTCATCAGCCTGCGATCGCCTCACGGATGGCGGCCGCCGCGTCGGTGAAGGCGGTGGTTGGATCCGTGCCGGTGAACACCAAGTTGTAGGCGTCGGTCCAGCTGTCCCACACCGCCGACATCTCGGGGATGGCGGGCAGGGGTGCGCCCTGCTGGCCGGCGAGGCCGAAGCCTTCGATGATCGGGTCGGACGCCACCTGCTCGAAGGCGCTGGTCATGGCCGGCGGACGGCCACCTGCCTCGTACAGGTCGAGCTGTAGTTCCTCGGTGTTGAGGTAGTCGAGCAGGAACGTCTTGGCCAGGTCGACGTTCTCGGAGAACGACGAGACCATGAAGCCCTGGACGCCCACGAACACGTTCGGGGTGCCACCCTCGACGGGTGGGACCGGCTCGACGACGAAGTTGATGTCCTCGAATTCACCCACGGCCCATGGGCCGGTGATCGCGAACGGCGCCTGGCCGCTCGAGAACGAGTCGATCATGATGTCGTAGCTGACGTCTTTGGAGATGAGGCCCGACTGGCTCCACTCGGCGAACTTCGCCGCTGCGGCGAGACCACCTTCGGAGTCGAGGCCGAGGTCGTCGGCGTTGTAGCTGCCGTCGTCGTCCTGTCCGAACACATAGCCACCCATTGCGGTGAACAGCGGGTAGTTGTGGAACGGGTCGGCAGGATCCTGCTGCACGGCCAGCGGCACGGTGACCGTGCCGTCGGACTGCAGACCGAGGGCGATCTCCGAGAGTTCCTCGAACGTGGCCGGGGCCTCGGGAACGAGATCGGTGTTGCGGATCAGGGCGATGTTCTCGATCGCGTAGGGAAGGCCGTAGACCTGGCCGTCGTAGGTGAATGCCTGGACAGCGACCTCTGAGTACTCGGCTGCGGCCGGGCCGAGATCGAGCGGTTCGACGACGCCGTTGGAGACGAGTTCACCGAGCCAGTCGTGGGCACCGATGATGATGTCCGGACCCTCACCGGCGGGACCCTGCACCGACAGGTTGTCGCGGATCTCGTCGAACGGTACTTCGAGCACCTGGACGTTGACGCCCTCGGCCTCGGAGAACGCAGCGGCGATCGGCTCGAGCACCGGGGTGCGGGTGTCGTCGGCCCAGATCACCAGGTCCGCGTCACCACGGGCGGGTGGCTGGAACTCGGTGGTCTCGGTGGTGGCTTCCTCGGTGGTGTCCGGGGCGTCACTGGTGTCCGGTTCGTCGGTGGTCTCGGCGCCGTCGGTGGTTTCCGTGGCGTCGGTGTCGTTGGCGGATGAATCGCTGTCGCTGTCACTGCCGCAGGCGGCGCCCACCAGGGCGGCTACGGCGGTGAAGGCGATCAGGCGGCGTGATGCGCGCATGGTGGCTCCCCCTCAGGAGGTGATGGTGCCGACGGGTGCCGGCGGTTGGTTGGTGGATTCACGGTGTTCGTCGGCGCGCCCCTCCTGGCTGAGTCTGTCCCCATGGGGGGCCGACGCTCGAAGCAAGGCTTCACCAGCAAGAGATTCACCGCTGCTCACATTACGGAAACATGGAGCAGACTGCAAGAAATTTGCAGCGGTTCTTCCATTTCTTGCAGTCGACGCGTACAGTCCACCTCCATGCGGATCCGACTCCAAGACGTCTCGGCCATCGCCGGCGTCAGCGAGGCCACCGTCAGCCGCGTGATGAATGGCAAAGAGGGCGTGCGCGCCAGCACCCGTGACCGCGTACTGGGCGTGCTCGCCGAACTCGGCTACGCCCCACGGGCGTTGCACCCCAGCCCGCATGCCGGGGTGATCGGGCTGATCGTGCCGGAACTCGACAATCCGATCTTCCCCAAGTTCGTCCAGACCGTCGAGGCGCGTCTGCTGTCGAGCGGCTACCTCTGCGTGCTGTGTTGCGCCACCCGAGTCGGCGCGACGGAGGATGATTACCTCGAGTCACTCATCGAGCGGCGCGTCGCCGGGGTGATCGTGATCTCGGGACGTCATGCCGACACGCGCGCCGACCATTCGATCTACGACGAGATCACCAGCCGCGGCATCGCCCTGGTCACCATCAACGGAGCCATGGCTCCCGACGAGTCGGGTATGCCGCCCGTGCCGAGCGTGTCGACCGACGACCATGCTGCGACCGTCACTGCGTATCGACACCTGCGCGAGTCGGGACACGAACGAATCGGTCTGCTGATCGGACCCACGTGCTACATGCCGGTGCAACGCAAGCTCGCCGGCTTCCGTGACGCAGCGCTCGCAGACGGTGTCGCCGGCGATCTCGACGATCGCGTCATCGAGACGATTTTCACGCTCGACGGCGGCTTCACCGGTGCGCAGCGTCTGCTCGACAACGGCATCACTGGCATCGTCGCAGCGAGCGACATGATGGCGCTCGGGGCGATTCGCGCGGCACGCGAGCGGGGCTTACGTGTACCCGACGACCTTTCGGTCGTCGGGTTCGACGACACCGAGCTGATGCGGTTCACCGATCCGCCGCTCACCACCGTGCACCAACCCGTCACCCGCATCGTCGACCACGCCGTCGATGTGCTGTTCGCCCAGATCCAGGGCCAACCGTACGACCGTGCCGAGCGTCTGCTCCCCGGCGAACTGATCGTGCGCGGCACGACCGCACGCGCCCCTTCTCGTCGTGTGTCGCTCCCGTCGGGTCGACAGGACGCGTCCATCGGCTAGGTTGGAGCCAGCACGGTTCGGGGACCGTTGCATCACACTGAGAGGAAACTGCCATGGCAACCGTGCAACTCGACGGGATCAACAAGGTCTACGAGAACGGCTTTCACGCGATCCACGATCTCGATCTGGAAATTGCGGACAAGGAGTTCTTGGTGCTCGTCGGGCCGTCGGGCTGCGGCAAATCGACCGCGCTGCGGATGATCGCCGGGCTCGAAACCATCACCGGCGGCACGATGAAGATCGGCGAGAAGGTCGTCAACGACGTCGAGCCGAAAGACCGCGACTTCGCCATGGTCTTCCAGAACTACGCGCTGTATCCGCACATGACCGTGTACGACAACATCGGCTTCGCGCTCAAGCTCGCCAAGGTTCCGAAGGACGAGATCGACACACGGGTCCGCAAGGCCGCGGCGATCCTGGAGCTGGAGGAGAACCTCGACCGCAAGCCCGGACAGCTCTCCGGTGGCCAGCGCCAGCGAGTCGCGATGGGACGTGCGATCGTGCGCCAGCCAAAGGCGTTCCTGATGGACGAGCCGCTGTCGAACCTCGACGCGAAGCTGCGCGTGCAGATGCGCGCCGAGATCGCCGCGCTCCAGCGTGAGCTCGCCGTCACCACCGTCTATGTCACCCACGACCAGATCGAGGCGATGACGATGGGTGATCGTGTCGCCGTGCTGAAGGACGGCTACCTCCAGCAGGTCGACACGCCGCAGAACCTGTACGACCACCCGGTCAACGTGTTCGTCGCAGCCTTCATCGGCTCACCGTCGATGAACCTCTTCGACGCCGAGGTCCAACTTCAGGGCGACACCGGTACCGTTCGGCTCGGCTCCCACGTGCTCGGGCTCTCGCCCGAATGCCTGGTGAAGCACCCCAAGCTTCGTGACTACGACGGTCGCCCGTTGATCGTGGGGATCCGTCCGGAGGACTACGAAGACGCAGAACTCGCCACCGAGGTGCCCGAGTCCCAGCGGATCACCTCGAAGATCACCCTGGTCGAGGCGCTCGGTTCGGAGATCATGGCGCACTTCAACGTCGATGCACCCACGGTCGACTCGGGCGATCCCGACGCGATCGAGGAGAAGGCCGGCCGAGGCCAAGCCAACGCCGTCGGCCGGTTCAGCCCTCGGTCGACAGCTCGGATGGGCCAGGAGATCGAGATCGCGATCTCCACCGAGAACATGCACTTCTTCGACGCGACGACCCGCCAGACCATCGAGGCCTGATCGCCTCACCGCGCTGCTGATCCAGCACCCCGCCGGCTGGTCAGGCCCGCAAGATGACCGCAGTGGTCGCACAGGCCACGCACCACACGACCGCACTGGTCATCGCCGGGCGAGGCCCGATGCGTCGCAACGTCGGCAGGTGCACCGCCACGCCGATGGCAAACAGCGCTGCGGTGAACAGCACGCGTTCGACGTCGGAGGCGACCTCGGCCAGCCGATCGGGGATCACCCCGGTGGAACTGACGATGCTCGCCACGAGGAACAGCGCAACGAACCCGGGAACGAGGCCGCGGACGCGACGCACGCCGGTCGGGCGCTCGGCGTGTTCGACGCTCCTGGTCGTGGCGAGGCTGCTGCTCGCGAGGATGGCCAGCACCGGAACGAGGAGCAGCACCCTCATCAGTTTCACCGGGATGGCGGCGGTCAGTGCGGTGTCGCCGACGGTCGTGGACGCCGCCACCACCTGGCCGACGTCGTGCACCATCATCCCGATCCAGATCCCGAGATCTCGGTCGCCGAGGCCGATCAATGCGCCGATCGCCGGCAAGGTGAACGTCGCGAACGTGCCGATCAACGTCACGGTGGCAATGGCGTAGGCGGTGTCCTCGTCGCTGGCGTCGATGGTGGTTCCAGCAGCCGCCACGGCCGACGCACCGCAGATCGCAGAACCGACGCCGAGCAACGTGCCGAGACGCGGGCCGATCTGGAAGCGACGGCTGACCCAGATCGTGGCCAACAGGACCGTCACCGAGACCGCCACCGCCATCGCCAGCGACGGTGCGCCGAGCCCGGCGATGTCGTCGATCGTGATGCGGAACCCCAGCAGGACGACTCCGGTCCGCAGTGCGAACTTGCCGATCGAGGGAACAGGGCTCGATTCGTGGAGGTGCACGAACGGCGACGCCGCGAGGCCGAGGAGGAGTGCGACGGCGATCGCCGACGGTGCCTGGTCGAGCTCGCCGATCAGCGTGGCCGCAATCGTCCCGGCGGCGATGAGCGCGAGCGCGCGAAACCAGGCAGCCGCCACGTGTCAGGGGGTCCAGCGAGGCTTGAGCGGGGCGTGTTCGATGCGGGACAACACGTGCTCGGCGAAGAGATCGCACTCGGCCTTGTGTGGATATCCCGACAGGATGAACGCGCCGATGCCGGCGTCCTGGTAGGCCTTCAATTTGGCGACCACCTGATCGGGGTCGCCGACGATCGCTGCCCCGGCTCCGCTGCGAGCACGCCCGACGCCGGTCCAGAGCGCCTCCTCGACGAATCCGTCGTCGGCGGCTGACTCGCGTAGCGACGCCTGACGTTGCACACCGACCGAGGCCGCATCGAGTGACTTGTTGCGGATGGCGTCGCCGGTGTCGGCGTCGAGTTGTGACACGAGTCGTTGCGCAGCGGCTTTCGCCTCGGCCTCGGTGTCGCGCACGATCACGTGGGCCCGCAGCCCGTAGACGAGTTGGCGGCCGTAGCGGTCGGCGGCCAACGAGGTCATCTCGGCGACGGTGTCGGCCACCGAGGCCACCGTGTCCGGCCACGTGAGGAACACATCGGCTTCAGCCGCTGCCACATCTTTCGCTGCCGGTGAGAACCCGCCGAAGTACATGGGAGGACAGGTGCCGCTGACGGTGGAGGCGCGGGGCGGATCGAGGGTGAGGTCGACGAACTCGCCGTGGAAATCGATCGACTCGCGGTCGAGCAGCTTGCGGAGCACCTGCATCCACTCGCGCGTGCGTTGGTACCGAGGCGCCGATTCGAGTTCTTCACCAGGGATGTCGGAGGAGATGATGTTGATGCACAGCCGCCCACCGGCGAACTGGTCGATCGACGCGAGCTGGCGCGCCAACTGCGGGAGCCACATCTCGCCCATCCGCACCGCCAGCAGCAGGTTGATCTGGTCGGTGTGGGTGGCGATCGCAGCGGCGAACGCGGTGGAGTCGATACCGAGCGTGTAGCCCGACGGGAGCAGCACGTTGTCGAAACCGTTGCGGTCGGCGGTGCCGACGATGTCGGAGCAGTGCTCCCACGAACTCGCCAGTGCCGGGTCGGGGACGCCGAGGAACTCGTAGTCGTCGTCGCACAGCGCGCTGAACCACGAGATCTCGGGAATGTCGGGTCGGTCGATGTTGCTCATGGAAGTGGAACCCCCTCGGATGCCTGGATGATCGAGTACACGTCCTCGCGCGACAACTCCACGCCGAGCGCCACCGTGGCGGCGGTGATGCGCTCCGGGTTCTGCGAGCCGATGATGGCCACGGGTGCTGCCGGGTGGGCGAGCACGAAGGCGAGCGCAATGGCCGCTCGATCGACGCCCTCACGGGAAGCGAGCGTGTCGATGACGTTGAGCAGTTCGGGTCGCACACCGTCGCCGGTGGCGAGGCGGCCGCCGCCGAGCGGACTCCACGCCATCGCCACGGTGCCGGTGCGCATGCACGCGTCGAAGGTGCCGTCGCGAAGCGGTTCGAGATGCACCGCGGAGTACTCGGGCTGGTTGACGGCGATCGGGAACGGCAGATGTGCCGCGAGCGCTTCGACCTGCGCGGGCGTGTGATTCGACACGCCGACTTCGCGAATCTTGCCCTCGTCGCGGAGCGCGGCGAGCGTGGCCGCGACGTCAGCAGGATGCGACAGCATGTCGGGTCGGTGGATCTGGTACAGGTCGATGACTTCGACACCCATCCGGCGCAACGACGCCTCGCAGGCGCTGCGCAGGTAGCCGGGCGACGAGTCGTAGGGGATCGGCGGCATGATCCCACCCTTGGTGGCGAGCACCATGCGGTCGCGCAGCTGTGGCGCTGCTGCGAGCACCGAGCCGAGGATCTCTTCCACCCGACCGAACCCGGTGCCTCCCCAATCGAAGCCGTAGACATCGGCGTTGTCGACCAGGTTCATGCCGGCGTCGAGCGCTGCTTCGAGGATTCGCTGTGCAGCCGCGACGTCGTCATTCGTGTATCGCCAGAGGCCGAACGACAGCGCACCGATCGGTGGAAGTGAACCGATCTGGCGGGGAGCTGACGAGACGAGACTCATGGTTCAAACGTAGCGGTCCCGCTCCGGCTGAGCCGACGGGACACCGACCAGGTCAGCCCTTGACCGACCCGGCGAGGATGCCTCGGACGAAGTATCGCTGCAGCGCGAAGAAGACGATGAGCGGGATCAACGATTGGATGAACGCGGCGGCCGGCAGGATGTTCTCGTTGCGTCCGAAGTCGCCGGCGAGGTTCGCTATCAGGATCGTCGTCGGCTGTTGGCTCGCGTTCGCACCGATCATGGTGTTGGCGATCAGGTAGTCGTTCCAGGTCCAGAGGAACTGGAAGATCGCGAACGCAGCGAGCACGGGCACCGACAGCGGCAGCACGAGTCGCCAGAAGATCCGGAAGTGGTCGGCACCGTCGATTCGTGCTGCCTCGAACAGGTCCTTCGGCAAACCGCTGATGTAGTTGTGCAGGAGGAAGATCGCGAACGGCATTGCGAAGCCCGTGTGGGTGAGCCATACCGCAGTGGTGGTGCCCGCCAGGTCGAAGTCCGGAATGATCGTGATCGTCTTGTCCAGGAGGGGGAGGGTGAGGCGAGCGCCGCCGACGTACATCTGCAGCAACGGGATCAGGGCGACTTGAAGCGGAATCGCCAGCAGCGCCACGGTGGCGATGAACAGCGGCTTTCGCCCCTTGAAGTCGATCCAGGCGAACCCGTATGCAGCGAACGCTGCAATCGCAATCGGGATGATCGTGGCGGGGATCGCGATGGCGGCGGAGTTCAACAGTGATTGGCCGAGTCCTTGGCGGGCGCCGAAGATCTGGTCGTAGTTGGCCAGCGTGAGGTCGTCGGGTCGCACGGTCCACCAGCCACTGCCGCGCTGTGAGTCGCGGCTGCGGAACGAGTTGAGGAACAGCCCGAGAGTGGGCAGGCTCCACACGAGGACGATCAGCCAGAGGATCCCGGTCGGGATCCGACGGAGGAAGCCGTAGACGCGATCGACAGCGCTGTTCCTTACGTTGTCGCCGGACGGGTCCGGTGCGGAGCTGACATCTCCGGTGGCGGGTGGTGACAAGGTGGTCATTTCTCAGCCCTCCTTCTGCATACGGCGAATGTTGTAGACCATCACGGGCAGCACCGAAGCGAAGATCAGAATGGCGAGAGCGGCACCCTGACCTGTGTTGCGGTTGAAGAAGGCCTCTTGGAACATGTTGTTGGCCAGAACCTGCGTACCGAACTGGCCGTTCGTGACGACCTTCACGATGTCGTACACCTTCATCACTCCCACGATGAGTGTGGTGACCACGACGCCGATGGTGGTGGCGATCTGCGGCAGCGTCACCCGCCAGAACACCTGGCTGTCGGTGGCACCGTCGATGCGGGCCGCCTCGATCAACTCGGTCGGTACCGCCTTGATTGCGGCTGACAGGATGACCATTGCGAATCCGGTCTGGATCCAGATGAAGATCACCATCAACCAGAAGTTGTTGTACGGCGGTTCCTGGACGAACAAGATGGTCTCGCCGCTGACGGTGCCGTCGTCGGCGATCGTGAAGCCGCCGACACCGCCGCCGATCATGCCGGTGAACCGGATGAAGAGCCAACCCACCAGCACGATGAGCACCGCAGGCAGGACCGTACTCCCGTATTCGCGTCTGACGAGTTTCCGCGCGAGCATGGCGAACAGTCCGATCAGCACCAGACCGATGACTGCCGTTGCGACCAGCGTGGGGATTCCCGAGCCCGTCGACAGGCGACCGAGGCCGATCCACAGTGCGTTCATCACGCCGGTCTGTTCCTGGCTGGTGTCGCGCGCGGCGTACATGAACCGCCAGATGATGGAGGCGCCGACCAGTGAGATCGCCATCGGCATGAAGATCAGTGATTTCGCCACACGCTCGCCGCCCTTGTTGTCGGCGAGCACGGCGACGGCGAGGCCCATGGCGGTCGACACGAAGGTGACGGTGATCACCCACCAGAGATTGTTGATCAACGTGCCCCGGAATGCGGTGAACAGTCCGAACGAAATGAGTAGCACACCGACGACGAGCGGACCCGACGTGGGGTTGCCCACTTCGACAGCGCGGCCGGTGCGCTGATGCATCACGATGCCCACGCCGAGGGCAATCGCAAGGAGCGCCACGCCGATCAAGAACGGTATTGACGTGAAGACATTGGTCCAGTTCGAAGCGTCGAAACTGTTGCGGTCGGTGAAGATCTCCGTGTAGTTCTCGACGCCCACGAAGTCGACCGAGTCGCGCCCGAACAGCGAGAGGTAGAGCGTGCGGATCGCCGGGATGACGAGCATCGCCAACACGAACGCCAGTGCGGGCCCGACAAAGATGATCGCACGCGAGCGGGTGTCGAGGGCGCGCCGGCCGCGGTAGTCGAGGTTGCTCGTCATGCCGAGACGGAGACCGATGAAGGCGGCCGGGACAGCGCAGGCGATCACGGAGGTGACGATGGTGCCCTCGCCGAGGTCGGCGCTGCCCCAGAACCCGAGCACGGCGCCGAATGCCGCTCCGGTGAGCGCGCCGTTGAGTGGCGGTCGAGAGCGCAGCGCATTGATCCCGGCGCCGATCCCCGCCAACGCAGCGGTGTAGGCCACGATCGCGATGGGGTCGAGGCCCGGATGGAAATCGCTACGTATCAAGAGGCCGATCCCGAGACCGATCACAGTGGCGCCAGACAGGCTGACCGCCCGGCGCCGAGATGGGTCATCGAGACCGGAGAGCACGAAGCCGAACCCGCCGAACAGAGCGAACCCGGCGAGTGGGCCGATGATCCAGATCAGGAATCCTCGCCCGGAGCCGAGCGTGACCAGGTTGCCGTGCAGCAGGATCCCGACGGTGAACCCAATGGCACCCCAGGCAATCGCGTTGAAGAATCGCCAGCGCTCACGAACCTGGTTGAACAGGAGGTTCGCTCCGATCCACAGCCCGGCGCTGGCGACCACGGCGACGACCACCGTGATGAGCGTGGATTGGATCTTGTCTTCGAAGAACGACCACGCGATGAGCCCGACCACCACGAGCGCAGCGAGGGCGCGGGTGGCGTACTCCTTCGCCTGGCCTGGTGGCCGCGTCAGGTTGGGCGGAGCCAGTGCCGGCTCGGACGCCCCATCATCTTCTTTCCCCTGCGTTGCGAACGTTTCCATGTGGTCTCCCCCTGTTCGTCCCCCCAGTTATGCACCGGGGCACTGACACCGTAGTGTCAGCGCCCCGTCGCAATGGTCACGCAGCGCGAGGCTGCATCACCGATGTGTTCAGTTGGGCCAGCTTTCCTGGATCCGGCTTGCTGCGGTTTCTGCATCGATGTCACCGTTGACGAGTGACGTGCCTTCTGACCAGAAGGTGCCAGAGCCGACATCGGCGGGCATCAGGTCGGACGCATCGAAGCGGGACAGCTCGGAGGTGTTGAGGATCTCCAAGAAGCTCTGCTCGAGCGGCTGGTAGACACTTGGGTCCTGACCTTGTGCCGCTGAGAGGAAGCCGGAAAGGCCGCCGTCGAGGAACTCGGTCTGCGCTCCCTGACGCGTCTCGGCGTAGTCGGCAGTTGCCATGTAGTTCAAGACAGCCATGGTGGCCGGCTCGTCGTCGAAGGCAGCTGCGTACGTGCCGGCGGTCAGTGCCGGACGATCGTCGTTGATGTCGGGGAAGTAGAACACGTCGACTGCGCCTTCGGAGCCGTCGGCGAAGGCGGTGCCTTCGGGGAAGAAGCCGGCGAAGAAGGACGCCTGACGGTGCATGTAGCAGTCGCCGTCGACCAGAGGCTGGGCGTTGTCACCGAAGTTCGTTGCAGCGATCGAGCCGCCGGAGGCGAAGACGTTGTCGTCACTCCAGAGGTCGACGACGGTCTGCATCGACTCGACGATCTGTGGGTCGTCGAACGGGATCTCGTTGGAGACCCACTGGTCGTAGACGTCGCCGCCGTGCTGGCGAAGGACCATTTCCTCGGTCCAGTCGGTGAAGGTCCAACCGGTTGCCTGGCCGGACTCGATGCCGACGCACAACGGCTTTGCTCCGCCGGCTGCAGCCATGTCGGCCACCAGCGTCTGGAACTCCTCGAAGGTCTCGGGCACTTCGTAGCCGTCGGCCTCGAAGCGGTCGGGCTGATACCAGACGAGCGACTTGAGGTCGGTCTTGACGGGCACGCCGTACTGGGTGCCGTCGACCTCACCGTAGGTCTGGAAGTCGTCGGCCCAGAACTCGTCGATGGTGGCGTTCACTTCGTCCGTGAGTGCCACGACCGAGCCGGCGCGAGCGAAGTCGGCGAGCTTGCCGGGCTGCGGGAAGATCGAGATGTTGGGCGGGTTGCCACCTTCGACCTGGGTGTTGATGTTCGCTTCCCAGTCGGCGTCGCCGGTGTATTCGATGTCGATGCCGACCGATTCACCGAAGGCACTCAACGTGTCCTGGATGGCGGCGATCGATGGGTCGTCACGTTCCGGACCGGTGATGGTGACGGTTGCGCCATCGAAGTCGTCGGTGCCGCCCTCACTCTCTCCCTCGCCGCCGGCGGCGGCGTCGGTGGTCTCTGTTCCTGTGTCGTCGCCCGAGCCGCTGTCGTCGTCGCTGCCGCATGCTGCGGCAACGAGTGACAGGGCGATCGGGACGGCGGCCAGCTTCAGCCAGCGCTTGTTCATGTGGGTCCTCCCCCTCATTTGGAAATGTCGCCGAAGTGTTTCAGCAATGTAAACGCTTACAGACTCGGCGGTCAGCGTCAAGGCCAAAGGACGCGAAGTTGTCGGCGATCAGCCTGCGTGGGCGACCGCGGGTCCGTTCATCGGCCGCCCGGTCGTGGTGCGCAACACCAACTCGATCGACGACATCACGGGCTCGATCGTCACCGGTGCGCCCGTCATCGTCGCGATCAGGGCGCGAGCGGCAGCGGCGCCCTGGTCGGCGACGTGTTGGCGGATGGTGCTCAGTGACACGACCCGGGCGAACTCGTGGTCGTCGACGCCCAGTACTGAGACGTCACGCCCGGCGACGAGCCGACGTTCGTTGAGTTCCATCAACGCGCCAAAGGCCATTTCGTCGGACATCGCGAACACGGCGGTTGGGGGGTCGGGCAGGTCGAGGAGTGACGCCATTGCCTCCTGCCCGCCGTCGATGCCGAAGTTGCCGCCGACCACGAGCTCTTCATCCAAGGCGATGGCGAACGCCGAGAGTCCGGCGACGAAACCTGCTGTGCGCCGCTTCGGCACCGCGAAGTTCAAGGGGTCGTCGCCGAGACCGCTGATGAGTCCGATGCGACGGTGGCCGAGCTCTGCGAGCGTCGATGCGCCGAGGCGGCCGACTTCCACGTCGTCGATGAACACCGAGGGCGAACCAGCTGATCTGGTGCCGATCGTCGACAGCGCCACACCGCGACTACGCAGCGACGCCGCCTGCTGGTCACTGGCCGGAATGTTGACGAGAACGACCCCGTCGGTCCGGCGCTCGAGGCGGGCCCGATCGAGGAGGCGGTCGCACTCCGCCTGACTGCCGACGCCGACGACGAGGAACTCGTAGCCCGACTCGTTGCAGACTGCCTCGGCGCCGGCGATCACCGTCGAGAAGTACCAGCTCGCGAGGTGAGGGACCACGATGATCACGGTTCGGGTGTGCCCGGCGGCAAGGCGAGCGGCGGCAGGGTCGGGGGAGTAATCGAGATCAGTCGCGACCTTCACCACTCGGCGTCGGGTCGACTCGGCGACGTTGGGGAGGCCTCGCAGTGCTCGGCTGACCGTGGCGACCGAGACGTTCGCCGCTGTGGCCACGTCCTCGATGCGAGGCCCTCGTACTCGCGGTGCCAACGGCCCGGTGGTCCCCATTCCCGTCGTCCCCATCCGAGGAGTGTAAGCGTTTGCACACCCTCGCCGCCCGATGCGGTACCGTCGCCCATCTTGCCCCCCACGCGCGATCCCCAGCCGACGGTTCCGACCTCCTCGGATCCGACCTCCTCGGAGTGGTGGCGGCGCGCCGTCGTCTATCAGATCTACGTCCGATCGTTCGCCGACGGCAACGGCGACGGGACCGGTGACATTGCGGGAATTCGCTCACGGCTCGATCACCTCGAGCGCCTCGGCGTGGACGCAGTCTGGGTCAACCCGTGGTATCGGTCACCTCTCTTGGACGGCGGCTACGACGTTGCCGACTACCGCGAGATCCACGAGCAGTACGGCACCACCTCCGAGGCGGAAGCCTTCATCGCTGAAGCTGCGAAGCGGAGCATTCGCGTCCTCGTCGATCTCGTCCCCAACCACGTCTCGTGGGACCACCCGTGGTTCGCGGCAGCGCTCGCCGCACCGGCCGGGTCGACGGAGCGATCCCGGTTCCACTTTCTCGACGGGCGTGGCGACGCCGGTGAGCTGCCGCCCAACGACTGGCAGTCGATCTTCGGTGGTCCGGCATGGACCCGTGTCGACGACGGCCAGTGGTACCTGCATCTCTTCGACGACAGCCAGCCCGACGTCAACTGGAATCACCCAGACGTAGCGGCCGAGTTCGAGTCGGTGATGCGGTTCTGGCTCGATCGGGGAGCAGCGGGGTTCCGCATCGACGTCGCCCACTCACTCGTCAAGGAAGCGGGATATCCCGACGCAGGGATTTCGGTCAACGACGGCAAGGGGCGCGAGCACCCGCTCCCGTACCTCGACCGCGACGAACTCCACGACATCGTCCGGCGCTGGCGCATGGTGCTCGACGAATACGACGACCGCATGATGGTGGCCGAAGCCTGGGTGCACGCCAGCCGTCGGCCGATGTATCTGCGTGCGGGGGAGTACCACCAGGCGTTCGACTTCGATCTCCTCTCCGCGCCGTGGGATGCAGCGGAGTTCA